>DATELR010000289.1:0-20493 GCA_035276345.1 Streptosporangiaceae bacterium | reverse complement strand
GGCGTGGCAGGCGGGATCTTCCCGTTGTCCTTCGCGATCGCCAGGGACGAGTTCCCGCCCGCGCGGGTTGCCGGGAGCATCGGGCTGATGTCGGCGATCCTCGGTGTCGGCGGCGGGCTCGGCCTGGTCGCCGGGGGGCTGATTTCGTAGAGAACCTGAGCTGGCACTGGCTGTTCTGGATTCCGTTGCCTGCCATGCTCGTGGCGGCCGCGTGCACGTGGTGGTTCATCCCTGAATCACAGGTGCGCGCTCCGAAGCAAGGTGAACTGGGCCTCCGCAGTGCTCATGAGCGCCGGCCTGTCCGCCGTCCTGATCGCGATCGCCCAGACGGCCGACTGGGGCTGGACAGGGCGCCCCACGCTGGCCCTGCTCGCGGCCGGGCTTGCGCTGTGCGGCGTGTGGATCGTCGTCGAGTTGCGCAGCAGCCATCCGCTTGTCGACATTGCGATGATGCGCGTCCGCGGCGTCTGGACGGCCAATCTGGCCGCCTTTCTGCTCGGCGCCGGGCTGTACGCATGGTTCTTGCTGCTGCCTCAGTTCGCGCAGCTTCCGGCAAGCACGGGATTCGGCTACGGGGCATCGGTCGTGACCGCCGGGCTGTACTTGCCGCCGTGTGCGATCGGCATGGTGATTCTCGGCTCGGCGGCTGGCTCGCTCAGACCAGCCGCCACTCGTACGACATGCTGCTGAGCTCGGCGGTGCCCGGGGTCGGTATCGGGCTGGCGTTCTCCGCTCTCGGCAACCTGATCGTCCAGGCAGTCCCGGCCAGCCAGACCGGTATCGCCAGCGGCATGAACACCGTGCTGCGAACCCTCGGCGGCGCGCTGGCGCTGGTCTGCTGCGTGGGCGCCGGGTTGCTCATCCCGGTTACCAGTCGGCGCGATCGAGCCTGCCCCGGTCGCTGACGCCGGTTAAGTGGCGCCTGCGCCCAGTACCTGACGGAGGAAATCGCGCACAACGGACTGGAACTTCGCGGCCTCCTCGATCTGGGGAGAATGACCTGACCTTTCGAAGATCTCGAGCTGCGCGCCCGGTATCAGGGACGCGATGGTCTCCGCCGACGCCACCGGGGTGATCCAGTCGGTCCGGCCGACCGTCACCAGCGTCGGGCATCGCACGCCGGGGAGCTTCGGCTTGAGGTCGTAGCCCGGCATGTTCCGCTGGAAGCACCAGTTGTGCGTTTCGTAGCGGTAGCTCCCCGACTCGACCCGCGCCGCAGCGGCCGCCGGGTCGTACTCGTAGTCATACAGCGGGATGATCTCTTCCCACCGCGCCTTGAGGTCCGCGTCGTCGCGGATCTTGCCAGTCCAGTACCGGTCAAAGTTCTCCCAGTTGATCCAGACGCGGTTCTGGTTGCGCGCGTTCTCATACGCGCGCTCCAGGTTGGAGTTGTCGGCCGAGGTGTCTCGCAGGATCATCGCCTTGACCCGGTCTGGGTAAGCGAGCGCGTACTCCATCGCGATGAATCCGCCGTAGGAACCGCCTGCGATCACGATGTCGTCGGCACCGAGCCATTGCCTGAGCCCGTCGACATCGGCTGCCCACTGCTCGTGCGAGAACGGCGGCGTACCCTGGCTGCGTCCGCAGCCGCGAGCGTCGAAGACCACTACCCGCATCTCATCGGCGAGCGGGCCGAACGTCGCCTTGGGCTCGGCCAGCGAGCCGATTCCGCCGCCGCCATGATGCGCGATCAGCACCGGCGCGTCCTCGGGACCGAGGACATGGACGTTGAGGTCGTTGCCGTTGATCGTCACGAACATGGCCGCTCCTGTTCAGCCGCCGGGCGGTTCGCCGGCACTGCTCGCCTGCGCACCGGCCGGGGGCAGCCGGTGCTCGCCTTCTGCCAGCAGCCGCCACAGCTGCTCCCAGGCCCGCATTCCTTCCCTCAGCCGGCGGATCCGCATGAACTCGTTGGGAGCGTGCAGCTTCTCGTCGGCAGTTGAGAAGGAGAAGAACAAGGTCTTCGCGTCGAGCTGCCGCTCGAAGAGCACGGTTGCCGGCAGCGTGCCTGGGACGTTGACCTGCAGGACTGGCTGCCCTGGGTAGACGGACTCCAGCGCGGCCGTCGCCGCCCTGATGGCCGGGTGATCGGCGGCGATCGTGTAAGCGGAGATCCTGGCTGAGTCGGGGTGCACACTGACGTGCGCGCCCGCCGTCGGGGCATGGCCGACATGCCTGGCGATCGCCTCGATCACCGCGTCCGGGTCCTGCCCGGGAACGAGCCGGCAGGAGATGTGGCCGACCGCTACGTGCGGGATGACGGTGTATTTGCCGCCGGCCGTAATGCCGTTGACGTCGAGCGTCGGCCGCTCCCATAGCCGCTCGAGCGTGGTGTACCCGGCTTCACCATGCGCTTCGTCGAGCCAGAGTTCGTGCAGGTAGTCGGTCTCGGAAAAGGAGATCTCGGCTATCTGGCGACGGCGCTCATCGGTGAGCGGCGGGATGCCGTCGTAAAAGCCGGGTACCGCGACGGTCCCGTCCGTGTCGTGCAGGCTTGCCAGGATCTCGCTGAGCACATGCGCCGGATTGGCTACGGTGCCGCCGAACCGGCCAGAATGCAGATCAGTGTTCGCGCCATCGACCTTGATGTCGAGGCTGACCAGGCCCTTGGACGCGAGCGCGACCGACGGCTCAGTGGGTCGCCACATCGCCCCGTCGGCGGAGATGACGAGATCGGCTGCGAGGTCGGCGGTGTGCTCTTCGAGGAAGGCTGGCAGGTTCGGGCTGCCGATTTCTTCCTCGCCCTCGAAGAGGAACTTCACATTGAGTGGCAGGCCGCCTTCTTGCTCCAGGAAAGCCTGGGCGGTCTTCAGGACGATATAGACCGGTCCCTTGTCGTCGGTGGCGCCGCGGCCGCGCATGATGTCGCCGTCGACGGTCAGCTCGAATGGCGGCGTCCGCCACTCGTCGAGGTCCCCGGTCGGCTGCACGTCAATATGGCCGTACACCAGCACGGTTGGCGCGCCTGGCGCACCGAGCCATTCGCTGAGAACCGCTGGATGACCAGTGGTCTGCACCACGCGTCCGTTAGCGAACTCCAGCCGGTCGGCGACCCAGTGCGCAGCAGCGAGCATCGTGTCCGCCGAAGCATCCCGGCTCACGCTAGGCAATGCGACAAACTCGGCGAGCTCACGCACATACGTCGCGTCGTCCTGGCTGAAAGAAAGCATCGCCGCCGTCAATCGCGATCGTCTGGCCGGTGAATCAGGCCACCCGCACCATACCAGGAGGAAACATGCCGTCAATCCGACAGCGTAACGGGCGATTCACCATCATGTGCGGGATAAGGCCGGTTCTTTGAGGGCCCAGTGCGCTGGACTAGCAATCCTGAGAGTCTCTATCACATCGTTGTCGCACGCACTTTCTTTGACGTCCTGAAGAGACTTACGAGCTCCACTGCCAGGTAATGTCCGGGCAGATCTTGGCGACAGCCTCTGTCCGGCTTGAGACTTCGAGGCGGGCGAAGGCGTTCGCAAGGTGTTTGCGCACGGTGCCGGGCGAAAGGCCGAGCTGGCACGCGATCGCGATGTTGTCGTGGCCGGCCGCGACCAGGCTGAGCAGTTCGCGCTGCCGCTCGGTCAACAGCCGTGACGTGGATATGCGGCCCTGTACACGCAGGGCATCGACGATATGCGGCTGAAGTAGCACAGCGGCACTCCGCTCTGCGTCCCCGAACGGTCGCCCTGGTCTCGCAACAAACACGAGCCGACGATCGGTGCTGGGTGGTGCCGGGAGCGACATGACCAGATCCTGCTGACCTTCGTCAGCAGCAATCCAGCCGGGATGCATCTCAATGTGCTGCGACTGAAGGACTCGGTGCTGATCGAGGAAGCTCGGAGCATCCTCAAGAGCGGACAATTCGATAACAGTACGGTTATGACTGCTGATATCCAGATCCACAAGTTTGATTTTCTCCGAAGGGAAAACGCGCATCAATGCGTCGGCTACGCCCGGATCGAGCAGCACAGAAAGATCACCGTCGGTCGCCTTCCGCAAGGCATCAACGGCCTGAAGCAACACCGTGAGATCCATACCAATTCACCAAACTCAAACAAAGAATAAGCCAAATGTCGTATGGCCTCCCACCGATATTCAAGAGAGGATCGAACCACAACATGCGGTCATCGGGGAGCGTACGTTTGCTATGAAGGGCAATCTGGCTCCCGGGAACGCACGAACGAAAACCAAAATCGGTTTGCGTTTTGGGGGGACACCATGAGACTTGCCCTATTTTCGGCCCTGGATACCGCGCGGATACGTCGTACTCGGCGTCGGCTGTTGCTCGGTTTCGGCGTCGCCGCAGCGCTCGCTATTCCGCTGTCCGCCACCCCGGCGAACGCTGTCGTGCGACCTAGCACTCCCTTCGAGAACGCGTCCGTCGTTGCCGACTGGAACGCGATCGGGGTCACCACACTGGTGGGCGACACGACCAGGGCGGTGCAGGAGCAGATTCTTTACATGGCGTTCATGCACGCCGCCATCTATGACGCAGTGGTCGGCGTGGAAGGCGGCTACCAGCCATATCTATTCAATGACCACGCTCCGGAAGGCACATCGGCGACAGCGGCGGCCGCAGCTGCCGCCCACAAGATCCTCGAGACGTACGAGCCCTACGCTCAGTCCACTCTGGACGCGGACCTTGCCGTCTCACTCGCCGGCATCCCCGACGGGACCGCGAAGTCGAACGGCATCGCTTTCGGTGAGCAAGTGGCCCAACAGCTAATAGACGCGCGTGCCAACGACGGCCGCAACGCTCCCGTGTTCTTCACCAAGCCGCCGGCGCCTGGAGTGTGGCGACCCACGCCCCCGGCGTTCGCCCCGATGGCCGTGCCATGGCTAGGCGGGGTGACGCCGCTGCTGGTCAACAGCGCGACACAGTTCGCACCGCCGCCACCGCCCGCCCTCACGTCAGCCCGTTATACGCGTGACTTCGCGGAGGTGAAGGCACTGGGCTCAGCCTCATCTACCATGCGAACTCCCGACCAGACGGCCACCGCGTTGTTCTTCTCAGGAACCCCTGTCGTGCAGTTCAACCGCGCGATGCGTGACGAAGCCGCCAGCCGCGGACTCGACATCGTGCAGTCCGCCCGGATGTTCGCGGCAGTCGACATGACTGTCGCCGATGCGCTGATCACCGCATGGCGGGCCAAACTGTTCTATGGCATATGGCGACCAAGCACCGCCATACAGCTGGCCGACACGGACGGCAACCCGGATACAACCGCGGATCCAGGCTGGACTCCATTCATCGTCAATCCGCCCTATCCGGATTACATAAGCGGCTACAACAGCTACGCAGCGTCCTTCTCGGAGGCGATGGAGCAGCTCTTCGGCGACCACAACCTGAACCTCAACCTCATCTCAACGGCAGTACCAAATGTTGTCCGTCACTACGACACCGGTCAGGCTCTGCGCGCGGACGTCGTGAACGCACGAGTGTGGCTGGGCATCCATTTCCGTTTCGCCGACGTCGCAGGCCGCAACATGGGGGTCAGCCTCGCGGACTGGACGCTGCATCACTACTTCCAGCCAATCGGGTAAGGCGGCTGAAAAACTAACCACTTAGCTGGAAGCCCGCCTGGTTCAAGATGGTCGACCAGGCGGGCTAAAGGAGGGCGTCGCCGCCGTCAATAGCGATTATCTGCCCGGTGACCCAGGAGGACTCCGCTGACACGAAGAACAGCACGCCGTTGGCGATATCTTCTGGTTTTCCGAGGCGCCGCGTGGCGATACCGTCGATCATGGCCTGTTGGCCGTCGGAGCCGTAGTTCTCCCATTGAACGATGCTGGTCGGATTGGACAGGATGAAGCCTGGCGCGATGCAATTCACCGTGATCCCGAACGGGCCGAGTTCATGCGCCATCTGCCGGGTGAAGCCCATCTGCGCCGCCTTGGCGCTGGCATAGGCCTGGATCCCCGTCTTGCTGACGGTGAGTCCGGCAGCTGAGGAGATGTTCACGATGCGGCCCCAGCCGCGTTTCTTCATCTCAGGAATGACGGCGCGCGTGCAGTGGAAAGCAGTGGTCAGATTCGCATCGACCACCGCGTACCAGTCCTGATCGCTGACATCCTCCAGCGGGACGCCGACCTGGCCGGACACGCCGCCTGCGTTATTGACCAGGATGTCGACAGCGTCCAGTCCGGCGAAGAACTCGCGCACCGCACCGTCGTTTGTGAGGTCGACCGTGTCCTTGTCGACGCGATGCACAACCGCGCCGCCCGCAGCCAGTGCGTCGGCGATGCCGGTGCCGATACCGTGCGCGGTTCCGGTGACTACGGCGGTCCGGCCGGTCAGCCTTGTCGTCATAGGCTCCTCAGCTTCAGCGCCGGCACCAAGACGGGCCGAGAATCCCCAAACGCTACTACAGCCGTCTAATTCTCCCTCTTTCGGCTGCCGCTCTCTACCTAGTCGTGCGTGCTGTCGACCGCCATTTCGCGCGCAAACATCGCGCGGTAGTCGGCAGCCGCCACATCGCGCGGGTTGGACGGCGTGCTCGTGTTCGCCTCCGCCTTGTGCGCCAGGACGTCCAGGTCTTCGGCCCTGATCAGGTCACCCATCGACGGAACGCCAAGGTCGGCGCGGAGATCCCTGATCGCGGCGACCGCAGCCGCGGCGAGCTGCGGTGGCGTGGAACCGGGATGACCGGCGCCGAGCGAGACCGCCAGCCGTGCGTACTTGTCCGTGCTCACCGGCAGGTTGTACTCCATGATCGGCGGCATGCTGACCGCGCAGCAGTAACCGTGCGGATGGCCGTACAACCCGCCCATCGCCTCGGCCAGCGCGTGCGCACCTGAGACGTCGGTGAGCCCGACCGCAAGTCCCGCAGCCAGGCTGCCTTGCGCCATCCCGCACCGCGCCTCGATATCCGAAGGCGAGGTGAACGCGCGCCTGAGGTAGCGCGCCACGAGACTGGCGCCTTCAAGCGCGAGCGCGTCAGAGGCGGGTGTTGCGAGGCGGCAGTGGAGCGAGTCGACCGCGTGGGAGAGCGCGTCCATGCCAGCGGCGGCGGTCACCGGCGGCGGGCAGGAGAACGTCAGGTCAGGGTCGACGAGTGCGATCCGCGGGCAGTTGCGCAGGTCGAAAAGGTTCATCTTCTTCTTGCGCACGGTGTCGGTGATGACGGCGGATGGGCTGACCTCGCTGCCGGTCCCCGCGGTCGTCGGGATCGCGATCACCGGGAGCGGGTCATGCTGCAGGGCCCCGAAGTCCTCCCAGTCTCGCGGGTGCCCGCCGTTGGTGACCAGCAGGCCGATGCACTTGGCGGTGTCGATCGCGGACCCTCCGCCGACTGCAACCAGCATCCGCTGACCGCCAGAGCGCAGCAGCTCCGCACCTGCCAGGCAGTCGGTGTCCCTGGGGTTGGGCTGTACCTGCTCGAATACAGTGACGGCTACCCCGGCGCCGGCCAATGCCGCTTCGACCGGTGCGACCAGGCCGGCGGCGCGGACACCGGGATCGGTAACAAGGACCACGGCGCCGGCGCCCAGCGCGGCGACATGCTCGGCGACCCGGATCGCGATCCCGCGGCCGAACAAGGCCCTGGTCGGCATGTAGAACTCGCCGTCCGCCGTGATGTCCCAGCCCTTGCGCCGAAGCGCCGGGTGCGTCACCGACGTCATGACCCGCTCGCTATAGGCCCGCGGGCCATGAGCGTGATCAGGTCGTACGCCACCGTCGCCGCCGCGACGGTGGTGAGCTCTGCATGGTCATATGCCGGAGCTACCTCGACCACATCCGCGCCGACCAGGTGCACGTTCGTGAGCCCGCGCAGCACCCGCAGCAGTTCGCGGCTGGTGAGCCCGCCGGCCTCGGGTGTGCCGGTCCCCGGTGCGATCGACGGGTCGAGGACGTCGATGTCGCACGACAGATAGACCGGCAGGTCGCCGACGCGGTCCAGGATCGCATCGATAGTGCCGCGGATCCCGAGGTCATCGACATCACTGGTGCGGATGGTACGGAAGCCGAACCTGCGGTCGTCAGCCAGATCGGACTCGCCATACAACGGCCCGCGGATGCCGATGTGCACGGAGTGATCCTCGATCAGCAATGCTTCCTCGAAGGCCCGACGGAACACGGTGCCGTGCGTCGTCGGCGCGTCAAAGTAGGTGTCCCAGGTATCCAGGTGGGCGTCGAAGTGCACGAGCGCGACCGGGCCGCGGAGCGCGGCGACCGCGCGCAGCATCGGCAGCGCGATCGTGTGGTCGCCGCCGATGGCCACGACCCTGCGCTCGCCGCCGATCAGATCGCCGGCTTGACCCTGGATCTGCTTCATCGCGGCGTCGATGTCGAAGGGCGTCACCGGGACGTCCCCCGCGTCAACGACCTGGATGGACTGGAAAGGCGACAGCCCGAGCTCGACGTGATATCCGGGCCGCAGATGCCGTGACGCCTGACGGACGGCCATCGGGCCGAATCTGGCTCCCGGCCGGTAAGACGTCCCGTTGTCGAAAGGAACGCCGAGCACGGCCACGTCGTAGTCCGACACCCGGTCGATCTCGGGAAGCCTGGCAAAGGTCGAAACTCCGGCGAACCGCGGCACCAGGCGCCCGTCGACCGGTCCGACAGGTACGGGCGTCGGTTCGGGCAACGTTCCTCCTTGTTGGCTCATCGGGTCTTGATCATCTGGTCGAGAGGGGTCAGGCCCGAGTTCTGGTGACGCCGCCGCCGGGCTGCAGGACCTGTCCGACGAAGGCACTCGCGCCCGGGCTGGCCAGGAAGGCAACGGCGGCTGCGACGTCCTCCACGGTGGCGAGCTGGCCGGTCGGGATGAGCTCCCGGTAGCGCTGGCGCATCTGGTCTAGCGAGATCCCGGCGTCCGCGGCGTCCACGCCAAGCTGCTCAGTGTCGATGTAGGAAGGCGCGATCGCGTTAGTGAGGATGCCTTGTGGTGCGAGTTCGCGACCAAGGCCCTTGGCCAGCGCGATCAATCCGGCCTTCGACGCCGCGTACGCGGTGGCGTTCGGGTATCCGATCACGCCCCAGCCCGACGCGATCAGCACAATCCGGCCGCTCCGCCTGGCCCGCATCTGCGGGACCACCGCCTGGACCAGCCTGAAGTGGCCGGACAGGTTGACCTCGATCTGCCGCCACCAGATCGCCGGATCCTGGGTGAGGAATGGCCCCATCTCCATCGCGGCCGCATTGGCGACCAGGACGTCTACTCCGCCGAAGCGCTCGGCCACAGCGCCCGCTATCGCGGTCACGGTCTCAGGGTCCGCGATGTCGCCAGGGACGGCGAGACCGCCGGTCTGGCCGGCCAGCGCCGTCAGGCGGCCATCGTCGCTGATGTCGTTGACAGCCACGGCGAAGCCATCGGCGGCCAGGCGCAGCGCTGTCGCATGGCCGAGCCCTTGCGCGGCACCCGTCACGAGCGCGACCCGCGGTTGCCCGCCTCCCGGGGCTGTCGCCGCCTCTGCCATGGTCAGATCACCGCCCCGGCGTTCGGCGACAGCACCTCGCCGCAATACAGCTGGCCTTCGGTCGCCAGGTAATAGACCGTGGCGGCGATCTCGCCGGGCGTCACCAGCCGGCCGAGCGGCAGCGTGACCAGGTATTCCGGCTCGCGCCAGATCGAATCGTCGACCAGCAGCGGCGTGTCGGTCGGCCCGGGCGCGACGGCGTTAACCCGGATCGGCGTCGCCGCGAACTCCGCGGCGAGCGACTTGATCAGCCCGAGTACGGCGCCCTTGGCGGCCACGTAATGCAGGTCAGTAGCGCTGCCGCCGAGGGCCAGTTCGGACGAGATCGCGACGATGGTCCCGCGATCCTTGCCGATCATGTGGGGGAGCACGGCGGCGCAGATGTTCACCGTGCCGCCGAGAATGACGTTCAGCATCGAGTCCCACTGCGCCTTTGTGATGTCGCAGACGTCGATGCCTTCTTCGTAGTAACCCGCCGCCGTCACTGCTGCGTCGATGCCGCCCAGCCGTTCGACCACTGCGTCAATCGCCGACCCGACCGCAGTGGCATCTGTGACGTCACAGGTGAAAGGCATGTCGGTGGCGGAGGGGCGCAGGTCAAGTCCGGCGGTTCGCCAGCCGCGCTCGGCAAACAGCGCCGCGGTTGCCGCCCCGATGCCGCTGGCCGCACCGGTGACGACTACGACAGGATCGGCGCTGGCCTTCACTCGCCCTCCGGGTCGGTGACGACGGGTTCGAAGCGGGTCACGGATGCCTCGCTGCCCGGCCGGAAGATGTAGGCGGAGACCAGCCCGCCGATCGCGCCCAGGACGACAATGGCCAGGATGATGCCCCAGTTCAGGTACCAGACGCCGCCGTAGGTGTTACGCGGCCAGGCGATGTTGATGATCTCGACGACCATCCAGATCGCCGCGAAATACGTCACCGTTGCCGCGACCTTGCCCATCGACACCGGCCCAGGCGTCCAGCCGCGGCGCAGCCTGGTGATGGCAGCGCCGACGACAGGCAGGGCGTAGGAGACGAAGAAGCCGGCGGTTGCTCCGCTGAGCAGCAGGGTGATCGCGTTCGCGTTGTGGATGAAACCCAGGGCTCCGGCGACCACCAGGGTCAGCGCGATCACGCGCCTCGGCAGTCGCTCTGGCCCGTCGAGCTTGCTGAGGAACTTGTGGCCAGGTAGTTCGCGAGCGCGTGCGCTGGCCCAGATGGCGCGGGATACCGCGGCCTGGACGGCGATCATGCTGGCGGTGAATCCGATCGTCAGCATCACCAGCAGCGCACGGCCCGTTCCTGAGCCGAGCTGGGTCTCCAGCGTGGTCGCGATCGGGTTGCCGTCCTTGCCAGACAAGACGGCCCCGAGGTCGGGCAGGGCCAGGATGAGCCCGAGAGTGGCGAACATGACCAGCAGCCCGCAGGTGAGCAGGGACAAGCTGATCGCCTTCGGGAGCACGTGCCGGGCCCCCTTGACCTCCTCGGCGATCGAACCGGCGGACTCGAAGCCGACGAAAGAGAAGCCGATGAACGCGACGATCGTCAGGAACGGCCCGAACAGCCAGGCGCTGCCGTGCGCGGTGCCCGCTCCGCTGAACAGGAATGAGAACGAGTGCGTGCGGTTGAAGAACAGCAATGCGATCCCGATCCCGAGCGAGGAGATCAGCTCGGCGGTCATCGAGATGTAGAGCAGGCCGCGCAGGAACTTGCTGCCGATCATGTTCGCGATCGATCCGAAGATCAGGATGCCGAGCGCGAGCAGGCTGGTCTCGGTTGGGGTGAGTGAGTTGAGCCCGATCGCAGGCCCGAAGTATGTGGCCGCGAAGAGCGCTACCGTGGCCAGCGCGATGGTCAGGCCCCAGCTGTAGGCCCAGTTGGCGAACCAGCCGTAGCGGGCGCCGAACAGCTCTCGCGCCCACTGATAGACGCTGCCCTGGAACGGCCATTTGGAGACGAGGTCACCGAAGACGCCGGTGACGGCCAGCTGGCCGATGAGCACGATGGGAAAGCCCCAGAAAAACGCCGGCCCGGCGGTGATGAGGCAGATGAAGAACACCGAGTAGATGCCGACGATGGGCGATACGTCGGTGAACGCCAGCGCGAACGCCGACCTGAGCGTGAAGTCTCGGACGGGAGTATGGGACAGGTCGGCCACCGTCGTCTGCTGGGGCGCCATCTCCGTCATGACGGGTTTCCTTTCTCGGTGGTGTTAGCCGCGGGACGAGCGACCCAGTACGCGGCGTCTGGCAGGACCGGCTGCGGACATGGCCGCGGCTTCAGGTCGAGCCCGGCGACATGCTGCGCCACTTCGCCGACGGTGGTGATCCAGAGCCCGGGCTGGGCAGCCATCTTGTCGATCAAAAGCTCAATGGCGCGGGCACGGGCCGGGCGCCCTGACAGGAACGGATGGCACGTAAGCACGAAAGCCGCGCCGATCGCGTGCATCGCTTCTAGCTCGAGCGTCCACATGTCGAGCGCCTTGGCCGGGCTCTCGATGACCCCGGATCCGATCAGGTCGGGCAAGAACGCGTATTGCTCCCAGTCGTCGAGTCCCCAGTACGCGGGGATCTCGATCAGGCTCGCGCCGGCGTCGCCGACAGCGAGCCGGTACGGGTGGTCTGAATCCATCAGGCTGGAGTCATACAGGAAGCCGCGGTCGGCCAGCAGGCCAGGCGTGTTGTAGGTCATCTCCCACATCGGCGCCCGATAGCCGGCCGGCCGCATACCTGCGACGTCCCAGAGTGCTTCCAGCCCCAGGTCGATCATGTCCGCCTCAGTGGCGGCGTCCATGCCGATCGTGTTCTCGTGGAAATAGGAATGGTGCGCGATCTCGTGGCCGGCCTCCGCGATGGCGCGGACCACCGAGGGGTAGCGGTGCGCCGAGTAGCCGGGCACGAAGAACGTCGCCCGCACGTTGTTCCGCGCCAGCAGGTCGAGTATCCGCGGCACCCCCGCGAGCGGCCCGTAAGCCTGATGGCTCATCGGGCTCATCCGGTTGACCGAGTTGATGTCCGCGGTCAGCACGGCGGCCTCGGCGTCCAGGTCGAAGGTCAGGCACGCGGCCGCGGTGTACCCGGCCGGCCAGGTCACGGGTCCCGCCGGGGTTGCAGTGCTCGCCAGGTCCTGGCGCGGCAACGGGCTGGGCGCGCTCATGCGCGCGCCCTGATGGCGTTCATGCCGGCAAGCATCGGCCGCGAGACGGCCTTTGACTATCCGACTGCGGCGCAGACTTCCTGTAGGCGTTCATAACGTGGTATGACGGGCGTGGCGCCAGGCTCGGACCGCGCACCGGCCCTGGCCGGCTGAGTGGCGAACTCGGGTGGGGTAGCCATGACCGTGACCGTGCGAGGCCTGCTGGATCGTCCCCGGCTCCAGCTGACGCTGGTCGGGGGCGCTGGCGGCCTGGACCGCGAGATCACGTGGGCGCATGCATCCGATCTGGTGGCGCCCTGGGACTACCTCGGCCCTGGCGAACTGCTCCTGACAAACGGAACGGGCATCGGCGCATTGCCGGGCGACCAGGTGCATTTCGCAGAGCAGCTGGCCAGGATCGGTGCCAGCGGCCTCGTCGTCGGACTGGGCACTGGCGGCGCTGCCGTCACGCCCGAACTCTCCGACCGGGCCGGTGAACTCGAGCTGCCGCTTCTCACTGTCCCATACTCGATCCGCTTCAGCGACATCGTGCGCGCCGTCGCGGAGGCCAACGACGAGCACGGATCGGAGCAGCTCGGCGACCTGGCTCAGTTTTACGATCTGCTGCGGCTATCCCTGGCAGCCGGTGATCTCGGGCCCGCGACCTTTGACTCGCTCGGCCGAAGTCTCGGGCTTCGCGTGCACCTGGTCGACGCCGAGACCGGCGCATCGGTGTTCGACGACAAGGCGGTGATTCCGCTCGGCACCGCGCTTGCCAGGAGCGTGGCTGACCATGGCCACGCCATTCCCGGGCTGCTCAGGCTCAGCCGGGACGGCAGCGCAGACGGTGAGGTGTGCGCGCTCGCGGTCGCCGTTCCCGGTGAACCGCTGACCGCGCTGATCGTCGAGCCCCTCAGCGGCAGGCTGCCAGGTGTCGCGGTGCTGCAGCACGTCGCGATCGCTGGTGCCGTTCAGCTCGCGCAGATCGTCTCTCAGCGCCAGCGTGATCGCCGGCGGGGCGCGGAGATGCTGGCGCAACTGCTCGATCCGCACCGGGGCCGGCGGGCCGGCGGCGGAGAGCCGGCCGCTGATGGCCCAGATCTGAGCGCCAGCATGGTGCTGGTCGTGCGCGCGGTAACCGAGCCAGAGGCCGAAGACGCGTTGCACCGCGCCTGCGCCCGCGCCCGTGTTCCCAGCCTGCTGCTGCGACGCGATGACCTGCTGTACGCGGTCGTGCCTGAGTGCGCCGCGCCGGAGCTTACCGGGCTGGCTGCAGGAGCACCTGGCGCCAGGGCAGGCCTGAGCGACCTGGTCGGATCCGCCGGCCGGACCCCCGATGCGGCGGAAGAAGCGCTGTGGGCGCTGGGCATCGCCGAGGCGAACGGCATTCCGCTGGTCAGATACGGGGACGGCGCGCGCTTGCTGATGCCGCGCAGCCCGGCCGAAGCGCAGTCGCTCGTTGACGAGGTCCTCGGCGCGCTGCTCGCCTACGACAGCGCGCACGGGTCGCACTATGTCGAGACCGTCCGCGCGTTCGTCCGCGCCGACGGATCCTGGCAGCGCGCGGCCGCCGAGATCCACGTGCACAAGCAGACGCTCGGTTACCGGCTCCGCAAGGTCGAGGAGCTCACCGGGCGCGGCTTCGCCCGCACGCAGCACCTGGCGGAGTGGTGGTTCGCGCTCCAGGCGCTCGACCTGCTTACCTGGAGGTGAACCGCTTCGTGTCGATCCGGCCGCGGCCGAAGGCGTCCATTCGCTTCCAGCGGCCCGGCACGTCGAGCAGCTCGAGATTGCCGATCAGGTCCGGCAGCGCCGGGTCGACCAGCAGGTGCTCGTCATGCGGCTCGAGTCCCAGCGCGGTCCGCAGCAACAACAGCGGTGCACCAGTCGACCAGGCCTGTGGGCTGCACGCGGTCGGGTACTGGACCGGGTACCCGGTCATGCTGCGCTGGTAGCCGCCGAAGGCCTCGGGAAGCCGGCCGTCAAACACCTCGGCGGCCTGCAGAATGCCGCTTGCGATGGCCGCGGCTTCCTCCTTGAACCCGTACCTGCGCAGACCCCAGGCAATGAAGGAGTTGTCGAAAGGCCACACGGTCCCGGTGTGGTAGCCGATCGGGTTGTAGCGAGCCTCGCCCTGCGCGAGCGTGCGCACGCCCCAGCCTGAGTAAAGCCGGGGGCTCATCAGGTGCCGCGCGATGGCCCGCGCCTTCGATCCCTCGACGATTCCGCTCCACAGCAGGTGCCCGATGTTCGAGGTCAGCGAGTCGACCTGGCGGCCGTCGGAGTCCAGAGCGACGGCGAAGTACTCACCGTCGGCAACCCAGAAGTCCTTGTTGAACCTGCGCTTCAGCCCGGCGGCTTCCTTCAGCAGCTGATCGGCGAAGGAGTCGTCGTGCCAGACCTGCCTGGCCAGGCGAGCGGCGCGGATTTTCGCGTCGTAGGCGTATCCCTGCAGTTCACAAGTCGCGCGCGGGTACCCGGGCAGGTCGCCGTTGCGATAAGAGATCGAGTCCCACGAGTCTTTCCAGCACTGATTCTCTAGCCCGGTCTTGGCGTTCCTGCGCTGATAGGAGATATAGCCGTTGCCCTGCAAGTCCGCGTAGAGGTTGATCCACGCCAGCGCGGCCCGCGCGGCTTGCTCAAGGTCCCTGACCAGCTTGGTGTCGCCGGTCCACCGCTCGTACTCATCGAGCAGCACGACGAACAGCGGCGTGGCGTCGGCTGCGCCGTAATACGGCGAGTGCGGCCGTTCCTCGAACGCCGTGAGTTCCCCGTAGCGCATCTCGTGCAGGATCCGGCCAGGGTCCTCGTCCCTGAAGTCGTCGATCCTGGTGCCCTGGCGTTCGGCTAGCGCGCGCAGCGTGGTCGCAGCGAGCTCGGGGACGAACGGCAGCGACTGCAGGCTGGTAAAGATGCTGTCCCGGCCGAAGATCGTCATGAACCATGGGAGGCCGGCTGCGGGCAGCGACCGGCCGGGCATGGTGAGCGTGGAGAAACGCAGAGCGGCCAGGTCGGTCAGGCACCGGCGGTAAATGTGTTCAAGGGGCTCCCAGTCGCACTGCATGTGCGGCGCGCGGTCGAGCCACTTCTCCAGACCCCTGGCCACAGTCGCGTTGGCGGGACGACGGCGACCGGTCAGTGCGTGCTGTTCCCCATCGGACGCGAGCACGTCGAGCTCGGTGACCCACTCGCCGTGAGCCGGGATGGTGACGGCGAATTCCAGGCCCCGCTCGTCGACCGCGGCGCGTGCGGTGGAGTAGATCCACGTTTCGCGCACATAGGTGTCCCGGCAATACCGGAGCACGAGGTTGCGGTCGACGACGCGGTTCTCGTACTTGCCCTTCTTCCGCAGCGCGTCCTTGACCTCGAAGAGGTCGGCGAAGTCGCTGGCCGCATCGATCCTGATGCGCAGGTCGACCGGCTCGTCGAGGTGATTCAGCACCCGCAGCTCTTCATGGAAGCCGTTAGTTACCTCGCGCTGCCTGATAACTGTGAGCGTCGCGTCCACGTAGACCGTTCCGGTGCCAGGGACGAGGAAGAACCTGGACTGGAAGTACTGCAGGTCATCGGTGGACAGAGCGGTCAGCCGCTCACCATTGATCGTCAGCACCCATTTGGACAGGAACCGGGTATCGAACGAGAACAGCCCGGTCGGATCATCGGACCTGGCCTCGATGTCGCCGCGATCATCGCAGACGACGAAGGTGTTGCCCTCAAGTATCTGAACGAGCCCGTCGCTCATCCCGCCACCCCTCGTTCGGCCATTGCCTGTGCTGAGCTGATCGGTGCGACCCGGCCGGTAGATCCTGGCGGTCCTGGCAGGCATCGCTGGAACATCATCAGGGCGGCCATGCTGCCCTCACACGTGAACAGGCCACGCAGGTACGCGGCCTGGGCATTGAGCCGGCCGGTTACCGCGGACTCCAGCCGCTTGCGCGGGATCCGGACGACGGCGTCGGCGGATCCGTTGCGGTGACTGACCGTCACGTCGCCGTTGGTGACGGCCACATACCAGCGTTCTGCTGTCTGCGCCGTCCCGCGCGGGCTCTTGTCGTCGTCGAGAACGTCGAAGCGTAGCGTCGCTGAGTTGCGCTCGAACGTCGGGACGTGACCGGCGGCAGCTAGTTCGGTGAAGAATCGCGTGACGGCATCGCGGGACGCCTGATTGCCCTGATTACCATTTCGTGAACGCCCCGAACGCTGCACTTTACGCATGCTTTCTGCCCGCACCGTTGCCCCCCGTCTGGTGCCTTTGACGTCGGCAGAGTCATGCCCTGATTAGCGCGGCGTCATTCCAGGTAGCGGCAATATTCCGGTGCGCCGGCGCCGCAATGGCGGCTGTTCAGCCGCGGGCGCCAAGCGTGGCCGCCGGGGTGTCGAGCAGGCGCTGGACCGCGGCGATCGCGGCGCCGACGTCTTCGACGACCACAGGCAACGCGAGGTCTTGCTCGCCGATCACCAGTTCCCTGGCGAACGCGTCCATTAGCGCACGCCAGGCCGGACCGACCAGCACGAGCTGCGCGGCTCCTGGCTCGGTCTGTGCCGCCGCCCACACCCCGGACGCCTCCGCCAGCGTGCCGACACCGCCCGGCAGCGCGATCGCGACGCTGGTGGCCAGCAGGTGCCCGATTCGCTCCGCGTAGCTCGCGCTCCACCTCAGCTCGGCGCAGCCGGCGTCGGGCGTCAGGTGCCGCCACTCCCGCATCGGCAACCCCACGGTCTGGCCGCCGGCTGCCGACGCGCCTTTGGCCACTGCCGCCATGAGGCCGCCATAGCCGCCTGTCACAACCGTCCAGCCTTGCGCGGCCAGCAGCCCGCCGAGCCGCTGCGCGTCGTCGTGTCTGGCGTCGCCTGGCCCGATCCGCGCCGAGCCGAGGACCGCGATCTCAACGGACGCAGGGTCAGCCTGCGACGAGCTGGTAGCCACGGACGCCCTTCTTCTCCGACAACGTGATGATGACGCCCCGCAGCACTCCCTCGCTGTATTCGCTGCCGGGGTTGAGTGCGAGCGTCCTGCCTATTCTGGCCTCGCCCCTGGATTCGTGAATGTGACCGTGCAGGCTCAGCATCGGCTGGTATCTGGCGATCGCCCCGCGCACTGCCGAGCTGCCAACGCCGGTGATGTACGGGGCGCCGCCTTTCATCACGGGCCGGAACTCCTGATCCAGGGCGACCGCCTGATCGATCGGCGTGTCCTTGGGCGGGACGTGCAGGTTGAACACAGCCCTGGCCGGATCGGCCAGCTTCACGGCCTCTGCGTCGATGGCGGCCGCCAGATCGTCCTCATCGAGCTCGCGCGGCGAATCCCACGGCGTGCGGTTGGAATAGCCAACCGAGATCATCTTGAACCCGCCCGGCAGCTCCACTACCTGGCCGTCCGGGTTCACCACGGACCTGCTGCTGCCCAGGATGGCGTCGATGAACGTCGGGTCGTCGTTGCCCGGTGCGATCAGGCACTGGATCCCCGTGCCTGCCAGCCGCTCCTCTGCCAGCTCGATCCACCGGCTCATCGTCTCGCTGATCAGTTTCTGGAACAGGTCGCCCACGCCCGCTGGGTCCCGCTTGAGTACGTCGATCTCCTCGACCGTCATCGGGTGCGGGTAAAAGCCGGCGTCGGCGATGAACTTGTTCAGCCCCGCGAGACCGTCGGCGTCCACGACGCGCTTACGCCCGAAAAGCTGGGCGTAATAGTGTCCGGCGCCCTCCTCGACGACGGGAACGATCATCTTGCCGGTGATGTCACCGCCAAGCACGATCGCGTCGACGCCATAAAACTTCGCGGCGTTGAGGAATTTGCGGAAACACCGGTCCGAGCCGTGAATGTCGGTGGCAAAGAAGATCTTCGATTCCTTCAACAGGCCTCTCCCGTTCATGCCGCCGATCAGGCTGGCTCGCCGACGGTGACTCGGTGGATGGTGTCGTAATGCTCGTCTTTGGCCGCTGCGCTCGGGAAGTTATAGGACCTCTTGCCGGCCATCCTGGCGAGGTGGAATCCGACCAGTGCGAGCGGCAGGCACGTGGTCACCGGCGACAGCTCCTCCGGAACGCCTGCAGCAGTGCGCAGCAGCAACGGCGACTGCGCTGACGTGCCTGCCGGCCGTCGGTCGGTGATCACGATCGGCCGCGCACCGATGAACGCCAGCTCGGACAGGATCTCCAGACCGCGGTCATGACCAGCCCCGCTCGGATTGATCAGCACGACAGGATCACCGGGAGAGGTCACGAAGTACTGCTCGTGCGCCCACTCCTCGAGGCTTGTCGCCACACCGAGTTGTTGTGCGGCCTCGATCAGCTTGGCGGCGCCGAACTTCGCCGTCGCGTCGTTGGGTCCCGCCCCGAGGAATGCGGTCCATCGCGCGGACAGGAGGGCACCAGCCGCGGCCGGAGCGGCATCGGCCGTATCCCGCAGCGTCGTCGCGACGAGGCCGGGGAGCGCGCCGAGCGCGGCGATCAGGTCGCCGCCGGCGCCGCCGAGTTGCGCGAGCTCGCCCGCCAGCTTTAGCTGGGCGCAGACCATGGCGACGTAGGTGGACGTGCCGGGGGAGAAGCCCAGCGTCGGCACCTCGACCGGCAGAACCTCATCGCATGCCCTGGCGAGGTCGGTTCCCGCCGAACTGGTCAGCGCGATCACTGGGTGACCGGCGCGGCGGGCCTGCATCGCGGCTTCGATCGTCCGGCCGACCCGGCCCGAGTACGACGTGGCAATCACCGCGCTCGATGCGGGCAGCCGGCGGATCCGGTACCTGGCCAGATCCAGCGCGTGCACCGGATGGGCCGTGATCGGGGTGTGCCGCTGAAACGCCAGCTCGGCCGCAATGCCGGCGAAGGCCGAGTCACCGCAGCCGGTGAGCCACAAGTGCGTAATGCCCCGCTCCGCGAGTCGCTTGGCGACCGCGGCGATCTTGCCCTCGCCGTCGTCGAGGACGTTGGAGATGACGTCAGGTATCGCCTGGATCTCGCGTCGCATCACCTCGATGTCATAGCGAGGATCATCGCCCGGTGCAGCAATTGCGCCGGGCGGCGTGCGGGCGACAGCCCGGGCCTGACCTGCGCCGCTCACCATGGCGGTGCCGACCTGGATACTCGCGGCGGCGAGCCGCCGGCCAGCCGCAGCGATGGCTGCCCGGTCGTGGCCAGGCTGCAGCAGCCTCAGGCTGCCGCTCCCCGTGATCGCCGTACCCGCAACGGCGGCACCGAGGCCCACCGCCGCCCTGGTCGGCAGGCCGCGCGCCAGCGCCGCGGCCAGGCCGCCGCAGAACGCATCGCCGGCTCCGGTGACATCAGCAGGCACGACGTGGAGGGCCGGGACATGCGTGATCTGGCCGTCCTCCAGCAGGTAAGCGCCGGCGGCCCCTGCCTTCACGACCGCGCGGCTGACACCGGTGGCTGCGAGCGCCGCCAGCCCGTCTGCCGGCTCGGCGGCGCCGACCAGCTGGCTCAGCTCCTCCAGGCTCGGAACAAAAAAGCCGACGGTCCGCGCGAGCTCGACCACCCGCCCGGCAACGTCGGCACCCCACGTTTCGTGGGTGTCAAGGGTGATGACGGCGTCTGGCGCGACCTGGCTCACCCGCGCGACGAGCCGTTCGGCATGCCCGAGCGGCATCGCGGCGATGTGCACCACTGCGGATCGCCGCAGCGCGGACTCGGGCAGGTCCGCTGGCTGCGGGGCGACCTCCGCGGACCGTTCCTGTGGCGTCCGGTAGAGCCAGTGCCTGCTGCCGTCGTTTTCGTAGACCACCCAGTTCCGCACCGTCGGCCCGGCGATCTCGACCAGGCCGGATAGGTCAACGCCCGCATCAGCCAGCGATGCCAGGGCGCCGGGCGGGAAGTCCTCGCCGCGCCTGGCGATAAGGGCGGCGCTGGCGCCGCCGGTCACGACGGCCGTCGCGGCGTGCACGCTGTTGCCGCCGAGCGTGGCCATCCTGGTCTCGCCGGTTGGCAAGACGACGTCGT
>DATELR010000288.1:0-2864 GCA_035276345.1 Streptosporangiaceae bacterium | reverse complement strand
CCGCGCATCCTGCCGTTCTGCGGCTCGGCAAGGACCAGCCGACACAACATCGTCTTCCTCGAAGGCGTCAAAGCGGCACTCACGGCCGACGCGGCGTGGAAGGACGGCTGGTACGACGAGCAGCCCTGGCGCGGACTGCGCGCCGCCTCACGCGTCTACGCCGGCTGGGGCTTCTCGCAGGCCTTCTACTGGGGTGAGCTCTACAAGCAGCTGGGCTACACGTCGCTCGAAGATTTCCTCGTGGGCTTCTGGGAGGGCTTCTTCCTGGACGAGCGCGACGCCAACAACCTCCTCACGATGCTATGGACCTGGCAGCAGGGAAACATCGGCCTGACGGAGGGGTTCGACGGCGACACCGAGCGCGCGCTGCGCTCTATCAAGGCGCGCGCGATCGTGATGCCTGCCGAGAAGGACCTCTACTTCCCGCCGGAGGACAACGCGTGGGAGGTCGAACGCATGCCTGATGCGGAGCTGCGCGTCATTCCGGGCGTATGGGGTCATTTCGCAGGCGGTGGCGCCAACCCCGTAGACACCGCCTTCATCGACCAGGGCCTCAAGGACCTCTTGAGAGACTGAGCCGACCGACGATCGATGCCGTTGGGTCGCACGCTATCTCTCCACGCGCCGGTGATGAGCTTTAACCGCGCCGGACGGCAAAGTTGTAGCAGCCGTAGCCGACGTTACGCAGATGCGCGAGTGAGACATCCGGCCGGGCGAGCAGTTCGCGGATGACGGTCATAGCGTGCTCGCCGTCGTTTACCATGATGCCGCCGACGATCCGGCCGTCCTGGTCGTAGGCGCGAACGACCTGCAGGCGGTGGCCCAAGCCGGGTGGGTACAGGCTCGGAGTCAGGTAGCCGGCGCAGGGCTCTGCGTGGATGAATACCGGGCCGCGTTCGGCGTAGACACCACGGGTGCCAGGCGGTGTGTAGGCGATGAGCAGCATCCGTTCGCCGGGTTCGGATTCCCGCAGGCAGCATCGCAGCGGACGGCCACCCTCGGTATCAACCTGCACGGTTAGCTGGTTGCCAGCCTCATCCACTCCAGCCGCCTTGATCTCCCGCAGTCTGGCCTGCGGGATCGCCTCGAAGATGAGCCCGCTGGCACCCGGGGTTCCAGCCACGATCTGTTCGAAAGGTCGCTTCGTCATGCCAGGTAGACGCCGAGCCCAGTCAGGACGTGAGATTTCCCCGATGCTTGTTCAGGTGGCGTTGCAATTACGGCTCCGCTTGGAATCCGACCGGAACGGCCGCGGCCAACGTTCCTTTCTGATGGCGGTGCCGAGTGCCTGTGGAAAGTTCACAGGGTAAGGCACAGGTTCGGCCCGGCAGTTTATTGCCGGTGCGGCGGTGCCGTCCTATCATTGGAAATGAGGCGATGGAGCTCGCCGTAACCGCCCACGTGGCTGATAGCCCCTACCTGATGTTGTCGGTAGGAGGTCGCCATGAGAAGCCGGAGGAACCGAGGATCTCCGGCAGCAGCGGTCCCCCCTTCATCGTCGCCTCCAAGTCGACAGCGTCGTGCAGCGCCGGGTCCTGACTGGCGGACCGCCGGTGTGCGCTGGTCGCGTTGCCCAGCGTTCATTCGTGCTTTGATGCCTGGAGAGCCCGGTGGGGCCTGCCCTCGCCATCCCGCAAAGGAGCGGGCATATGGCTACTAGTGTGATCACGACGGAGCTGCTAGGGCGGGGAGTACACGCTAACCCGCGCCGCGGCTGCAACGTTCTGGAGTACGCCTCAGTGCTGGCCGGCGAGCGCTGGAGCTCTCGCCCGCGGTCGGTCCATCCGGCTCTCGCGGATGTCGCCGGCATGGTCAACGATCAGATGACCGATGACAACAGGCAATTGCTCACGCCGGTCGCGCCGTGGCTGCTCGGCACCGGCACTGCCGACCCGCGGGCCTGGCCTGCCATTACCGGGGCGTGCATCCGCGCCGCCCTGGCCCGGGCTAGCGAACCGGGCAAGCCACGGCTGAAGGCGGACCTGGATACCGCTCGGACCTGGCTGGCTGAAGCGAGTCGGCCGCCCGATGGTTGGCGGCGGCTACCCAGGGCGGGCCGCAGGGAGCGGCGATGGGCAAGGCATGCCATCTGCACGGCACTGCTGACGGTGGCCGCTTCGGCGGATCAGGATGATGCCGACGCCAGCCTGTGCCAGGTACTGCTCGACTGCGTCAACGAGTGCCGGCGGCTGGCCGGTGAGCCGGCCGTGGATCCCCGGCTGCCGCTCGCAGACTGTCCGCGGCGCGTGGCGGTCGAGCGGCACGTGATGTGGCTGCTGGGCTGCGACTGGATGGAGGTGGGTTACTGGCCGGTCCGTACCATTCCGCCGGGATCCGCGGACGTGGGTCAGGCGCAGCCGGGCTGGGAGAAGACGGAATCCACGACGGTCAGCCGCCTGCGCGGCTCACCTGCCTGACCACTGTCACGGGCAGTGGTCAATGGCTATACGCGCTAGCTGGCGGCTTGCTGAAGCCCTCAGCCGTGCAGAGCATCG
The DNA here is from genome assembly GCA_035276345.1 of Streptosporangiaceae bacterium. Taxonomy (GTDB): domain Bacteria; phylum Actinomycetota; class Actinomycetes; order Streptosporangiales; family Streptosporangiaceae; genus Chersky-822. The sequence goes on along the minus strand of DATELR010000288.1, from coordinate 369 downwards.
GGTGTCGCGGCGCATCTCGGCCGCGTTGCAGGCTGAGGGCATGTCGCTGGAGCAGTGGCGAGTCCTGTCCCTGCTGGCTGACGGGGCCGGGCACACCATGAGCAACATCGCCCGTCACGTGATGCTGCCCGCCGCGACCTTGACCCGGGTCATCGACCGGCTGGTGGAAGTCCGCCTGGTCTACCGCCGGGGAGACCTCGGAGACCGCCGGCGCGTGCTGGTCTTTGCTTCGCCTCGCGGCCGGTCCCTGCACCGCAAGCTCGCCAGCGCCGTCGACCGCGCGGAGGCGGCGCTGATGGCCGGGATCCGCGATGATGACGCAGCGATGCTTGGTGATCTGCTCAAACGGCTCGCCGAGCCGTAACTGCG
>DATELR010000287.1:0-2322 GCA_035276345.1 Streptosporangiaceae bacterium | reverse complement strand
GTCACGGTATTCGTGATCATGATCAAGCCGGGGGCCCGGTCGCCGCGGCCCGGCCGGCTGGCCGGGCCGCCATGCGCGCCTCGCTGCCCATAACGGCTGCGGTCTCACTGTCCGGAGCAACCGGGAAGGTACTCCTTCTCCGGGTGGTCCGAGGATTTCAGGTGTCGCCCCGTGGCTGGTGGCTACGCCGGCCGCGGGGTCGCTTGCAGCACTCCGAACTCCAGCGGAAGGCGATGCTGCCCGGTGAGCACGAACCCGGATTCCTGCAACAGGCGCCGGTAGTGTCCGGCGGTCCGCTCACGACCGCCGACGTTGCAGAGCATGTGAACATCCCACGCGGCGGCCAGGGACGGTGAGTCGCCCTCCGGTAGTAGCCGCTCGAGGATCAGCAACTGGGCCTGCGGGGACATCGCCTCGGCGCACCTTTGCAGGATCAGCCGGCACTGCTGATCGTCCCAGTCATGCAACACCCGGGACAAGACGTAGACGTCGCCATCAGGCGGCACGGCCGCGGTGAAGTCCCCGGTGACCAGTTGGCAGCGGTCGGCGCAGCCGACCGCCTGGAGCTTGGCTCGGGCCGCCTCCAGCGCGTGCGGTCGTTCCAGCAGAACGCCCCGCAGGTGCGGCGCAGCCGGCAGGATCTGGGCGAGCAACTCGCCGTTACCGCCCGCCACGTCGACGACCACGCTGGCCGCCGAGAGGTCGACGACGTCGGTGATGCGCCCGAAGATCGAGGCGCTTGAGGCCATCGCCCGGTCGAATAGGCCGGCCAGCTGCGGTCGTTCGGCGAAGTATTCGAAGTGGTGTTTGCCGAACACGTGATCAAAAGCAGCTCCGCCCGTCCGGACCGAATGCGCCAGCTCACCGAAGGACTCGTAGAACGGCCCGCCGTAGAGCACCGCCAGCGCGTGCAGAGATGGGCTGACGTCGGTGCGGAGCAGCTCACCCAGCTCAGTGAGCCGGACGGAGGCGTCCGAACGCTCGACGATGCCGAGGCCGGCCAGGTAGCGGACCAGCCTGCCCAGACTGTCTGGGTCGGTAGCCGTCGCGCTCGCCAGCTGCGCTATGGTTGCCTCTGGCTGCCCGGCTATGTGGTCGGCGAGCCGAAGTTCCGCGGTCACCGCGATGGCCTGCGTCCGCCAGGCCCCCGTCATCAGCTGCAGCAGCCGGGTCGCGGGATCTTCTTCCGGTTCGCCGAGATGGGCCGCCAGGACGGCCCCGTGACATCCGGCGGCGATCAGCTCCAGGCGACGGATGCCTTCGGGGTGATCGCCAGCGCGGAAGTACAGCACGGTGGCGTCCTCATGTTCGCTGTAGCCCCCGCCATCGGACCGCAGGCCGGCCTCGATCAGCAGTGATCGCAGTCCGGACAGGACCACGGCATCCGGATCGCGAACCTCGAGCGCGACGTGCGCTTCCTGCCCGCTGGCCCGTTCGCATGCGGCAAGCCGCTCGAGTGCTCCGGGTCCTCCCACCGGGAGCGCGAAGATCTCGATCATGCAGCTCTCACGGTCACGGGCGCTGACCGGTGCGCGCAGAATGCGCACGTTGACGGAATCGCGCGGAAGTCCGTAGCGACGGCAAAGCCGATCGCGGACCACGACGCTGTGGCTGATCTCCCCGACGGTCAGGCCGATCGTGTGAAGGTGGTCGTGAAGGCCGCTCAGCGAGCGCGGAAACACCAGTACGGCGGCATGGGACAGGCTGCAGCGTTCAGCAATCGCGTCCGCCTGGTCGCCGCTCAGGCAGGGCAGCAGCTCCGCGATCACGGTGCCGGTGTCGTTGCTCTCGATGAAGTCGACAGCCTGGGCCAGCCGATCGCGGTCGGTGGCGTCGATCTCGTCGGATCCGGGGGCGACCGGGATCTCTCCCGTGCGAGCCAGGACCAGATTTTCGGCTGGGCGCCCGGCGAGGCCATGCTGGCCGCTGATCGCCCCGATGGCGGACGTCCACGGCGTGTCAGCGGTCAGCCCGCGGCGGCGAGTGAATGTCGTATCGCGCTCAACGGCTTGGATGGGCACACGCTCGCGCGCTTCCGGCGGGTCACGGGGAGGCGGCCCGGTTACGGGGGCCCCGGTGCACAACCGCAGAGTGTGGAGATCGCTGCGCCGTATTTCCTCGCTTCGCCCGAGCAGCGTGTCCAGGTCATCGGCGACCGTGAGATGGCGTCCGGATAGGCAATCGCCACGGCCGCTGGCAAGTTCGAGGATGAGCTGCGCGGCCCGGGCAGGATCGGCGCCGCGGCCGGTCTTGAGCTGGCCGCGAATCCAGCCGAACACCCGTCCTTCCGGCGTGTCTGGCTGGGCGGTGCTCATCAGGGCT
>DATELR010000286.1:0-9515 GCA_035276345.1 Streptosporangiaceae bacterium | reverse complement strand
GACCCGGCCGAGCAGGATCACTTCGGCTTCCACCGACAGGCCCATGTTCCGCCACGCGTCCACAGCCGCCAGGCAGTGCTGGTCGATGAGCTCCAGAGCTGACGGGGTAAGGCCCGCATCGGCGACCGCGCGAACCGCGTTGCCCGCATCGATAATCGAGCCGAAGAAGCCGACGATAGAGCGTGCGGCCGGCGGGAGCGGTCGCAGCCGCACGGTGACCTCGGTCACCACGCCAAGCGTGCCCTCGGCGCCGACGACGAGGCCGACCAGGTCGTATCCGGCCACGCCCTTGGCCGTCCGGTGGCCGATCCGTACGATCTCCCCGGTACCGGTGACCATCTCGAGCGCCAGAACATAGTCGCGGGTCACCCCGTACTTGACACAGCAGATGCCGCCCGCGTTGGTGGCGACATTGCCGCCGATCGTCGACCACGGCGAGCTAGCCGGGTCAGGCGGATACCACAGCCCGTGTTCGGCAACGATGCGCCGCAGGTCATCGTTGACCACGCCCGCCTGGACGACCGCCAGCCGCTCCATCGGGTCGATGCGCAGCACCTGGTTCATCCTGTCCAAGGCGATCACGATGCCGTCGTCGATAGCGTTCGCGCCACCGGACAGCCCCGTGCCTGCGCCGCGCGCCACCACGGGAACGCGGTGCCTGATGCACGCCCTGATCACTTCAGCGACCTCGTCAGTTGACTCGGCGCGCACCACCGCGATCGGCTTGCCGGCGGCCGCGCCCTCGCCCTGGTCCTTCGACAGGCCGAGCATCACGTCCGGATCCGTCAGGATGCGATGTCCCGGCACATGAGCGCCGATCTCGCCGAGGATGCTCATCCAGTCTCCCGTCGCCACTGACATCGCACCTTCCGATGCACCGATCGAAGCATCACCCCGGCTGGCTGTCACCCTGGCTGTCACCCTGGCCGGCTGCATCCCCGAGAGCACTCCACATCCGGGATTCTGTCTTGACGATGATGTCGTCCCCGTAATGGTCTTCGAGCAACTGATGCGCTTCGCCGGAGTAACGGGCCAGATAGACATGCACCTTGCCGGATTCACGGTCCGGCCCGATCTGAGTCAACCGGATGCCCATCTCGGCCAGCGACTCCGCGTCGGCCTGCAGGCGGTCCATGATCTCCGCCTGCCGCGCCGATTCTGGACTCTCCGGCATGTCATACATAGTGCTATGGCACGAATCATTCGAAGGCTTTAGGTCCGGAACATCCTCAACATCCTTTTAAGACTCCGCAGCGGATGCCCACTCAGCAGGTCCAGGTCTGCTTCTAGGAAGAGCCCCTCCGGGATCTCCTGCCCTCTCGCCCGAAGCTCGGCGAGGTAGATGTCCCGTGTCTCCTCACGAGTCTTTCCGGAAGCAGCGTCCTTTGCCGCTCGGAACGCGTCCCTCCGGGCGTCGTGTCGCTCTTGCGATTCTCGCTGTGACCGTTCCCAATGCTCTCGGGCACCGGGCCACGGTTCGTCAGGATCCTCGCGCCAGCTGCGTTCGAATTCCGCGCTAGGGCACGCACACAACTGCTGCCAGACGGTCAGTGACACAGGCGTTCGGTCAGCCAACGTGCACGACGCATGGCAGGGGCAACGGCACAGAATGACTGTGGATTCAAGACGGCGGCGAATCTTGGCCATGCGGATCGCGGCCCCGATGTGTCCGCAGTCGTTGTGTGAACCCTCGAAGCACACCAGCGACCTGCCGCGTGACTCGGAGCCAGGCCCCGCCTTCCGACACGTGGAACCTTCTTCCCGCCTTCAGCGCACTCCCAGCGAGCGTAGATCAGGCGCTAAGCCAGCCGGGCAGGGAACCGAATAGCGGGCAATTGCCACTTCCCGTGGCCGGCAAGGGCGCGACGTGAGATTGTTCGCGTCATCGATGGCGAGCCCGCGGGAGGGGCATGTGAGCGAGCCGGGATCACGAGCTGACGGGAACCAGCGAGAACAGGAGGCGCCAGAAGCGCCGCCTCCGCCGCATGAGGTGTTCGCGCCGTGGAGCCGGAGATTCCTTCGGAACGCCGCGCTGTGGCTCATGCTCGCGATCATCGGCGGCATCGTGCTCGCCAGCATCGCGGACTCGCTACTTCACCGGCTGGCGCCGTTCATCCAGATCATCATCTTCTCGCTGTTCTTGTCGTTCGCCATCGAGCCCGCGGTCGGCTACCTCGCGAGGCGCGGATGGCGCCGAGGGCTCGCGACCGGCCTGGTGTTCGTGCTGGTGGTCCTCGGAATCGCGGGACTGATAGCCCTGCTCATCCCGGCGATCATCACGGGCACCAAGGATTTCCTTGCGGCGCTGCCGGACCTGGTGCACAACCTGTCGAGGTACCTGAAGCCGCTGGGAATCCAGCTCGACAGCGCTCACATCGAAGAACAGGTCCGAAAGTACGGCAGCAAGTTGCTGGCCGGAGCCGGCAGCCTGCTCGGCGGCGTCCTGCATGTCGCGTCCGGCATTGTCGGCGGAGTGTTCCAGGCCCTCACGATCGCGCTGTTCACGTTCTACATGGTCGCCAGGGGACCGCAGATGCGCCGGGCCGTGCTGTCGCGCTTCAACCAGGAGCGCCAGCGGCAGATCCTGTTCATCTGGGAACGAGCGATCGAGCAGACCGGCGGCTACTTCTACTCAAGGCTGCTCCTGGCCATTGTCAACGGCCTGCTGATGTATGCGGTGCTGCGGTGGCGGGGCGTCCCCTTCGCCGCGCCGCTGGCGTTGTTCGAGGGGTTCACCGCAGAGTTCATCCCGATCATCGGCACCTACATTGCAGGCGCCGTCCCCGCGATCGTCGCCTTGCTGTACGACCCGTTTGACGCGGTGATCGTCATCATCTGGATCCTGCTGTACCAGCAGATCGAGAACTACCTGCTCAGCCCTCGGCTGACCGCGAGAACCATGGACCTGTCGGCGCCTCTCGCGCTTGCGGCGGCGCTCATCGGCGGCCTGCTCGGCGGGATCCTTTTCGCGTTCCTTGCCTTGCCGGTGGCCGGCGTGATCCAGGCTGCGTTCAGGGCGTATGGCAGGTACTACGAGGTGGTCGAGGACGGGCCGGCCCCAGGAGGCGGAACACCCCGGCCCGGCCGGCGACGATGGCCCGGCAGGAAGGGTAAGGAGCAGGCATCGTCGGAAGACGAAGAACCGCCTTCGGCATAACGGGACGTTCACCGAACTCGTCCTGCGCTGCGCACTGGCAACTCGCAGCGGTCTTAACGGGGCGCCATTCTGCGGCTCACCCAGGCGGGGTGATGCTTGCCTCCCCCGAACCACGATGAACTTCCGGCATGTCGTCCCGTGGCTGCTTGCCGTGCTCCGCAATCCTTAGGCGGAGCGTGCAGCCTGCCCGGACCACAGGAGGGTCGCTTAGATAGTTGCCGGATTCCGCTGACGTGCCGACACAGGGGGGCGCAAGCCGCAGCGGCTTGCGTTCTCTCTTCCTGCGCCCAAACAGCTACGGGGTCGTATTGCTGTTCGTGGTGGCGACCTACATCGTGTCTATCTCGGTGACCGAGGTAAGAGCCGCCTCGATCGTCCTGACTGTTCAGCTGGCAACAGTGTGGCTCGCACTTCGTACGTCCCAAGCGCACAGGCTGGTCAGGGCCGTCGCCGACGTGGTGCTCGGATTGACGGCGGTGATCGCGGTCGGGAGCTTCTTCGTGCATGGCCCTGGTAGCCAGCGAGGCGCAATTTTCAGCATCTGCTGCGTGCTTTACCTGATCGCGCCGTTCGCTATCGTCCGTCATCTGCTGACAAGGCAGATGATCGACCGCGAGTCACTGCTCGGGGCGGTTGCCGCCTACCTGTTGTTCGGAATGTTCTTCGCCTTCGCCTACCGGGCGATCGGAGCGCTCAGCAGCACTCCGTTTTTCGGCACCGCGGGCCATGGCACGCTCAGCCAAGATTTGTTCTTCAGCTTCGTGACGATGACGACGGTCGGTTACGGAAACCTGGTGCCGGCGGCTAATCCGGGCCAGGTGCTAGCAGTAGCCGAAGCGCTAACCGGGCAATTGTTCCTTATCGTGGCGGTCGGGAAGGTAGTCAGCTCCTTCACCCCGGCGCGGCGGAAACGGTCTGACTCCGAAGACTCCTGACCACGCGGTTCGTCATCCAGGATGGATCCGTGTGAGCGGCTTGTGCGATGCTCCTGCGATGACGCCACGATGGGCGACGTTCGACTGCTACGGAACGCTTGTTGACTGGAACGCAGGCATTTCGTCCGAGCTCGATCGCCTGTTCGGCTCATCGTCCAGCGGACGGCTGCTGTCCCGCTACCATGCGATTGAGCCGCGCATTCAGAGCGAACATCCTGGGCGCCTGTACCGGGATGTTATGGCAGCCGTGCTGGTCGAGCTCGCAGCCGAACAAGGCGTTGACCTCCCCGAGGCCGAGCGAGACGCCTTGGCGCGCTCGCTTCCTGGATGGCCTGTGTTCCCTGAGGTGCGTGCGGCGCTGGCTGAGGCTCGAGGACGCGGATGGCAACTCGTCGCGCTCTCGAACACCGACCGCGACTTGATCGACGCGTCGCTCGATGCCATCGGAGTGCCGTTCGAACGGGCGATCGTAGCTTCGGAGGTCGGTTCATACAAGCCCGCTCACGGCCATTGGCGAGCTTTCTACGACTCAACCGGGGCGGACAGGTCCCGCCACGTTCACGTCGCGCAGAGCTATTTCCACGACATCGTTCCTGCCAGCGATCTTGGCATTCCATCGGTGTGGATCAACCGCCTCGGCGAGCGTGCTGGCCGCAAGCCAACCCGCGAGCTACCGGACCTGAACGGTCTCGCCGATGTGCTCGACGGTCTCGTCCCCGCCTGACGCGACCTGGTACCGGACCAAGACCCTCCGAACTTCGCGGCTCCAGCAGAATCCATCAAACTAGCTTGATGTATATTGCTGGTGTGGCTCTAGCTTTGTCCGCTCCGCCGTCGTTCGTGCGACTGGCCGGACATCCGCTGCGCTGGCGGCTGATGGGTGAGCTCGCGCACAGCGACCGGCGCGTGCGTGAGCTCGTTCGCTTGCTCGACCAACCGCAGAACCTGGTCTCCTACCACCTGGGCAGGTTGCGGGCCGCCGGGCTAGTCGGCGCGCGACGTAGCGCATTCGATGCGCGGGACGCCTACTATCACCTGGACCTGTCGCAGTGTGCTGATGCGCTCGCCGCGGCCGGCCTGGCCTTGCATCCGGGTTTGCGACTATCTCCGGCTCCGGCCGGCGAGCCTGGGCGTCCATGCCGGGTGCTGTTCCTATGCACGGGTAACAGCGCGCGCTCGCCGGTCGCTGAGGCGCTGCTCCGGCAGCGGGCGGATCAGATCGAGGTAGCGAGCGCCGGTAGCCGCCCCAAGCCGCTGCATCCGAACGCAGAACGGGTGCTGCGGGAGTACGGGATCGACTTGCCGGACCGATCGCCGCAGCAGCTAAGTGTCTTCGAGCACGACTCTTTCGACTACGTCATCACGTTGTGCGATCGGGTGCGTGAGGTGTGCCCGGAGTTCACCGGCGCGGCGGAGCAGGTGCACTGGAGCATTCCCGATCCCGCGGCAGCGGGCGGCAGCGACGAGGACACGTACCCGGCCTTCCAGCGCATGGCCGCCGAGATGGACAGGCGCATCGGATTCCTGCTAGCAGCTCTCAGCGCGAGGTCAGCTCACGTATCGGTTCAGGAGGAGTAATGGGCAGTCCGGAGCAGATGGTCAATGTCAGGTACATGGTCGATGACGTGACGGCGGCCATCGACTTTTACACCGGTCACCTGGGATTCAAGGTGCGCCTCAATGCCGCGCCGGCCTTCGCTGACGTGACCAAAGGCAATCTGAGGCTGTTGCTGGCCGGGCCGGGCAGCTCGGCAGGGCGTCCGATGCCGGATGGCCGCAGGCCTGAGCCCGGCGGGTGGAACCGGATCCACTTCATCGTGCCTGACCTTCCCGCCGAAGTGTCGCGGCTGCGCGCCGAGGGTGTGAGTTTCCGAAACGAGATCGTCACCGGCCCCGGCGGAAAGCAGATCCTCATCGAGGATCCGGCCGGGAACGTGGTGGAGCTATTCGAACCCGCTTCCGCCGCTCCGACCGGTCCGTGACCTCAGCGCCGAGCGAAAGCGGGTCCGGTGCTTCGGACTCAGGACGGGTGCCGCTGTCCACGATCCTGCGCGAGTGGGGACGGATTGGCTGCATCGGCTTCGGCGGACCGCCGACCCATATAAAGCTGCTGCGGGAGCTGTGCGTCGAACAGCGCGGCTGGCTGACAGCGCATGACTTCGAGGATGCGATCGCGGCGTGCAACCTGCTGCCCGGACCGGCTTCCACCCAGCTGGCGATCTTTTGCGCATGGCGGCTGCGCGGACGAGTAGGCGCGCTGGCTGGCGGCACGGCGTTCATCATCCCCGGGTTGATCGTGATCCTGGCACTGGCGGCGTTGTTCCTGGGCACGTCCCCGCCGTTGTGGGTGCTGGGAGCGGGCGCCGGTGCAGGTGCGGCGGTTCCGGCTGTCGCCGTTCAGGCCGCCTCCAGCCTGACCGGAGCGAGCTGGCAGCGCCGACCGAACGCCGTGCGCTGGATCTGCTACCTGCTGGCCGGTCTCGCCGCGGCAGCCACACTCGGCCCGTGGCTCGTGCTGGTGTTGCTGGGCTGCGGCCTGATTGAACTGGCCATACAGCTCAGCGCCGGGCACCAAGGCAACGGCAAGCTCCAAGGGTTGGCCGCGGCACCTATCCTCGCGGCCGGTGCGATCAGCGGCGGCGTTCTGTTGTCGGTGGTGTGGGTCGCGTTCAAGGTAGGGGCGCTGTCTTACGGGGGCGGGTTTGTCATCATCCCGCTGATGCAGTCCGATGCTGTCAGCCACTACCACTGGATGACGGGCACGCAGTTCCTCAACGCGGTCGCGCTGGGCCAGATAACGCCAGGTCCGGTCGTCCAGACGGTAGCCGTGGTCGGCTATGCAGCCGCGGGCCTCGTGGGCGGCATCCTCGCGTCGGCGATCGCGTTCAGCCCATCGTTTGCGTTCATCTTGCTCGGCGGGCGCCGCTTCGATCAGGTCCGCGCCGACCGCCGGGCCCGGGCGTTCCTAGGAGGTGCCGGGCCGGCAGCGATCGGCGCCATCTACGGATCCGCGATCCCGCTCACCCGAGAGCTCAGCCACTCCTGGCAGTACGCAATCCTTGCGGCCGCGCTAGTGCTGCTCCTGCTGCTGCGCCGCGGAGTTGTGCTCACCCTCCTCTGCGCTGGCGCAACCGGAGTGATCATCGCCCTGACAGTCAGCTCGGCCATTTCCTAGCGCTGGTGTGCAGGTGTGCGTGCCCGTGGTCCGCCTGGCAGTAACTAGGGCGGTCACCGTGCTCGCACGAATCGGTCGCCCGAACTGCATATAGATCGATTCGTATTCGCGCTGAAGGGCTTGGCGCTGCGCCTCTGAAAGCCGGGCGTAGAACGACATCGTGCGAAGCAGACCATTGGCTTCGTCAGGGGTGACGTCGATGAGCTTTGGCATGAGCGCGGCATCCACATCACCAAACAAGCTGGCGGCGTAATCTCGCCCGATGCCGTAGCTGCCGAGCCAGGCCCACGCTGCTGAGATGTTTCCGCGTCGTTGCTGTATCCCTGCGAGCGTGCCCTCGAGATCTCTGTAGGTTGGCCAATCCGCAGCTATCTCGGGGGCGACCTTTCTCATCGCATCGAGCGCCGCTTCCTGATCTCGCTTGCTACGCGGCTCATCGAGGCCGAAGTACTGCACGAGAGCGAAGGTCCCGCCGGGGACAAGGGCATCAGCTACCTTCCGCCAGCTGACCTCGGGGTCAACCCAGTGGAACGCCGACGCTGAGAAGACGGCAGTGAACTGCTCGCGAGGAAGCGATGCGTTCTCGAACTGAGCGTTCACGAACTTAACTTCCCCTGCTCCCGCCATGTTCTTCGTGGCGAGCGCAACGAGGCTCTTGCCCGGTTCGACCGCAGTCACGCGCAGGCCCCGAGCGAGAAGGCTGCCAGTCAGTTGGCCGCTTCCGCACCCGACCTCAAGCACGTGATCACCGCCGGTGAGACCTCCGACCTTGCAAGCGTGGTCGATGAGCTCGTCAGGGTATGTCGGACGGTGCCGGTCATACTCATCTGCGATCTCATCAAAAACCTTGCCGTATCGACGTGCAGGAGACTCTGGCGCCTGCGCCATTCATTGACCTCCGTTCACGGTGAACCTTTATCGCCACGTCATCATCCGGTGTCAGACCCGCTCCGCGAGCTCGTTTTGAGACTCGCCTACGTGCAGCTTCTGCATAAGCTCGGCATTTGGGAGACTGCCCCGATGTGGGAGCAAGACGAGAAGCAACGATGGGAGTGCTGATGGAATATCACGTCACCGTATCCCTCGATCGCCGCGAGTGGGTGGCCCGGTTAACCGGCCCATACCTGCCCGCCGCCGGCCGCAGGGCGCGCCACGCGACGCTGGCCGGACTTCACCAGGCCATCGGCCTGCTGTATCCAGTGGAATCAATCGAGCGGGCCAGCCGTGCCAAAGGCGAGGTCGGCTGGGCCTACTCCACGATCACCGAGTACGACCTGGGCCCGGACGTGGGCGAGCACAGGGAAGCCTTGTTCAAGGCGAGAAATGCCCGCTCGCAAGCCTGGCGCGACTACAACGCGCACGGGCATGACGCGGCGACCACGCTGGCCCGCGATCACGGGGCAACCCTCGCCGACATAGCCGAGGCGCTGTCTGTCAGCCGGTGGGAAGCAGCGCGGCTGATGGCGTACAAGCCGCGGCGTACTCGGGGCTTCGTTGTCACGAGCCGCGGTATCGCGCACCTGATACGCGAGTTCGCTGTCCCGTACCTCTCTTATGCCGCGCCCGCCGTCGCAAGGCAAGCTCGCATCCTGGCAGCTGATGCGCTGCGCGAGGCCAGGCAGCGCAGGCGGACCGGGATCGCTGAAGCAGGTTCTGAAGCGCGAAGACCGCATACCGTGGCTGAATCTTGAGCGCCATTGGCCAGGGCGTGGCTGAGGTGTACCGCCGGTTCGGCGAGGTTGACGCAGCCGGAACATCGCCGCTGTACAAGCGTGTCGCCGTCGCCCTGAGTGAATCCGATGCGGCGCTGCAGGCAATCGAAGCGGTCCCGGCGCGCAAGCGGCATCCCACGATCATCCTCGCCGCGCTCCACGACCTCGTTCTCGCCGGACGAGCTCCGGCGCTTGCTGCGGCCTATGAGGCTGCGGACCGCGACGCTGCCGCTCACGCGGCGATCGACACGCTGGTGCGAATGACCGAGTCGGTGGTCGCCATCGCCGTTCGCCGGCGGGCGCGGCCTAACGAGACCGGACGCTGCGCCGTGCTGTATCCGGCGATCGCCGAGGCGGCGCGCCGGGCAGGCGCGAACGCGGTCGGGCTGATCGACGCGGGTTGTTCCGCTGGGCTCAACCTCAATGTCGATCGCGTTGGCATCACCTTCAGCAACGGACAATCGCTGGGCGATCCGTCATCTGCCGTGCAGCAGTCGTCTTCGCTGGTGGGAGAGCGTTCCATCCCGGCGCGGGGG
>DATELR010000285.1:0-6756 GCA_035276345.1 Streptosporangiaceae bacterium | reverse complement strand
TCAGCAGGACCTCGCGCGGGCGAGCACAGCGAAAGTCTTGTTCCGCGTCCGGCTTCAACGGGCGAGCGGTTGCTTAGTCAGGAACCAGCTCGTCCGCGGCCTCGGCGATCGCCTCCGCGTCGATGCCTGCTGCGTGCAGTTGCTCGGCAGGCGTGGCCGAGGCGGGCATGGCCGAGACGGCCAGCTTGACCACCATCGGCATCCGACTTCCTGGCACCGCGAGCGCGGCCAGGACGGCGTCGCCCAGGCCGCCCTCCGGCCAATGGTCCTCGACCGTCAGGATGCGGCCTGTGTCTTCGGCGGCTTGCCGGATCGTGGCAGCATCGATCGGCTTGACCGAGTACGCGTCGATCACCCGCGCGCTGATCCCGTCCTCGGCGAGCTGATCGGCCGCCGAGAGCGCTTCGTGAACGGTTACCCCGGCAGCAACGATCGTGAGCTGATCGGCGTCGCTGGACCGCAAGACACAGCTGCCGCCCACCCTGAACTGCTCATCAGGCTCGTAGATGACGGGCGTGTCGCCTCTGCTGGTGCGCATGTAACTGACGCCCGGCAGATCAGCCATCAGCGCCGTCAGCGCCGCGGCCTGGTTGCCGTCGCACGGGTACAGAACCGTGCTGCCATGGATCGCGCGGAACGCGGCCAGGTCTTCCAGCCCCATCTGGGACGGCCCGTCCTGTCCGATTGCGACGCCCGCGTGCGATCCGACCAGCCGGATGTCGGCTTCGCTAATCGCCGCCATCCTGATGAAGTCGAGTGCGCGGGTCATGAACGCCGCGAACGTCCCGGCGAACGGCGCCCAGCCGCGCACCTGCATTCCGATTGCGGCGGCGACCATCTGCTGCTCGGCGATGTAGAACTCAAAGAACCGGTCAGGATGCTCGTCGGCGAAGAACTCGGTTCTTGTCGAGTCGGCCACCTCGCCGTCGAGTACCACCACCCGTGGCCGGGCAGTGCCCACGGCCGCGAGCGCCTGGCCGAAAGCGGTTCTCGTTGCGACCTGGTCGCCTGGCTTGTACTCGGGCAGGTGCAGCGCACCGCTCGCAAACGAGTGCGGCTTCTGGCCGCGTTCGGGCGGCTGGACGTGCACTCCGTCATCGCGCCTGCCGCCGAGCTCACGGATCGCCTCGTCTTCGTCGACCACAGGCTTTCCGTGCATGCCTTCCTTGTCCTCGACCGCCGACACGCCCCGGCCCTTCTTGGTCCGCGCCACGATCGCCGTCGGCTTGCCGCGCGTCTGAACAGCCTCGGCATAGGCCTGATCGATGGCACGCACGTCATGGCCGTCGATCTCGATGGCATTCCAGCCGAAGGCGCGCAGCCGCTCCGCGTACGCTCCGGTGTCCCAGCCATGTCTGGTCGGGCCGCGCTGCCCGAGCCTGTTCACGTCGATGATCGCGGTGAGGTTGTCCAGGCCGCTGAAGGATGCCTGCTCGAACGCCTCCCACATCGAGCCTTCGGCCATCTCACTGTCACCACACAGCGCCCAGACGCGGTATGGGAGCCGATCGAGCTTCTTGCCGGTGAGCGCGATCCCAACAGAGACTGGCAGGCCCAGGCCAAGCGATCCGGTTGCGACGTCGACCCACGGCAGGCGAGGGGTGGGATGTCCTTCGAGCCGGCTGCCGAGCCTGCGATAGGTCATCAGCTCGGCGTCGTCTATCGCGCCAGCGGCCTTGTACATCGAATACAGCAACGGCGAGGCATGACCCTTGGAGAAGATCAGATGATCATTTCCCGGGTCCTCGGGCGCGGCGAAGTCGTAGTGCAGGTACCTGGCGAGCAGCACTGCCATCAGGTCGGCAGCGGACAGCGAGGACGTCGGGTGCCCGGAGTTCGCGGTGGAACTGGCGCGCACCGAGTCGACTCGCAGCTGCTGCGCGAGTCCCGCAAGCTGGGTCGCGCTCTCGCCATCGAGTGTGGCTGTGCCGGCCATGCCGTCCTCCTCGGTTGCCTAGGTCTGAGCCTTGCCCACCATCGAGCCGCGCTACCCGGTCAGGGCATACCTAATCGGCCACAGGGAAGGCCGGTTTTGGCATAACAAGGCTCTCCAGTTGGCGACCACTGGTAGCGGTGTCGGGTCAGGGTGGGAAGGTAAGAGGCATGGCGGGAACAGAGGTCCGCGTCCGCCGGGTGTACGACGGGCCGGAACCAGATGACGGCGTCAGGGTGCTCGTGGACCGGGTGTGGCCGCGCGGGCTGACAAAAGACAAGGCCGCGCTTGGTGAGTGGTGCAAGGAGGTCGCGCCGTCCACCGAACTGCGCAAATGGTACGGCCACGATCCTGACCGGTTCGGCGAATTCACGCGGCGCTACGAAACAGAGCTCGCCGATGCCGAGCGCGCTGGCGCTTTGAGCCACCTCCGCGACCTTGCGAGGCAGGGGCCAGTCACCCTGGTTACCGCGACCAAACAGGTCGACATCAGCCAGGCGGAGGTCCTGGCTGATCTGCTCCGTCGATAGCGCCCGGCGGCCGTTGGTAAAGGGTTGCACGCCTGCGGTTAAGTTCGGCTATAGAAGGCCGGCTAATGGGTAAGGGTGCGCTGATCAGAGGCCGCTTCGGCCTGCGAGCCGGGGCCCGGACCTAGATAAGGCAGCGACACCTCGGGGGCGATGTGTCATGCGGACACTGCTGGTCCATCCGAGCGGGCTCATGTACTCGGAGATCTTTCTCCGGCTTGAGCCACTCGGCCTGGAGCGGGTGGCCGGGGCGGCGCGGGCCGCGGGAAACGAGGTCCGGCTGCTCGATCTGCAGGTGTTCAGCCGGGACAGGCTCATGGCTGAGCTGGCTGAATTCGAGCCTGAGGCGGTCGGCTTCGGTCTGAACTACCTGGCGAACGTGCCTGAAGTGATCGAGCTGGCGCATGCGGTACGGCGGAGCAGGCCAGGCTGCTTCATCTTCGTCGGCGGCCACTCGGTGTCCTTCATCGCGGGCCACGTCCTCGGGCAGGCTGACGGGGCGATCGACGCGGTTGTGCGCGGCGAGGGCGAGGTCGTCGTTCCGCTTCTGCTCGATGCAGCCAGGGATGGCGATCTGCATAATCTGCCCGGAGTCGTGACTGCCGACGGTGGCGGGCCGGCTCCGCTCATGCTCGACAGCCTGGATGACTGCCCGCCTGCCCGTGACCTGACCCGGCGCAGGAAGAAGTACTTCATCGGCACGCTTGACCCTTGCGCGTCGATTGAGTTCACGCGCGGCTGCCCGTGGGACTGTTCGTTCTGCTCGGCGTGGACGTTTTACGGCCGTACCTACCGGAAGGCCTCGCCAGAGGCCGCCGCAGCCGAGCTGGCCTCGATCGCCGAGCCGAACGTCTTCATCGTCGATGACGTCGCCTTCATCAGGCCCGAGCACGGGGACGGCATCGCGGCTGAGCTCGAGCGCCGCAAGGTGCGGAAGGAGTACTACCTGGAAACCCGCAGCGACGTCCTGCTGCGGAACTCAGAAGTCTTCGAGCGGTGGCGCCGGCTCGGCCTCACGTACATGTTCCTTGGCATGGAGGCACTGGATTCGGCGGGCCTCGAGGCTTACCGCAAGCGAGTGAGCATCGACGAGAACATGAAGGCTCTCGAGCTCGCCAGGTCGATGGGCCTGACGGTGGCCGTCAACTTGATTGTCGACCCGGCATGGGATCGGAGTCAGTTCCAGGTCATCAGGCAGTTCGCGGAGTCCGTGCCCGAAATCGTCCACTTGTCCGTCATGACGCCGTACCCGGGTACGGAGATCTGGCATACCCAGTCCGAGCAACTCACCAGCCGTGACTACCGGCTCTTCGACATCCAGCACGCCGTCCTGCCGACCAAGCTGCCGCTGCGCGAGTTCTATGAGGAGCTCGTCAAGACCCAGGCCGTGATCAACAGGAAGCACCTGGGTCTCACAGCGCTGTACGAGGTGTTTGGCATTGCGGGCCGGCTGGCGCTGCGCGGCCAGACGAACTTCCTGCGGATGCTCTGGCGCTTTAACCGCGTCTACAACGGCACCCGCCAGTTCGCCGATCACCAGCGCGAGGTGCGGTACGAGTTGCCTCTTCCCGAGCGCAGGGGCGATGGCGCCGTTCCGGGCAGGACGGACCTGTATATCCACACGCGCCAGGGCCGCCGGGTGCCGACCAACTAACGCAGCCAGCTGAGATCCCAGAGCTCACCTAATCGGTGCGAAACAGGTGTTGGGCTGCATAAGCTCGGTCTTTGCGGTGAGTAGCCCTTGGTGCTCCCCGTCCTCAGCAGGCTCTTGCCGCCCAAGCCCGGTTTCGATGGGCAGGGCGCGACGGATGGCTCGAAGGCCGATGGGTCGAAGGCCGCCTCCGATGGTCCGAGGGCGGTGCCCGTCACCAGTCGGATCGCAGCGAGTCCGGCGGGCTCTGCGGTAAAGACGGCGGTACAGAGCACACCGGCCACGTTCACGCTGGCCAGGCACAAGGCTCAGCCGATCGCGGCCGTCATCGCGAGGCTGACGATCACCGCGGCCGCCGCTTACCTGGTCGCGGGGCTGATGCCTGGCGGCAATCAATCCGTCCTCGCCCCGCTGACTGCGCTGATCGTCGTGCAAGTCACGATGTTCCAGACGATCCGGAACGCGGCGCAGCGGGTCATCAGCGTCATTGCGGGTGTCATCGTCGCGCTCGGGTTCTCGGTCTTCGTCGGCCTCACCTGGTGGAGCCTGACGATCTTGATCGCCGCTGGTCTCGCGATCGGATATGCCTTGCGACTAGGCGTCCACATCCTCGAGGTGCCGATCAGCGCGATGCTGATTCTCTCGCTGAACCCCCAGGCGGCCGCGGTCGGCCGGATCGTGGAAACGCTGATCGGCGCGGGCGTCGGCATGCTCGGCGGACTCATCTTCGCGCCGCTGCGTCTCCAGTCAGCAGAAGGGGCCATCGACGACCTGAGCAGGGATCTGGCCGGCTTGCTCGATCAGATCGCGACTGACCTGGCTGAAGCTTCGGAGGCGGCATCGGCTGACGAGCGGCTGTCCAGGGCACGGACGATTGATCACGAGATCCAGCGGGTGGACCGGGCGCTCGCCGAGGCCGAGGACAGCTCGCGGATGAACCCCCGGGCGCGTACGCTCGCGCACGCGAATGTGGCGCTACGGGACGGTCTTGAAACACTGGAGCACACGTCAGTAACCGTCAGGGGCATCGCGCGCGCGATCGCCGATTCGGCCCGGCTGGAAGCAGGCCCGCTCGCCTACGAGGATGTCCGCCAGCGACTCGCCTCGACCCTCCGAGAGCTGGCGGCCGCCATCACCGACTTCGGCCGCCTCGTGCGCGCCGACATCCTGACCGGGGGCGAAGGTTCGATAGCTCGTCAGCGGGTCGAGGCGGATCTCATGCGCCGCCTCGCCGATTCCCGCCGGCACGAGGATGAACTCGCAGGACTGGTGCGGGAGGAGCCGACCGCGGGAGTGGAAGGCTGGCAGCTCGGCGGCGAGCTTCTCACGCATCTCAACAGGCTTTCCGACGAGTTGCAGGTCGAGCATCGGGCAAAGGCCCGCGAACGCTGGCCGCGATCGGATTCCCGCTGGTCCGCTAGGATCCGCCAGCGGATGTCGCCCGGCCGGCGGACGAGGTGATGTGCTGCCGGTCCCGCTGACCGGGACGGCTGATGCGTGAACCCGCGCTGCCACGGGCAGGGTGGCAATGTCGAGGGGTACGACTGCTCGGCCGGACTTGGGCCGCTAGCCGACACCTGGGGATACTCGTGGAGCTTGCCGATGTCACTCCAGCTGATGCCCTTGTGATCTTCGGAGTTAGCGGTGATCTGGCCCGCCGGATGACATTCCGCGCGCTCTACCGCCTTGAGGCCCGTGGCCTGCTCGACGTACCGGTCATCGGCGTCGCCCTGGAAGACTGGACAACGCAAGAACTGCGCACTCACGCTCGTCGGGCGATCGAGGCCAGCGGCGTCCAGGTTCGCGACGAGGTCATGGACCGCTTGCTGCCCAGGCTGACCTACGTACAAGGCGACATTTCAGACCCTTCGACCTGCGACCAGCTTGCTGGCGCACTAGGAGGCAGCCAGCACCCGCTGTACTACCTGGCCCTGCCGCCCTGGCTCTTCGCGCCGGTCGTCCGCTCGCTCGGCAAGGCGGGCCTGCTAGACGGGGCCGTCGTCGCGGTGGAGAAGCCCTTCGGGCACGATCTGGGGTCAGCCAGAGAGCTCGAGCGGGAGTTGCACGAGTACCTCGCCGAGGATCAGCTTCTGCTGGTAGATCACTTCCTCGGCAAAGAGCCCGTGATGGACATCCAGTTCCTGCGCTTCGCCAACGAAGTGCTCGAACCTGTCTGGAACCGTCATCACGTCACGTGCGTGCAGATCACGCTGGCCGAGAGCATCGGCGTCCAGGGCCGGGGAGCGCTCTACGACGATCTCGGGGCATTGCGTGACGTGGTGCAGAACCACGCTCTCCAGATGATGGCGCTGGTAGCGATGGAGCCAGCGGCCAATGCGAGCGCCGACGAGCTACGCGGCAAGAAATGCGACGTCTTCCGTTCTACCCGCAGCGCGGAGCCAGGACGATGTGTACGCGGTCAATACGAGGGTTACCGGCAGGTCCCCGGCGTGGCGCCCGACTCCGACACCGAGACGTTCGCCGCGCTGAGGCTTGACGTCGACAACTGGCGGTGGCACGGCGTGCCCTTCTTCATCCGCGCGGGCAAGGCGCTGGCCCGCCGCGGCACTGAGGTCAGGGTGTTTTTCCATCGGCCGCCGCGACTCGCATTCGTGCCGGCCCCGCCTCGCCCCGAGCCGAACCAG
>DATELR010000284.1:0-4279 GCA_035276345.1 Streptosporangiaceae bacterium | reverse complement strand
ATGCGCTAAGCGTAAGACCGGCGGCGGCTGGGGCGCCGAGCCGAATAACTTCCCGCCGCGCCCATCTTCCGTGCACATACCGAGGTGTTCGGGGTTCCGCGACCCGTCATCCTCCAGGAGCCGGGAGGAGCGCCGATTCATCGCTCCGCGCAGCCTCGCGCTGGGAAAGCGAGTCACAGTCTGTGAGTCGTGCTGGTTGACGTCCAGTGCGTAAGTAACCGCCTGAGCCGTTATGAGGTCCTCCGGATCGGCGTCGCTGCCGTGCCCGGCCGGGCGTCCGGCGCGGGCGTGGCGCGAGATCATGCCGGCATGTACCTCTCGAACCAGGTCACGAGCCGGGTCAGGTAATCAGTGACGGCCGGGAACCGGCTGACGCCGTGCCCTTCCCCGGGGTAGATCACCAGTTCCGAGTCAACGCCATGACTGATCAGTGCCTGGTAGAACTCCCTGGCCTGGCCGGCCGGCGTGCACCGGTCCTTGGCGCCCGCGGTGAGCAGTGTCGGCGTCCTGGCCTTGCTCGCGTGCATAACCGGACTGCGTGTGTGCACCTGGTTGCCGATTTCCTCGGGATCGGCGTTGTCCAGGAACCACAGTCCCCAGCGGGGGATGTTGGTCGTGTACGTGAAGCTGTACCAGTCAGTCACCGGCGAGCCGGCCACCGCGGCCTTGAACCTTTGGTCCTGGGTCACCAGCCAAGCCGACATGAACCCGCCGTAGCTGACGCCCATCGTGCCGATCCGCGCCGGATCGGCGATCCCGCGCTGGATCATTGCGTCGATTCCGGACAGGTAGTCGTGGGTGTCCGCGCCGCCCATGTCGCCGACGACCGCGGCGGCGAACTCCTGACCTCGCCCGGAGCTACCGCGCGGGTTCGGGAGCAGGACGGCGTATCCGCGGGAGACCAGCAGGGGTACCGCGTGGTCGCGCATCGTCCAGCTCTGCTGGTAGGCCCCGATCGGCCCGCCGTGGACGTGCAAGACCAGCGGGAACGGCCCGGCTCCGGTCGGCGCGCACAGGACTCCTTCGATCTCGGTCCCGTCGGGTGCGCTCCAGACGACGTTCGTCGCCGAGCCCGCGACCGATCGGAGGTAGTCGGTGCCGACATGGGCCAGGGAGGCAAGCACTTGGTCGGTGCCCGTGCCAACGATCGCGATCTGCTGCGGAGTGTCGTAGTCGTCCCGGACCACGACGACCCGGCCGTCGGACGTGAAGGCGCCGGCCGGGTAAAACCAGCTCGCCCACGACTGCGCGGATGCGACCAGTTCCTTGGCGGTGATCGTCTCCGGCAGGGGTCCCTCGCCAGCATCGGCGATCCCGGCCACGCTGTCCAGATGGCGCTGGCCGATGTAGCCAAGCCGCGTTCCGTCGATCCACTGGATCGCGGTGACATCTGCGCCGCTGGTGTCTACGGCGCGTCTAGTGCCGGCCACCAGGTCCAGCAGGATCAGGTCACCCGCCACGATCAACCGGTCGCTGCATACAGCCTCTACCACGGCGGCCCTCGTACCGTCGGACGTCCCGGCAGGCAGCCCGAGCTGGACATCACTGCGGAGCAGTTCGGTCATCTCACCCGTCGAGATGTCGAGCCGGCTGAGCACGGCGGAGTACCAGTCGTCCTCGCTGGGCTGTTCGCTGACGATGGCCAGCACATGCCCGGAGCCGGACCAAGCCGCCTCCCAGACGTTCAGCCCGTCGGGCGAGACCTTGGCGAGCTCGCCGGAGGCCAGGGTGTAAAGCCACACGCCGCGCCAAGCATCCTCCGGCGTCCCAGTCTCGACCTCCGGATACCAGGACGGGAGCCCGGACTCGCCCGAGCCGACCGTTCCCGATCCCTGCGCGTCAGCCATCTCCGCCCCGAGCCCGGCAACCCCTAGCAGGATCCGGGTGCCGTCCGGTGACCAGGCGAGATACTCGACCGTGCCGGGGACAGCAGGCGCAGGCCAGGCCTCGCCGAGCTGCCCGTCGGCCAGCAGGTAGAGCTGGAACACCTCAACCTTGGCCCGGTCGGACAGGAAGGCCAGCGATGACCCGTCCGGCGCGAGCCGGGCGGCCTTGGCTGACCCGCCACCGGACGTCAGCGCGAGCAGCGCGCCATCCCGCACTTCGTAAAGGGCGGTACGTGGCAGCCCGTCGAGTTCGTCATAAACCGATCCGGTCACCACGATGCGGCTGGCGTCGGTCGTCGTGACGAGGTCGGTCACATGGTGCGGCCTGCCGAAAGCCGGCTCGTGCAGCCGCTGGAGATGCTCGGCGACCGCGGCGTAATCAGCGGATTCCCGCAGGTCCTTGCGCATAGTCCGGGATGATCTCATGCATTATGCGGGTACCGCTATCAGCCAGGCGACCCCCGGCCAGCGCAGGTCCCGGGAGGCCTGTGCTCCGAAACCGCCGGCGAACACCGCATACTCGCCAGCCACGCCGGATTCCGAGGTTGGACGTCCCGGCCGGCTCGTTGAGGCCCGGCAGCAACGGGGTCAGAGCCACCGCAGCCTGGACGTTGACAGTCAGGGTGATCTAACCCGCCCTCCTTGGCCGCAGGCCTGACCGAGGGGTGAGGCGGCGACTTGCCGGGGCCACACCCGGCCGACGCTTGAGGCCAGCACACTCTCGTAGCCGCAGGTCACGTGTGCCCCAGAGTCTCTAGCCGACTCCGTCTGGGCCCAGCTGCGCGAATGGTGGCTGGCCGGCTTCCTCGTCGGTGACCTGGAGCGGAAGTTCTACTCGGCCGTGGCGGGCGGCACGGTAGGCGGCGTAGATGATTTCAAGGACCGCGCGGCCGTCTTCGCCGGTCTCACGGGGAACCACGTCCTCAGCGACGCAGCGCGCGAAGTGGTCCATCTCCTGCGGGAAGCCGCAGTTCCACAGCTCGTCAGACATCGTGAAGGTCCATCCGCGGGTGTCAGGAGCCTTTTCCACGGCATATCCGTAACCCACGTCGCTGAATGTGGTGAGTGAAGAGCCGCGGAGCAAGTCGGCGTACGTAACTCCCCGGGAGCCGAGGATCTCGGCCCGATCGTCCATGCCGCCTGGCTTGGCCCAGCTTGCCTCGATCAGAGCTGCCCGGCGGCCGTCGAACCGGAGTGTCACGATGGCGTGGTCTTCGGCCCTGGTGCGCTGGTGATGGACGAAGGTGCCGACTTCCGCCGACGCTGAATTCGCCGCAGGCTTGCCGTAGATCCAGCGAGCGAACTCAATGCCGTGACAGGCCATGTCCATGAGCACACCGCCGCCAGCCAGCTCCGGATCCCAGAACCAATCCGAGTGCGGCCCGTAATGCTGCTCCGACTGCCGGACCAGGTAGACCTCGCCGAGCGCACCTTCGTCAGCAAGCTCTTTTGCCCGCACATACTTCGGCGCGAAGCAGATCTCCTCGGCATACATCAGCTTGACCCCAGCCCTGCGGCAGGCCGCGATCATCTCATCGGCCTCCCGCAGTGTTCGTGCCAGCGGCTTCTCGCAGACGACATGCTTTCCTGCCTCCGCCGCTGCCACCACGATGTCGCGATGAAGCCAGTTCGGCGCAGCGACATTGACCAAATCGATATCGGGACGCCGCGCAAGCTCCCGGTAGTCGGTGTACCACGCCGGAATCCCCCATCTAGCTGCGAACTCTGCCGCACGGTCAGGCGATCGGGACGCCACCGCACGTACCGACGCCAATGCCGACAACGAGAAGGCCTCCGCATGCACCTGACCGATAAACCCACTACCGACCAGCCCGACCCCGACCTCACGCGACGTCATGCCATCCTCCTTGACCCAGGACCACAGTCGAGCATGGCGGCACAATGCCGCAGGTTCGCGCCGACATTCGGTCACCAGCGAAACTACCGCGCCCAGGCTGTCATCCCAGGTAACAACCGGCTCCGGTCCAACCGAACTTCGGCGGTCGGCGCCGACCAAAGTCACGGTCGCCTCGCACTGGCGCATGAACAATCAACTGTGCTCGGCATTCCGCCCAATAACGGAGCCAAGGCTTCAGCGCGCGATGTCCGCCAACTCAGAACGTCCTTGCTGCCGACCTCGTCCTGCAGCCCGCCCTTGGCCGGCAGGCGCCACCGACCACAGAGCGTGGTCGGCGTTCTGGCAGCGCTGGGCGAACAGCGCGCGCGGGAGCTCCATGCCCGCGGGCGCGGACATGGACTGGGACCAAG
The DNA here is from genome assembly GCA_035276345.1 of Streptosporangiaceae bacterium. GTDB lineage: Bacteria > Actinomycetota > Actinomycetes > Streptosporangiales > Streptosporangiaceae > Chersky-822. The sequence continues at coordinate 125 of DATELR010000284.1, read as the reverse complement.
CCGTCGCCTACACCCTCACCCCGACGACCCAGGCCGTCAGCGAACTCGAATCCGCCACTCAGCCATGAGCGAGCTGACGCTTCAACGACCAGATACCGGGAGCGATCGTCGCCATCGTGAAGCAA
>DATELR010000283.1:0-3297 GCA_035276345.1 Streptosporangiaceae bacterium | reverse complement strand
GGGGGATCAAGGGCCTGCCGGCCGCCGCAAGGCGGCCGGCAGGCCGCACTGGCCGATTGCTGGCAGTTCATGCTGCTAACCTGGCCGGCCATGGCCAGCTTGCCGGTTTGGATCGAGCCTGACCCTGATGATCCTGATTGCGCCGTGCCGTTTGTTGACGGCACCGTAGCGAGCCGCGCGTATCGCTTCGTGCTCGACACCGGCGCGGCCAGGACGACGATGCTGGCCGACGAGTACACCGCAGGCCTCCCCCCGGTCGGCACGGATCACGGACGTGGCGCGTTCGGCGCCGTGAACGGGACGGTTGTCAGGGTGAGCGACGTCGCCGTCGGGCCGCTGCAGGCGCCGTCGCTTGATGTCGCACGGGTTGACGGCGCAGGGCCGGGCGCGCAGAGCCTGCTCGGCATGGATCTGATCGGGCAGTATCGCTGCCTGTTCAGGCTCGCGGCGGGCGTGGTGGACGTCGGCCCGCCGGCGAGCGGTCGTGACGTGCCTTCTGACCTGCCCACCGATAGCCGCGGCCACTTCTACGTACACGTCAGCTGGGCGCATGCGCCGGAACTGTCGGGCTATGCGTGCTGGGACAGCGGTGCCGGGATCACGATCGTGCACCACGGCTTCTGGCAAGCCCATCGCGAGTTGTTCCGCGAGACCGGTACGGCCGAAGGTACTGACGCCTCTGGGACACAGATGCGGACGCCCCTGGTGCACATGTCCGGCGTGGTCATCGGAGGCCGGCCGTTCAGCCCGCACAAGGCAGCGGTTGTTGACCTGAGCGCGGCCAACGCGACGCTCGAGCGTCCGATGGACCTCATACTCGGGTACCCGACCCTGAGCCAGGCCGACTGGCTGTTCGACTTCCCGGCCAGGAAGTGGGCGCTGACCTCTTGACGTTGCTCGCTACACGTCTGGCGGACGGCCCTCGTAGGGGGTGCTGAGCACGATCGTGGTCCTGGTCGAGACGCCAGCGGCAGCGCGGATTTCCTGCAGCAGGTCCTCGAGCGCGGCAGGTGAGGCGACTCGCACCTTGAGTATGTAGTTCTCCTCTCCCGCAACGCTGTGGCATGCCTCGATCGCGCGCAGGTGGGCCAGTCGCATGGGCGCGTCGTCGGGCGCGGCCGGATCGAACGGCTTGATCGAGATGAACGCGGTCAGCGGCAGCCCGGACGCTGCCGGGTCGACAACCGCGCTGTAGCCGCGGATCACGCCACGCTCCTCCAGCCGCCTGACGCGCTGCTGGACCGCTGACACCGACAATCCGGTGTGCCTGGCCAGCTCGGTGAAGCTCAGCCGGCCGTCGCCCGCGAGCAGCGCCAGGATCTTGCGGTTGGTTTCTTCCACCGCTATCCCTGATCTGTCGCCAGCGACCGGCCGATGACCATGCGCTGGATCTGGTTGGTCCCCTCGACGATCTGCAGCACCTTCGCCTCTCGCATCAGCCGCTCGGCAGGGAAGTCCTCGACGTATCCGTAGCCGCCAAGCACTTGCACGGCGTCGGTCGTGACCTTCATCGCCGTGTCGCTGGCGAATAGCTTGGCCATCGCGGCCTGCTGGCCGAACGGCAGACCGGCGTCCTTGCGCCGCGCCGCCGCCAGGTAGAGCGATCGAGCCGCGGCCACCGACGTAGCCATGTCGGCCAGCATGAACGACAGGCCCTGGAACTCGATGATCGGGCGGCCGAACTGCTGGCGCTCCCTGGCATACGCGACCGCCACGTCCAGCGCCGCCTGCGCCACGCCGGTCGAGCATGCCGCGATGCCCAGCCGTCCGGAATCGAGCGCGGCCAGGGCGATGGCGAAACCCCTGTCCTGCTCCCCGACCAGATGGTCGGCTGGGATCGCTGCGGATTCGAAGTTCACCTGGGCGGTGACCGATGCCCGCATGCCCATCTTGTGCTCAGGCTCGGCCGGGCACACGCCTGGCGTCTGCGCGGGTACGTGGAAGCAACTGATTCCCCTGGCCCGGTCCCGCCCGTCAGGATCGCCTGAGGTGCGGGCGAAAACCGTGTAGAAGTCCGCCGGCCCGGCGTGGGTGATCCACGCCTTGGTCCCGTTCAGGATGAACTCAGAGCCGTCGGCCTGGGCGCTGGTGCGCATCGCAGCGGCATCCGAACCGCTGCCCGGCTCTGACAGGCAGTACGCGCCCAGCAGCTCGCCGCCGAGCATGTCGGGGAGCCAGCGCTCCTGCTGCTCCTTGCTGCCGGCGTTGATCAGCGCGAAGCAGCTGAGCACGTGCACGGACAACCCGAGACCCACAGTCAGCCAGGCGCCAGCGAGTTCCTCGACGACCTGCAGGTAGGTCTCGTAAGGCTGGGCTGCGCCGCCGAATTCCTCTGGATAGGGCAGCCCCAGCAGTCCCGACCTGCCGAGCAGCCTGAATTCCTCGCGCGGGAACCGCCCGTCACGCTCGGCAGCCGCTGCCGCGGGGCGAAGCTCGTTCTCCGCGATCTCTGCTGTTAGCTCGAATAGCGCCTTGGCCGCCTCGTCGCGGCTCTCGCGCAGGGCGGCGCGCATCAGGCCGGCACGCAGACTAGCTCGCGGGTCACGTTGTTCAGGCGCTCGACGCCGGTGTCGGTGCAGACGACGATGTCCTCGATCCTGGCGCCATCGTTGCCCGGATAGATGCCGGGCTCCACCGAGAATGCGTGCCCTGCCCGCAGCGGTTCCGCGTTGCCGGCCACGATGTACGGGTCTTCGTGTGTCTCAAGTCCGATGCCGTGGCCGGTTCTGTGCAGGAAGAACTGCCCGTATCCGGCCGCCGTGATCGGCTCCCTGGCTGCGGCGTCGATCGATTCGGCGCTGGCGCCCGGCCTGACCGCTGCGCACGCTGCGTCCTGCGCGTCCTTCAGCACCTGGTAGTAGGCAGCGAACTCAGCGGCTGGTTCGCCGAGCACGTAAGTCCGCGTGCAGTCCGAGCAATAGCCGGTCGGCATTGTGCCGCCGATGTCGACGACGACCGCGTCACCTGCGCGCAGCACCCGGTCGGCCGCGCTGTGGTGCGGGCTTGCCCCGTTGGGACCAGAGGCGACGATGGCGAAGTCGGCGGTGCTGTGCCCCTCGGCCAGGATTGCCTCGCCGATATCGGCGGCCACCTCCAGCTCGGTGCGGCCGGCCCGCAGCCAGCCAGGCACCTGGGCGTGTACCCGGTCGATTGCCTGGCCGGCCTCGCGCAGCGCCGCGATCTCGGCGGGCGACTTGCGCGACCGGAGCGGGCTCAGCGCCGCGCTCGCGAGCTCCTGCCGCGCGCCGGGCAACGCGGCGGCAAATTTCAGCACCATCAAGGCCCACATGCGGTCGG
>DATELR010000282.1:0-14529 GCA_035276345.1 Streptosporangiaceae bacterium | reverse complement strand
TCGATCGCGTAGTACCCAGCCAACTTGGGCGCCATCGCGTTGCCGGGATCTGTCAGCCGGTCGAGCACGGCTACGGCCATCTCACTCGGAATGTAGAGCTCCCACCCTCGCTCACCCACGTAAGTCAGCCGCGTGGCACGGACCGTCAGCCCTGCGAGGTCCACTTCCCTGCTATGCCCGAACGGGAAGGCAGCAGCTGAAAAGTCGTCACTCGAGAGGCCGTCGAGCAGATTCCGGGAGTCAGGACCCATGACGGACAGCACGGCGTATGCGGAGGTGACGTCGAAGAACTCGACGCTCAGCTGCGCCGGGACGCTGCGCCGCAGCAGGTCAATGTCGTGGACGCCCTGCGCGCTGCTGGTCACGAGCAGGTACTCGTTCCAGCGGATCCGAGTCACCGTGACGTCGGCCTCGTAGCCGCCGCGGTCGTTGAGCAGGGCGGTGTAGACAGTCCGGCCGGGCGGAACCGCGACATCGTTAGAGCACAGGTATTGCAATGCGGCCTCCGCGTCGGAGCCGCGGACGGCGATCTTCGCAAACGAGGTCTGGTCGAAGAGAGCGACACTCGTGCGCGCCGCGTGGTGCTCATCAGCGCTCTGGCCGAACCAGTTCTGACGGCCCCAGCTGTATTCCACGACTGGCTTAGTGCCGGCCGGGGCAAACCAGTTCACCCGCTCCCAGCCCATCTTCGTGCCGAAGCACGCGCCCTGCGCCTCGAGCAGATGATGGACCGGCGACCTGCGGACCCCCCGTGCGCTTTCCGGCTCGCGATTCGGCCAGGCCATCGCGAAATGCAGACCGACTATTTCTTGAACACGCTCGCGCAGCCAGCGCTTGTTGCCTTGCATCGGCGCGAACCGGCGGATGTCGACCGGGCTCAAGTCGAGCTCCGGTTCCCCGCCGACGATCCATTCGGCGAGAGCCTTGCCCGCACCGCCGGAGAAGGCGATCCCCGAGGAGTTGAACCCCGCAAGCACGAAGTAGTTATCGAGCTCAGGGGCCAGCCCCATGATGAAGTTGTGGTCAGGCGTGAAGCTCTCCGGTCCGTTGTAGAACTTCTTCACGCCAGCGCTCTCCATCGCTGGCACGCGGTGCACTGCATTCCGCATCAGGATGTCGAACTGGTCCCAGTCCTCCGGCAGCAGCTGGAACTCGAACCCGTCGGGGATCTCGTCAGACGCAACCCATGGCTTGGCGTCCGGCTCGAAGCCGCCCATGAGCAGCCCGCGGACTTCCTCCTTGAAATACGTGTAGCCGTCAGGGTCGCGCAGTGTGGGCGCGCTCCGGCTCAGCCCGCCGATCGCCTCGGTGACGATGTAGTAGTGCTCGGCTGGCTGCAACGGCACGGTCACGCCGACCTGCGAGGCGAGGCCCTTGGCCCATTGTCCTGCGCAGTTGACGACGAACTCGCACTCGATATCGCCGCGCGTGGTCGCAACGGACGTGACCCGGCTGCGATCGACGGTAAACCCGAGCGCCTTTGTCCGCTCCAGAATCCGCACGCCGTTTTGCCTGGCACCGCGGGCCAGGGCCTGGGTCAGGTCTGCTGGGTTGGCCTTGGCGTCGTTGGGCAGCCAGATCGCGCCGACCAGGTCGTCGGTGCGCATCAGAGGCCATCGCTCGGCCGCTTCGGCGACCGAGATGTCGTGCGCCTCAAGCCCTTGGGCGCCAGCTAGATCGACGGTCCTGCGCAGTTGCGTCATCCGGTCGGCGGAGGCAGCGACCCAGAGCGCGCCGCACTGGTTCCAGCCCGTGCCAAGGCCGACCTCTTCTTCCAGGCTCGCGTAGAGCTGGCTGCCGTACAGCATCAGGCTGGTCAGCGACGGGTGCGTGCGGAGCTGACCGACGACGCCGGCCGCGTGCCAGGTTGTCCCGCACGAGAGTTGCCCCTGCTCGAGCAGCACCACATCGGTCCAGCCCAGCTTGGCCAGGTGATAAGCGACACTGCAGCCGACGGCGCCGCCGCCGACGATGATGACCTGAGCTCGCTGCGGGGGGTCACCAGTGGACATGTTCGACGCTCCGCTGGTATTTGGGCGCACCATATCGAAAGTCAGCGTAACCGTGCCGCGTCCGCTCGCGCTAGACGCAGATCAGGAAGGTCAATACCGTTGCTGAGAGGTCTTGTCAGACCTCGCGAGGCTGCGTTACAGTGCGCCAAAAGTCTTGCAGATCCGGCTAATGGACCACCCAAATAAGAGAAGGGACGGTTCAGCGGATGGGAACCGTCGAGACCTCACAGCCGCAGCCGATCACGACCGCAGCCGGCAAGCTCACCAGAGTCCTGACGGCGCTCACCAACGGTGCACTCACGTTCGCCGGGGTAGGCGTGTTTGCCGGGCTCTTCTCTCTGTACGGCTTCGCGATGTCGAGCGTCGGCGGCGCCGAGTTCTGGGGGTGGCCGCTCGTCGCTGTCAGCGTCGGCGCGATGGTGCTCGTGATCGCCGAGCTCGCATCCAAGTACCCCTTTGCCGGCAGCATGTACCAGTGGCCCACGATTCTCGCCGGTAAACGCGTCGGCTGGTGGATGGGCTGGGTCTATGCGGCCGCAATGTTCCCGCTGATGACGGCCTATTACGCAAGCTTGCCGACGCTGATCCACCCGCTGTTCGACCTAGCGCCCAGCCTGCATACCGATGAGGTCATTATCGTGATCGCCGCGGCGATCGCTGTCGGGTGGAACATCGTGCGGATCGGCATTCTCGGCCGCATTACGGAGTGGGCGATGGGTCTCGAGCTATCCGTCGTCACGATCGTCTGCCTGCTGACCTTCATCCTCGGCGTCAAGCACTTCGGCAATCTCACCCAGACGGCCGCTGTGGCGACCACCAGCTCAGGCGCCGCGACCGTCCAGGGACTGAGCGGGTTCGGGAACGTGTTCCCGCTGTTCGTCGGCGCGGGCGTCTTCAACGCGCTCTGGGTGCTCTACACCTTCGAGAACGGCGGAACGCTCGGCGAGGAGACCGTGGACGCAAGCCGCAATGCGCCGCGGGCTGTCATCGGCGCGTACTTGTTCGCCATTGTCGCCGGATTCATGTTCCTGCTCACCCTGACGCCTTCGATCCCGGACATGAAGGCCGCCATGCTCGGCGGGGTGCCTGCGCAGAACGCCATCACTGCGCACCTGCCCGTCGGTGTCTTCAAGCTCTTCCTCGTGTGCGTATCGATCGGCCTCATCGTCGCCACGAACGTCATGTTCTCCGGAGCCGTCAGGCACATCTACGGCATGGCCAGGGACGCGCAGCTGCCGTTCTCGCGCACGTGGTCCAGAACGCTCAAGGGCGGCGAGCCGTGGGCCGCCGTCGTACTGCTCGGCCTGCTGTCAATCGTGCCGGTGTTTGTCTTCACGACCAAGACGTCCTCGATCGTTGGCGGCGCGACGGCGTCGATGTACGTGGCGTACTTCCTGATCATGCTGGTCACGCTGATCTACCGATTCCGCGGCTGGCCCAAGATCAAGGGCCGGTTCTCGCTGGGGCGGTGGGGCATCTTCGTCAACATCGTGGCCGTCCTCGGCACCGGGCTCACAGCGCTTGACCTGTTGTGGCCGCGCCCGGCAACGAACCCGACCTACAACCAGATATCCGGGACCGGCGGCGGCTTCTTCCTGAAGGACATCCCGATGGCCTGGCTGATTGTCGGCTTCCCGCTGCTGGTCGGGATCTTGTTCTACGCATATCGCTACAAGCGGATCCACGATCATCCGCTGGCCATCGATCAGTACAATCCCGAGCCCTGACTGTGACCGGCGCCACGAGCGAGACCCAGACGGGAGCGGCGAACGAGCCTGCGACGCCGCTCCAGGGAGAGGCCGTCGTTCCTGGTAATGCGATGAGCACCGCGGACCAGCGGTTCGCCGATCAGATGGACCAGGTATCCGATGCGGCGGACGTGCTCCGCGGCCAGCGGCTTGGCTGGCGCCAGCTCTTCGGGGGCCTGGCGCACGTCACTTACGCGGTCAGCACGGAGGCCGGGGACCGCTATGTCGTCAAGTTCCTGACCCAGGAGATGGACGACTTCGGGTTGATGATCCCGATCGACGACCTGATTGCCAACACTGCCGCGGCGGGCGAATCAGGAGTCGGCGCACGGGTGGTTCAGGCTCTGCCTGAGGTTCCGGCACTCGTGCTTGAGTTCATAGACGGCCGGACACTCGACACTCCCGATCTCGCGCAGGCCGACTACATTCCCCGGATCAGCCGTGCGCTCCGCGATCTGCACGCGAACGCCCCGCCGATGCGGAACGCCACCGTGATCTGGAAGTTTCTCGACGACTATCTGGTCCTGATCGACAAGCACTCACTGAAGTGCCCGCCGGGCATCCTGGAATGGCTGCCGACGATGCGCAGGATCCAGGCCGCCCTGGCGGTCAGCGCGTTGCCGCCAGTGCCCAGCAACAACGACCTGCTGGCTAAGAACGTCATGGATGACGGCCGGATCAGGATCATTGACTACGACTTCAGCGGCATGAACGACCCCATGTTCGATGTCGGCGATCTGGCCATGGAAGGGGACTACAACCCGGACCAGATCAGGATCGCCTGCGAGGCATACTTCGGCGCGCACGATCCCGTTCAATATGCGCGGGCCAGCCTCTTCGGGATCGCGGCCCAGTACACCTGGACGCTGCTTTTCGTGGGAATGGACGCGCTGCTCTCTGACTCCCCTGCCGAGGGCTTCGATTACTGGCAAGAAGCCTCGTCCCGCTGGGACTGGACGAGGGCCAAGCTGGAGTCTGCCTCGCTGGAATCCCTGATCGCGGCGGCCAGCGCTGCGCCCTGAGCCCGCCTGGCCGCGGCCGCTCATCCGGATGATCTGACCGAGGAGGCACAGTGGACAAGGTCGCACTCGTGACAGGCGGCAGCAAAGGCATCGGCTACTCCTGCGCCGAACGGCTGATTGCCGACGGCTATGGCGTGGCGATCTGCGCTCGGAATGCCGAGGAAGTCAGCCGCGCCGCTGACCGGCTCGGCGGCCCCGGCAAGGTTCTCGGCCTGCGCTCGGACGTCGGCTCGGTCGACGACTGCGCTGCGCTGGTGCCCGCAGTCCTGGACCATTTCGGCCGCATCGATGCCCTGGTGAACAACGCGGGTGTCTACTACCCGATCCCGTTTCTCGAATTCACGGCAGACGACTGGGACGCGCTGATGAACATTAACGTTCGAGGACCCGTCCTGATCGGCGGCGCAGCGGCCAGGGCGATGCGCGAACAAGGCACCGGCGGTCGCATCGTCAACATTGCCTCGACCAACGGGCAGATGTCTGAGGCGGAGTTCGCCCACTACAACGCGTCGAAGGCGGCGATCATCTCACTGACCAAGACCATGTCGGTCGAGCTAGCTCCGCACGGCATACTCGTGAACGCTGTCGCGCCAGGCTGGGTTCTGACTCCTCTCAGCGAGCCGTTCGTCGGGACGCTGAGCGAGGACGCGCTTGGCAGGATCAGCCCGCTGAAGCGAGTCGGCACCGCGGACGAAGTCGCCGCGGCGGTCTCGTTTCTGTGCGGCGCCGGTGCAAGCTACATCACCGGCATCACGCTGAACGTCGACGGCGGCCTGAAGGCCATGCACCCTGCGATCTGACGCTAAGACGCAACTGGCATCGGGTAGTAGTTCTCGTAGACCGCCTGCGCATCGCGGCGGGCATCCTCCCACGACCACGCGCGCGGAATGAATCGGTCCGGGCTGAGCGACCGCACGTACGGAGACGGATCGCCGCTCAGCGACTCGACCAAGTGCATGGCAAGCCCAGCCGAACCCGATACGCCATGCGCGTTGCACGCAGCGGCCAGTACAAGCCCGCGCACTGCACTCACAGGACCAACCACGAACCGCCCGTCCGGGCTGAACGCGGGCCACCCCTGAAATGTTGCCGCCACTCCCGCTGCCGCCACGGCCGGAGCGAACCCGCTCAGGCTCTCCGCGAACCCGCCGAGCACGTCCCAGTTCGGCCGCGCGGCCAGCTGCGACGCAACGGTGACCTCCCGCGGATCGATGCTCGTGCCTGAGTTCTCAAAACCGCCGCACAGGACACGGCCGCTCTCCCCCCGTGCGTACACCTGGACTTCCGGGATACGAAGGCATGGCAGGTCCGCGTGCCAGCCGGAGACCGGCTCGGTCACGAAGTACTCGTGGAGCACAGGAACAATCGGCAACTCGAGCCCGATGAGACCGGCGAGTGCCGCAGACCATGGCCCGGCCGCGATGATCACCTGGTCGGTCCGGAAGCTGCCTGCTTCTGTCATGACGGAGTCGATCGCGCCGCTGCGCACGCCGATGCCGGTGACCACAACGTGCTGAGTCACTGTTACGCCGAGATCCCTCGCAGCGTTCACGTAGGCGCTGACCAGGCTGTTGGGCTGCAGGTATCCGCACGTTGGCGACCACAGGGCCGCGCAGACCGACTCAGTTTCCTCAAGGACTGGATAGATCTCGTGCAGCTGGGCATCGGTCAGGAACTCGACCGGCAGGCCGGTTATCTCGGCCGTCTTCGCGATCTGCCTGAGTTCGGCGGCGGAGGCATCGGAAAGAGCCAGCCGGACCGCGCCGCACTGGCGATAGTCCATCGTGTAACCGGTCTCCCGCTCGAAGTTGCGGTAGACCTCGGCTGCAGCCATGGTCAGCCTGGCACGTTCGACAGTCGGCCGCGCCTGCCCGACGAACCCGGCTGCCTGGCTGCTGGTCGCCTCGCAGAGACCCCGGCCCTCGAGCAGCTGAATGTCGCGCCACCCGTCCCTGGCGAGGAAGTACGCAGCCGCCGCGCCAACGGCGCCGCCGCCGATGATCGTGATTTCAGCGTCACGCGGACCTGCCATTGCCGACCTCATTCGCCCGCTAATTGGTTCGCCCAAATTCTAGACCAGCCCAACGAACGCCAATGGTCTCTCAAGCCAGGGTCAGCCAGTACGTCACGAGAACCGGCTCAGGTAGGGCTCGGCGATCACGCATGTCTCCGCGTTGTAGCCGTTCGACCTCATCTCCGCAGCCAGCTCAGTGTCGTGCCGAAGCCCGGCATACGCCGTCAGCATGAGCCGCCGAAGCATCAGGAATGTATCGATCTCTTTCTCATCCTCGGCGGAAAGCGGTCCGACCTGCCGGTAGCCATCTGCCCAGAGCGCGATCAGCTCACGGACATCGGCGCGTCCTTCATTGAACGTGAGCGCACATGCCAGGTCGTACAGATACCAGCTCAGGCCGCAGTCCTCGAAGTCGATCACGGTAATCCGGTCGCCGTCGACTAGCAGGTTCGCCAGCCGCAGGTCCGCATGAACCAGACCGAAGCGATCCGGCCCCTCACCCCATTCGCGCAGCCGGGCCGTCACGACCTTCGCCAGTCGCTCAAGCTGGGCGACTTGCTCGCCATCGGTGACGAAGCGCTGCCACGGCCCCCAGTGCGGCCGGTCGCCAAGCGTCGTGCTGACATCCCATCGCGGCCGCCTGAACCACGATGGCGGATGCCACCCTCTGGCGTGCTTGTGCAGGCGTGCCGTGATCGCGCCCAGCTCAGGGAACCACGCGACGAGCTCGTCTTCGGCAGGTTCGCTGCCCGGCGCATAGCTGAACATCACGCAATAGCACGGATCCAGCGAGGGGCCGCGAGCCACCTCCAGCACTTGGCTGCCACCAGCTGTTGCGACGACGCCAGGGACCAGCGACGATGACTGCTGGGCGATGGCTTCCATCCACGCGAGCTCAGACATGATCTCAGCGGGCGAGCGGTTACCGGGCCGGTAAATCCGCAGCACGACCGGCTCTCCGGAGCCAACATCAACCCGGTAGGTCCAGTTCTCCGTCAACGGATACAGGTGCATGCTGCAATCTGCTGCGACCCCGTACCGCCCGCAGGCGAGTCTCGCCAGCTCGGCCATGTCCGCGACGCCAGCGGCATCGAGCCTTTCAGTTGCCGGCGGCGTGAGCATGCTCACGTCAGGGCCGGCCGGCCACGAGTCTCCGGACCGACAACTGCCATCGCCACCTCGGGATCAGTCCATTTAGGCGGGCAATGCCGCGTTTAGGCAAGGTTAATTTGGTTGACCTTTTAGCGCAACGGCATCTCGAGTGGTTTCGATCACCAGGTCGGCAAGACCCTGCAGCGGCCGCAGGCTTGCAGCTACGTAGCAGTTGCATCAGCGGCCGGTGAGAATGGCTCCATGGGTACGACGTTGGACGTGGTCGGGCGGCTGGCGGCTGGAGACGTGGTCATCGTCGATGGCGGCACTGGCAGCCAGTTGCAAGCCGAGGGCGTGCCGATGGACGACCTGGCCTGGAGTGCGCGGGCCAACCTGGAGCATCCCGGCGCTGTGCAGCGAGTACACGAGGAATACATCAGGGCCGGAGCCGAGGTCGTGATCGCGAACACTTATGCAGCGAACCGCGCGGCGCTCGAACCAGCGGGCCTTGGCAGCAACGTGGCCGAGGTGAACCGAGCCGCCATGCGGGCGGCCCTGGACGCTCGAAGAGCTGCAGCGTCGCGTCCGGTCGCAGTGGCCGGCTCGATCTCGTCTTTTTCCGCCGCGGTCATGGCCGCGCCGCCCGCCGATACCTCGACTCCTGGCCTTGCCGAATTCCGCGAGCAAGCGGAGTTGCTAGCCGAGGCGGGCGCCGACCTCATCGCGCTGGAGATGATAGGCGGACGTGGGTACGGTACCGCGGCTGTGCAGGCTGCGATGGAGACTGGCCTACCGGTCTGGCTTGGCGTTAGCCCGTTCCGCGAGCCCGACGGAACCCTCGGCATGCAGCCCGAATACGGGGACGGCGACACACTCGAGCAGCTCGTCAGCGCTCTCGCGACGCCGGGCCTGGCTGCTATCACCGTCATGCGCGCCCAGCCAGAGGTAACCATGGACGCGATCGACATCGTCCGCAGGCACTATGCCGGGCCGATCGGCGTGTACGCGGAGACAGGCGAATGGACGCCGCCGAACTGGGAGTTCACTGGACTCAGTCCCAGCCAGTACCTGGCCGAAGCCACTACGTGGGCCGGCTGCGGCGCCCAGCTCATCGGTGGCTGCTGCGGCGTCGGGCCTGAGCACATTGCTCTGCTTGCCTCCAGCCTGGGCCGCACGACGCAGTGACCGGTTCGTTAGTTAGCCGCCTGGTGCTTTTGGCCGACGGTGTCGCGTCGCAAATTGATCGGCCGTTATATGGCCTCTTGCATGGTCTCGCCGATGAACGCGTCCGCCCCGCCCAATGTCACAGCCTTACTACGCGCCGATTACCACGTTATTTTGGCTGGGTGCGCGGCTGCGCCTGCAACCTGGCGGCAAATGCCGACCGTCGAATGGTGGCCGCCAAGCCCGCCCTCGTCGACGTACAGCTGGCCGTCGGGGCCGAACGTCAGCCCGCGAGGGTTGTTCAGCCCGCTAGCGAAAACCGACACAGTCGGCCCGGAACTGTGCCGTGTGTAGTGGCCGGTGGCTGCCTGGGCAATTCCCGCGAACCCCAGGAATCCCACAAGCGAGACGACGGAATACGCCGTCAAGAACCTTCCCATTTCCCCTCCATGAGCCCCCGGCGTCTCCGTGCCGCGGTTGGCGTGAACGTCTAGCTGGCATGACTCAGCGGCACGCCGGTCATCCCGACGTCGTCAGAGGACACCTAGTGGAGACTCTTGCGACCTCAGCGAACGGCCAGCACAATGCCCTGATGGGGTGCCAACGGGGACTGTGACCATAGGCCGACTCGAGAAGTGCTCTCAAGCGCTGCCGGCGATGCCAAGGAAGACGACCAACGCCCGGTTAAGCCGGACGATGTCCGAGTCGTCAAGTGCGCCGACCTTTTCCCCCAGCTTGGCTCGGCGCACGGTGGTCACTTTGTCCACCATGATCCGGCTGGCAGCAGACAATCCGTTGCCCATACCCGGTTCGACCGGCAGGCGGAACAGTGGTGCTTCTGTCGGGTCGGTGGTAAACGGGCATACCGTCACTGAATCGGTGTCGAACCTATCGTCTTGAATGATCACGGCTGGGCGCGGCTTGCCGGCGTAGCCGGCCCCACCAGAAACCGTCCAGATCTCGCCGCGCCTCACTCACCAGGCCATTCAGAGACCGCGTCCACGAATGCCTGGTCATCGTCGGCCGCCTGGCTGGCAGCCACCGCACGCGACTGGCGGTGCGCCTCCGCCGCGAATCCCTCCGCGGTCACGTCAGGAACCCAGATCTGAACCGGGCGCAGGCCCTGCGCGCGGAGGCGGGCGCGGTGCGCCCGCACGCGACCCTTAGAGCTCACGTCCGCCATTACACCCTCCTCAGCGTTACATGTAACGCTATCACGTGACGGCCACGACAGCTTCCAGCAGGCGACCAAGCATGGTGGCGCGACTACTGCGACCAGGTGGAACAAGTCGCCCGCGCAGGCTTGCGACCTCAGCGAACGGCCAGCACAATGCCCTGATGGGGCTGCCAACGGGGACTGTGACCATGCTGTTCAGCGACATGGAAGGCTCCACGCAGTTGCTGGCGCGGCTGGGCGGCGCCTACGGCGACCTGCTCTCGTCCCAGCGTGGCCTGCTGCGCAGCGCCTTCTGCGCCCATCACGGAACCGAGATGGGGACTGAGGGTGACAGTTTCTTCGTGGTGTTCGCATCTGCCACCGACGCGGTGAGCGCGTGTGTGGAGGGCCAGAGGGCACTGGCCAGCCATGCCTGGCCGCAGGGTGTTGCACCGCTCATACGGATGGGCCTGCATACCGGGGAGCCAACTCCGCATGAGGATGGCTATATCGGCATGGACGTGCACCGGGCCGCCAGGATCGCAGCCTCAGCACACGGCGGCCAGGTAGTCATGTCCGAGGCCACGCGCCAGCTGATCGCGGGCTGGCTAGCGGGCGCCGGCGAGAGCAGCGATGCGAGCGTGGAGCAGCAGGCCGGCCCGAGCGTGACCGACCTTGGTTGGCACCGGCTCAAGGACATCGCCGAGGCTGAGCATCTGTACCAGCTGCGAATCCCGGGCTTGCAGGACACGTTCCCGCCGCTCAAGACCCTTGGCAATCGCGGCAGCCTGCCCAGGCCGCCGACACCGTTCATCGGGCGCAGCGCGGAACTTCGCGACGTCCTGGGTCTGCTGTCCCGGCCTGATGCTGTCCGCCTGGTCACGGTCACCGGGCCAGGCGGAGTGGGGAAAACCCGGCTGGCGCTGGCCGCCGCCGAATCGGTCGCCGATCGCTTCCCCGACGGTGTCTTCTTCGTGCGGCTCGCTCCGGTGACTGATGCGCCGGTCATGTGGACGACGATCGCTGAGGCGCTCGGTATCACCGGGGACGGCCGCTCCCCGCCGACGTTCTTCGAGCACATCGCGAACCTGCAGGCATTGCTGGTGCTGGACAACCTTGAGCAGTTGCCTGAGGCCCCTCAGGTCATCGCCGAGCTGCTAACCGTGGCACCTCGGATTGCACTGCTCGCCACCTCGCGGAGTCCGCTGCGCGTGCTCGGAGAGCACGAGTATCCACTGGGCCAGTTGCCGCTGCCCGGCTCGCTGTCGCCAGACCAGCAAGAGGAAAGCGCGGTCGGGCTCTTCGTCCAGTACGCGCGGATGGCACGCCCCGATTTCGAGCTGACTGCCGAGAACGCCGAGGACGTGACCGCGATCTGCGCCCGGCTCGACGGCCTGCCACTGGCGCTCGAGCTCGCCGCGGCGCGGTCCAGGCTGCTGAGCCCGCGCGCCCTGCTAGCCCGGCTGGACAGCAGCCTCGAGTTCGAGGCCAGCTCCGCGGGGCGGCCGGAACGGCATCGCACGCTGCGGCACATGATTGCCTGGAGCTATGACCTGCTCAGTCCCGACCTGCAGGTCTTCTTCAGGCGGATCGGAGCGTTCGCCGGAGGCTGTGACCTGGCGGCCATCTCAGCGGTAGCTGCCGGCGGCGCAGACGCGTTCGAGCTGGTCGCCGAACTGGCCGACGCCGGGCTGCTGGGCGTCTCCGACGGGCCTGACGGTGAGCCCCGTGCGCGCATGCTGCAGACCGTGCAGGCTTTCGCCAGGGCCAAGCTGCAGGAGGCTGGCGAGTTCGAAGCGGCAAAGAACATGCATGCGTCGTTTTATGCCGATCTCGCCGAGGAACTCTCAACCCGGCTTGAGGGCCCGAAAACCCTTGCCGCCCGCGACCGCATCGAGCGCGAGCTGGAGAACATCCGGACCGCGCTTGGCTGGTGCCTTGAGCCGCCCGGCGAGACGACTGCGCTGCCGCCTGAACGCCTGACCATCGGCCTGCGGCTCTGCCAGGCAGTGAGCTGGTTCTGGTACGCATTCGGCTACACCGCAGAAGGGCGCGCCTGGCAACGGCGGGCGGTGGCCGTCGCGTCGGCCGCAGGGGGGCCGGACCTCGCCAACGCCCTGCACGGGCTGGCAGTCCTGCTGCTGCAGCAAGGCGAGACCGCAGAAGCGAGAGACGCGCTGACCACCTGCTTGCAGATCCGGCGTGAGACGGGAGACCATAGCAAGACAGCGATGGAGCTCAACAGCCTCGGCGTCGCCCACTGGACCCTCGGCGACGCCGACACTGGCCGGGCGATGTTGCGTGAGAGCATCGACATCGCGCGCGAGATCCGCGACGAGAACCGGGAGTCGACCGCGCTGTCCAACCTGGCCGTGTTCGAGGTGACCGCCAATAACTGCGATCACGGCATCGAGCTGCTCGAGCGGGCGCGCGTCATCGATGAGAAGCTCGGGAACGTCTGGGGCTGCGCCGTCATCCAGTCCAATCTCGCGGCTGCGCTCTTGCGTTCCGGGCGGGCGGACGAGGCTTTTACATCGCTGCGCAGCCAGGCGGCCAGCATCGTCGGGCTGGGTGACATCGAGCTGACCATTGAGATCATCGAGCTGATCGCGGGGGCCTTCAGCCAGCGCGGTGATCCCGTCCGCGCGGCGAGGCTGCTCGGCACCACTGAAGCGCTGCGGGAGCAGGCGGGCATGCCGATCCGCGATCCGGACGCTGAGCTTCTGGAGGAATTCCTCACGCCAGCGCGCAGCATGCTGGATGCGGCGCAGTGGGAGGACGAGCGCCGGGCCGGACGCACTTTCAACGTCCAGGAGGCTCTGGCGCTGGCCGGCATGGCCGACTAAGAACCAACCCCTTAAGACCGGGTTATGGTGGCATTTCCTCGGTTGCCGCTTTTGACGTTGCGGAGCACTCCACCCAGCAATTCTGTCTATGTATTGGTATGTGATCTTGTTCAGGTGTAAAGCTGAGCATAAGGAGACAATGCCAATGGGAGGAGAGCAGATGTCAGCGGCGAGATTTGCCTTAATCGCGGCAGTCTCCGCGGTCGCGCTTGGGCTCAGCGCGTCTGCCGGCGCGGCGAGTGCTAGCACCAGCTCGGGAGCGGTTACCTCAGCAAGCGCGGGTGACACCAGCACCGAGAACTGTCTCGCGCACGTCGTCGGCGGCCAGAGCGAGGACTGGTACGACTACTACACGCCGGGCTGCACGGGCCACGACGAACCGGAGCTCGACCCGGTCTCGTCCGCACCTGGCTCCGCGCAGGACATCACGTGGCGTGTCGTCTTGCCAGCAGACGGCGCGGTTCCGGTGTCGAGCGTCGGGCCGACTTTCTGGTTCGGCGGCACGGTCAAAGACACGAATCCGAGCAAGATCGGTGGCGAGGGCTTCCTCGAGCTGCAGTTCTACCCGGACTCGGTGACCACGCGGTGCACGTCTGGCGGTGGATTCCGCGTCACGCATCAGGCCGACACCTACACGGCGTGCTCACCCGTCTGGACGATCCAGCAGCGGGGAAACGACATCATCGAGCCAGCCGCGTTCAACGGCATGCTCATGAACACCGCAGGAACAGGCCCGTTCGTCATGCATGCCCTCGATACCGTCGACGTCCACATCTGGGCGCCGTCGCCGGACGCGGCCTACCAGGAACAGGTCATGGACGAGACGACCGGGGAAACGTCGAGCGTGCTCGTGCTCAACAGTCCCGGCGACGGCCCGCTGACGCCCGAGTTCAACACGCAGCAGATCGGCAATGCGCTCGACTGGGGCGGTGTCTGGGATACGCCGATGGCATTCGTATACGAGATCGGCCACTCGGACCTTTACGGCGACCATTCAGGCGCGTTCTGCGTCCCAGGCCAGACCTTCTGCGGCTCGTTCAACCGGGATAACTGGGCAGGCCAGCAACCGATTCGGATCCTCAACGTCACCTTCGGTGACGGCTCGCACCCGCAGAATTGGGCTGTTGTGTCCGACACCGGCGGCAAGGCTGAGGTGCTCGGAAACTCGTTCGTCGGCCCGACCGACTGCACGCAGTACGGCGGCCCGTACTGCATCTACCCCTGGTTCTCATGGGACGGAGGAGCCCTCAACTACGGCGTCACCTACCCGAACACGGTCGACAGGCTCGGCCAGGAGAATCAGTTCCGGAAGAGCACGACGTGTCCGGAGGACGGCGTCTTCCCGGGGAAGACGTACTGCGACACGATCGTCCGCTAGCTAGCCAACGGAGTGAGGAAGAGGTGGACAGCAGCGGCGTCCGCCTCTTCCTCGTAGGCTGCCGTTCTCGGCCAACTCGGCAGCCGCACTAAAGCTG
>DATELR010000281.1:0-12710 GCA_035276345.1 Streptosporangiaceae bacterium | reverse complement strand
CCACGGCTGATCGGCCAGCCAGGCTATGACCGTCTCGGCGTCGCGTTGTTCCTGCTCCGTGTACTCGCCTTCGGGAAGCTCCCCTTCGCTGTTGCCGGTGCCCCTGATATCAACCCGGGCCCCGGCGATCCCGCGCCTGGTGAGGTAGGAGTTCAGCTCGAGGTTGCGACCCGCCGAATCGTCCTTGCGGTACGGCAGGTACTCAAGCACGACAGGTACCTGGACCGTGCCGGCGTCCGGCGGCAGGTAGAGCGTCGCGGCGAGGCGAACGCCATCTGGCATCGTGATCGCCACCTCGCGGATCTCGGTCGAGAAGCCGGGGCTCGCGGCGGGCTGTTCCGCGTCGGCGCTCGCATGAGCCAGCGATGCGTCGCTCACCAGGTGCTCCCTTCAGCGGTTGCCGGCCGGCATGTGCGCAGGCGCTGGCACGGAGATGGCGCTGCGCAGCAGCTCGACGAATTGCGCCATCCGCTGCTCGCGCAGCTTCGGCGACTGGGTGAAGTAGCCAAACAGCCCGGGGTCGAGTTCCTCGGTGACGATCGCGTCCTGGCAGCGGTCGATCAGCCAGTCCACCAGGGACACGATCAGGTCGGCCTCAATGTCGCGCCGCACTTCACCGCGGCGGACACCGAACTGGACGAACTCGCGCGTCCCGTACGGATCCTCGCTCTGCATGAACTTCGTGATCTCGCGCTTCAGCGCCAGGTCCGAGCAGTAGCTGCCGATCAGCACGACCCGGTATGGGATCCAGTCCTCGTGGATCATGTGCGGCGTGTGCTCGAGCCAGTAGCTGATGGTCGCGAAAAACCCTAGATCGAGTACCTCGTCGGGCGCCTCAAGGTACCGGCTGAACGCTTGCGTCGCGCTCTGGTACGTGGCCAGGAAAAGGCCAGCCTTGCTGCCGAAGTAGCCGAAGATCGCTCCCTTGGATACGCCGGCGCCCGACGCGATCGCCTCTACTCGCGCGCCCTCGTATCCGTGCTTCGCGAAGTGCTCCATCGCGATGGCAACGATCTTGTCCTGCTTGGCGCGCTGCCGGTCGCCGGCCCGCATTGCGGGCCTCTGGCCAGCCCGCATCGGCATGCGGGCTGTTGTTTGACCGGAAGTCATTGATTCGCCATCCCCGAGGTCATTGACATCGCAAAAGCTAACATTGCATACTCGGCGAAATCCAGATCTTCCTGGACGTCTTAACAAACCTCTGGTCAAATTTGGCGCCCCATCCTGGCGCCCGATCCGGGAGGCCGGTGCATGCGGCACCTCGCCCCACCGCTGAACCCCTGGCGGGCCCATGACACCACCAAGGGTTCAGGTGTGGGGTACGGCAGCGTGCGGGCGGGCTGGTGGTAGTGGCTGAGCGGCGATGGGACGCGATCGTGGTGGGCGCCGGGCACAACGGGCTCACCGCGGGGGCGCTGCTCGCCAAGGCCGGGCTCTCCGTCCTGGTGCTCGAGCGCCGGGAGGTCATCGGCGGCGCCTGCGTCACCGAGGAGATCGCTCCCGGCTGTCGCGCGTCGACCACCTCGTACATCGCGAGCATGCTGCGCCCCGAGGTAATCAGGACGCTCGAGCTCGGCAGGCACGGACTGCACATGATCCCGTGCGAGCCAGCACTCCAGGTCGCGCTGGAGGGCGGCGACGTCCTCGCGAGCTGGACCGATCCTGCCCGGACCCGGGCCGAGATCACGCGGTACTCAGCTAGGGATGCCCGCGCGTTCGAGGAAGCGACGAACGAGCTGCGCCAGCTATCTGCCCGCCTGCAGCCGATGCTGACCGAACTGCCGCCCGATACCCGGGCAGGAAAGCTGCGCGGCGCGGCCGAGCTGATCAGGATCGGCGGACGGCTGCGCGGCCTGCGTGGCCGCGACATCGAGGGCCTGACCACCCTGGTCTCCTCCAGCCTGGGCGACTTCATCGATGCCAGGTTCACCTCGCCGCAGGTCAAGGCTCTCCTGCTGGCCAACAACCTGTATGGCAAGCACGGCGGCCCTTACCAGCCAGGCACGCTGATCGGACTCGTCTTCCACATGCTCACCGGCGGCGATCACGACGAGCAAGGGTTCTTCGGGCACGTGATCGGCGGCATGGGCGCGATCAGCGACGCGATCGCGACGGCGGGCAGCGGCCACGGCATGCAGATCAGGACGGCCGCCGAAGTAGCGGCGGTTACCGTCGCCGACGGCCGTGCCACCGGCGTGGCGCTTGCCGACGGGTCCGAGCTGACCGCCCGCGTGGTGCTGTCCTCCGCCGACCCGAAGCGCACGTTCTTGCAGCTCGTCGACAAGACCGAGCTGCCTGAGGACTTCCGAGACGCGGTAGCCGCGATCAAGATGGACGGCCCGTGTGCCAAGGTCAACCTCGTGCTCGATGCCGAGCCCGCCGTGCTCGGCATGCCGGCCGACGCGGGTCCTGGCCAGCGGGCACTGTTCACCCTGCCGCCGAGCCTGGACGTCGCGGACAGGTGTTACGACCGGTCCAAGCGCGGTGAGATCGCAGCCGCCGACGAGCTGTTCATTGACTGCGTGGTCGCTTCGAGCGTGGACGAGACGCTGGCGCCGGCCGGCCGGCATGTCATGACGTGCTTCGTGCAGTACGTGCCCTACCGCCTCGCGGAAGGGACCTGGGATAAGCGCAGGGACGAACTCGGCGACAAGGTCATCGCGAGGATCGGCACGTTCGCACCGAACGTGCCCGGTGCCGTCGTGGCCAGGCAGGTTCTCACGCCGCTTGACCTTGAGCGCACGTACGGCCTGACCGAGGGCAACATCTTCCACGGCGACATCAGGTTCGACCAGCTGTTCCATATGCGGCCGGTGCCGGGCTGGGCCAGGTACGCGACGCCGGTCGGCGGGCTGTACCTCTGCGGCGCAGGGGCACACCCGGGCGGCGGGGTGACTGGCGCTCCTGGCTACAACGCCGCACGTCAGGTTCTCGGCCACCTGCGCTCCCGGCGCTGGAGCAAGAATTGACCGCCACGACAGACGTGCTGATCATCGGGGCCGGCGTCATCGGCGCCTCGACAGCATTCCACCTGACCAGGCTCGGCGCCGGATCGGTCACGGTGATCGACCGAGGCACAGCGGGGTCGGGCATGTCGAGCCGATCGTCGGCGCTGGTCAGGATGCACTACACGTTTCCGCCCGAGGTCGACCTTGCGGTGCGCAGCGACGCGATGTTCGACGCCTGGAGCGAGCTGACCGGGCGGCCGCCGTGTGTGCGCAGGACCGGCTTCGTGCGCCTGGTCCCGAAAGAAGAGGCAGACCTGCTGCGGGCCAACGTTGCCATGCAGCGGCAGCGCGGCGCACGAGCCGAGGTCGTGGACGGTGCCGAGCTCGCGAAGCTCGCCCCTAGTATGCGCACCGACGACGTGGAGTGCGCTGCGTGGGAACCACACGGCGGCTACGGCGACGGATCGATCGTGGCAGGCGACCTGCTCGCCGCCGCCAGGGATGCCGGCGCTGCCTATCGTCCGAACACCAGGGTGCGGAGCCTGGCTACGGACGGCGAGCGCGTCATCGGAGTCCAGACTGAGGACACCGTGATACACGCCGGCACCGTTGTCCTCGCCGTCGGCGTCTGGTCTCCGCCGCTGCTCGCTGCGGCCGGGATCGACCTGCCGATCGAGACCGAGTTGCATCACGTCGCCGTCGTGGCGCACCCGGCGGGAGCCGGAGCCGGCGTCGCCAGCATCGACTCGATGACGCAGACCTATTTCCGGCCCGAGGCAGCCGGGGAGCGGACCCTGATCGGCAACTTCACCGGGCCGCGCGGCGTCGACCCGGACCTGATCAGCACGGCCGCGCCGGGGGGCGAACTCGCGGAGCTGGTCGGGTCGGCCGTGAAGCGGGTTCCGTCGCTGGCGGATGCCGGGATCACCGGCGGCGTCACCGGCGTGTACGACATGACGCCCGACGCCAGGCCGATGCTCGGCCCGGTGCAGGACAGGCAGGGGCTGATTCTCGCTGCCGGATTCTCAGGCATGGGGTTCAAAATCTCCCCGGCGGTCGGCGAGGCACTGGCCGAACTGATCGTCGCGGGCTCGGCGACACGCGTCGATCTGGCTGCGTTCCGCCCCGGCAGGTTCGCCGACGGCCAGCCCATCCAGCCAGAGTTCGGCTACGGGGACGACTGAGCGGCCGGGAGTCACCTTGCGTGCCACGAAGCGAGGGAGGTAGCGGTGCAACGGCGTGGACCGGCGCCCGGCATGCCGCCAGGTATCCCGCTCGAGGTGAGCCTGCCGAAGGCGAGCTTTGTGTCAGAGCCGGAGTTCCGCAGGGAGCGGGACGTGATCATCTTCGCCGACTGGTTCTGCGTGGGACGCGCTGACAGCCTGGCCGAAGCCGGCGCTTACCTGACCGCCGACGTCGTGGGCGAGAGCGTGATCGTCGTTCGCGGCGACGACGGCGGGCTGCGCGGCTTTTACAACCTGTGCAGGCACCGCGGGTCGCGGCTGGTGCCGCCGGAGGAGGCCGCGCCGGCCGGCCTGAAGGTCGGCGGCAGCACGCCGGGTGGCGAGCCAGGCTGGCGTACCGGATGCTTCGCCGGGTCGATCAGGTGCCCGTATCACGCCTGGACCTACGGCCTGGACGGCGCGCTGCGATCGGCGCCTTTCCTGCCCGACCTCCGCAGCCACCGGGCTGCGCTGTCCCTGCACCAGGTCGAGGTCGGCACCTGGGGCGGCTTCGTGTTCGCCAGGCTCGAACCTGGCGCAGGACCGTCGTTGCAGGACTCGCTCGGGCCAATCCCGGCGCGGGTCGCCGGGTACCGGCTGGACGAACTGAGGACTGGTGCCCGGCTGCGCTACGACGTCGCGGCGAACTGGAAGGTCGTGCTCGAGAACTACAACGAGTGCTACCACTGCGGCCCCGTTCACCCCGAGCTGTGCGAACTTGTGCCCGAGTTCGCCAGGAGCGGCGGGGAGGTGGACTGGGAGTCTGGCGTCCCGCATCGCGACGGGGCCTACACATTCACTGCGACAGGCACCACCACGCGCCAGCCACTGCCTGGCCTGTCCGAGGCCGAGCGGACCAGGCACTTTGGTGAACTGGTCCTGCCCAACTTGATGCTCAGCCTGTCAGCTGATCACGTCGCTGCCTTTACCCTCTGGCCGCATTCAGCCGGGCTGACGACCGTCATCTGCGATTTCCTGTTCCACCCCGATGAGATAGCCAAGCCGGATTTCGATCCGGGTGACGCGGTCGGCTTCTGGGACCTGGTGAACCGCCAGGACTGGCTGATCTGCGAGCGCGTCCAGGATGGCATGACCTCGCGCCGCTTCACGGCCGGCTATCTCGCACCCATGGAGGAGCCCAGCGCCGACGTCCGCAAATACGTTGCCGCCAGGCTCAGCAAACGCCAAGGAGACGACTAGGCGATGACGCAACGAAAGAGACCCCGACAACCTGGCCAGCCGCCAGCCATCAGGCCGATCCCGATGGACCGCCGCGGCTTCCTCAAGCTGACCGGCACCGCAGGAGCACTGGGCGCGGTCGGCGGTCCGCTCCTGGCGGCCTGCACGACCTCGTCCGGCGGGACGGTGATTTCCAAGAAGGGCGGCGTCAGGATCAAGGAATACGTCCCTGGCCCGCAACCGGTCTCCGGCGGGCACTATGGGGGCACCGTCCGGGTGTCGTGGGCCAACCCACCTGACTCATTCGACCCGGCTCTGGGCGAGAACCTCACCGCCTGGGACTGCCTGACCGAACTGGTCTACTTCGGCGCGCTGATGGCCTACGACAAGAACTTCGGCGGGCCAGTACCGAACCTGGCCGCCGGCCGGCCCGCGATCAGCAGCGACGGCAAAACGCTGACGTTCAAGATCCGGCAGGACGCCAAGTTCCACAATGGCAGGAACATCGTCGCCGGGGACTTCAAGTACGCGTGGGAGCGCATGCTTGACCCCAAGCTGCAGTCCTGGGGAGCCAGCTACCTGTCATCGATTGTCGGTGCCAGCGAGGTCATGGGCGGCAAGACCAAGCAGCTCGATGGTGTCGAGACACAGGGCGATAGCACGCTTGTTGTGCACCTGACCGCGCCCGACTTCACGATCCTGAACGCACTCACCCAGCCGATCACGGCACCGGTGCCGAAGGAGGAAGTCGACAGGCTAGGCAAGCAGTTCGGCCAGACGCCGGTTGGCTACGGGCCGTTCAAGATCGCCTCCTTCGACCAGGCAGGGCAGACGGCTCGATTTGAGCGCAACCCGCACTACTTCTACCGGGGGCTGCCGTACCTGGATGCCGTCGAATACCACTGGGGCGTCGACCCGCAGATCCAGCTGCAGCAACTCGAGCACGGCGACACCGACATCATCGGTGACGGCCTGCCGCCGACGGAGGCAGGCCAGGTGCTCGCCTCACCGACGCTCAAGCAGCTCGCCATATCCAGGCCGTCGCCAGGAAACATCTGGCTGACCATGTACCCGGAAACGGTGCCCGCGTTCCGCAGCCGCGAGGTCAGGCAGGCGATGAACTGGGCGGTCAACAAAGCCACCCTGGCCAGGATCACCTATGGCACGAGCACGCCGTGGGGCGCGCCGTTCCCGAAGGACCTGGCCGACTTCGACGCCACCTTCCCGCAGTACGGTTACGACCCGCAGAAGGCCAAGGACCTGCTCACTCAGGCGGGCGTGAAGAAAGGCTTCTCGGTTACGTTGTCCGTCTCGGCGGATCCGCCGTTCCCCGCCATTGCGCAGGTCGTGCAGCAGCAATACGCGGCCATTGGCGTGCACGTGACGCTCAACCAGATCGACTCCAACGCGCTGTACAGCCTGGAGTACGCCCAGCAGAGCGGCCGCAAGAAGCTGCAGATGTCGACCGACTCCTGGTACATGGTCCAGCCGACCCCGGCCGACGAGGTCGACGCCCTTTATACGACGAAGGCGTCGAGCAACTACTGCGGCTACTCAAACCCTCAGGTCGACGCGCTGGCCAAGCAGGCGGCCGCCGAGTTCGACGAGACCGCCAGGAACAAGCTCTACGCCCAGATCCAGCAGCTGATCGGAGACGACGCGCCGTACGTATTCCTCGCATCGACCGACTGGCTGGCTGGCGTTTCCCAGAAGATCCAGAACTACCAGTACCGCGGCGAGACCTACAGCTACTACGACCGGATGTGGGTGTAACCAGGTGGCATCCGCCTCGGCGACCACCCTGCTCGGGCGGCGCCTTCCGGGGCTGCGCGGGTCGGCTGACGGCCGCCGCCGCCCCGGGCACTGGCCGTGGCAGCTGGTCACCGGGGTGGCTCTGCTCGTCGTGTTCGCCGGGCTGGCCATCGCCGCGCCGCTGTTTGGCAGCCCGACACATCAGGACCTGACGCACGGGCTGAGCGTGACAGGGCTCCCGGTCGGGCCGAGCGGCCGTTATCCCCTCGGCACCGATCTGCTCGGCCGCAACGAGCTCGTCCGGCTGGTCTACGGGATCAGGGTGTCGCTGATCGTAGCCGTCGTATCCAACGCCACGTCGATCATCATCGGCGCAGCGGTCGGCCTGTTCGCCGGTTATTTCCGCGGGCCGGTCGAGCAATTCCTGATGCGGTTCACCGACGTCGGGCTGGCGTTGCCGTACACGCTGGCCGGCCTGGTCATCGCCGCGGTCATGTCGGCGGGCCTGACCAGGGTCATCGTCATCATCACGGTGCTGTTCTGGTCGTATCCCGCCCGGCTGGTCTACGGCGAGGTGCTGAGGCTCCGCTCGCGCGGGTTCGTCGAGGCCGGCGAGGCGATGGGTGCCGGCGGGCTGACCATCGTCCGCCGGCATCTGGCTCCGCACGTGACGTCGATGATGCTCGCTTACTCGCCACTCAACGCGGCATCGGCGGTTGCCTTCGAGGCGACCCTGTCCTACCTGTCGGCCGGGATCAACCCGCCCACGGCGTCGCTGGGCAACATGATCTCCGACGGCCAGATCGCCATCAGCTACGATCCGCTGCTCGTGGTCGCGCCAGGACTCGCGATCATGGCGCTCACCCTTGCCTTCCTGCTCATCGGCGAGGGAGTGAAGGCGCTCAATCCTGACCTGCGGAGGCTCTCGTGGCTCGGGCGCTGATCCGCAGGCTGGTCTTCGGGTTCATCGCGGTCGCGGGCGTCGTCGTGCTGGCGTTCCTGCTGGAGTTCGTGGTTCCTGGCGACCCGGCGAAGGCGATCGCGCCGCGGGCACAAAGCGCCGCGGTGCTCGCGAACATCCGCACCCAGCTGCACCTGAACCAGCCGCTGATCGTCCAGTTCGCCGACTATTTCGGCAACCTGCTGCGCGGAAACCTTGGCACGTCCTATATCCAGCGCCAGCCGGTTGCCTCCCTGATCGGGCCGAGGATGCTGACGACGGGGGTGCTCGCGCTGGCGGGTGTTATCGCCGAGGTGATCATCGGCGGCGCGCTCGGGATCGCGGCGACTCTCTACGGCAGGGTCAGGGCGCTGGTCAGCGCCATCAACCTGACGCTGCTGGCGGTGCCGGTCTTCGTCCTGGGGCTGCTCCTGCTGCTGCTATTCGGATTCCGGCTCGGGATCGCTCCTGTCACCGGCGGCACGGGTCCCGGTCAGCTGGTGCTGCCAGCGCTGACACTGGGGCTGATCGGCGCGCCGTGGTACGCCCAGATCGTCGCCGATCAGATGCAGGAATCGCTGGCCTCGTCCTACGTCAGGACGGCAGTGTCGAAAGGACTGTCCGACTCTTACATCTTGCGCAGGCATGTGCTGCGCAACGTGCTCTCTCCGGCGCTGACGATGGTGGGGCTGGACCTCGGGTCCTACCTGTCAGGCGTCGTCACGGTCGAGGTCGTGTTCATCTGGCCGGGGATCGGGCTGCTCGCGGTGAACTCGCTGCACAATCTCGACCGCCCGGTCGTGATGGGCACCGTGATCGTAGGCGCGGTCGCGGTCGTGTTCTTCAACCTGTTCGCCGACGTGCTGAGGATGTTCGTCGACCCGCGGACGAGGGAGGAAGCGTGACGGCCGGCGGTGCGGTGCAGCCCGGCGGCACAGCGCTGGAGCTCACCGACCTCAACGTGAAATACGGCGCCACGGTCCACGCCGTCAGGAACGCCTGCCTGACGGTCGAGGGCGGCCAGGTGGTAGCGCTGATCGGCGAGACCGGCAGCGGCAAGAGCTCGCTCGCTCTCGCCGCGGCCGGCCTGCTGCCAAGCTCAGCGACGATAACCGGGCGGGTCATGATCGCCGGCAAGGACGTGTCGGCGATGGACCGGCCAGGATTCCGGCGGGTCAGGGCCAGCCTGCTCGGCTGTATCGCGCAGGACGCGATGGCAGCGCTCAACCCGGTCGTGCCGGTAGGCAGGCAGATCGCCGAGCTCTTTACCCAGCATGCCCGGATGAACAGGCAGCAGGCCGCCGAGGCCGCGGTCGCGGCGCTGGCGCAGGTCGAGATCAGGCAGCCAGCCGCGGTTGCCAGGCTGTACCCGCATCAGCTCTCCGGCGGCATGCGCCAGCGGGTCATGATCGCGATGGCGGTCGCGCTGTCACCGCCGCTGATCGTCGCCGACGAGCCAACGACGGCGCTTGACGTCTCCACGCAGGCCGAGATCCTCGCCCTGATCGCCGAGCTGCGGGAAAGCATGCGTTCTGGCTTCTTGTGGATTACCCATGACATGGGCGTGGTCGCGGAGCTGGCCGACTGGGCGGCCGTGATGTATGCGGGCCGGATCGTCGAGCAGGCGCCGGTGCAGCAGATCTTCGACGCGCCAGCCCACCCGTACACCCAGGGGCTGCTGCAGACCAGGCGAGACTTGCGGTCGGGGGCGGCCGGAACCCCGCTGTTCCAGATCCCCGGAGCGCCTCCGGCGCCGGGGGATGAGCCCGCTGGCTGCCCGTTCTCACCACGGTGCCCGCGAGCCACGGACGTGTGCGCTGAATCGGATCCTCCGCTCGAACCTGTGGCGGCCGGCCACCGGGCAGCCTGCCACCATCCGGGCCCGTCCGATGCGCCCGGCGAGACGCCCGCGCCAGCGGCCGCCGCTCCTGCCGCCGAAGGGGAAGGTGCATGATCGGTTTCGAGGCCGTCAGCAAGAAGTACCGGGGTGGCCGGCTGGCGCTCGACGACGTCACGTTCGCCGTCCCGGATGGCGGCAGCCTCGGCCTGGTCGGCGAGTCAGGGTCGGGCAAGACGACCTGCATCCGGCTTGCTCTCGGCCTGGAGCGGCCGACCTCGGGTTGCCTGACCTTCAACGGCACGCCTTATCCGTCGGGGCGCCGGAAGCTCCGCGTGCTGCGCAGGCGGATCGGGTTCGTGCTGCAGGACCCGTATGACTCGCTCGACCCGCGGATGATGATCAGGGACATTGTCACCGAGCCGCTGCGCATTCACCGGCTTCCCGGCGGCCGCGGACCTGGCGGCGAGGCTCTGGCCACCGAGCAGCTGTCCGCAGTCGGCCTGCCTGGAGCTGATCTGCGCAGCTACCCGGCGCGGTACTCCGGCGGGGGACGGCAACGGATCGCGATCGCCAGAGCGCTGATCAGTTCCCCTTCGGTGCTGGTCTGCGACGAGCCGACCTCGAGCCTCGACGTGTCTGTGCAGTCCCAGATCGTGAACCTGCTGCTTGACGCGGGCCGGGCGCGGCACCTGTCGATGCTCTTCGTGACCCACGACCTGGACTTGATCGGCAGGGTGGTCGACAACGTCGCCGTGATGTACGGCGGCCGGATCGTCGAGATCGGTCCGGCAGAGAAGATCCGCCGTTCGCCCCGGCATCACTACACCAAGTCGCTGCATGATGCGGTGCCCGCCGACGATCCCAGGAACAGGCGGCTCGCCGCGCGTGCAGCAACTCAGGAGCTGGCCGATCCGGGTACCGCCAACGGCGGGGCGCTGGCGGGGCATGACAGATGCGTGTTCGCCAGCCGATGCCCCCGCGCTGACGAGCGCTGCCGCCAGGAGCGCCCGCCCATGATCGAGGAGGATGCAGACCGGTCATATGCTTGCTTTTATCCGATCTGAGGTGTCTGAGCCTTTCCTGCAGCCCGACCTGCCCGAGACTTCCCTGGAGCTTTCTGCTGATGACGGCCGACTTTGACGCGGTAGTAATCGGCGGCGGCCACAATGGCCTGGTCGCTGCCGCCTATCTGGCTCGCGGCGGCATGCGCACCCTGGTGTGCGAGCGGCGCGAGGTGCCCGGCGGTGCAGCGATCAGCGAGCATCCGTTCGGGCCCGACTACACCGTGACGTCGCTGTCCTACGTCGTATCGCTGCTGCCGGCTGACCTCGTCCGCGATCTGCGGCTTGACCGGCACGGTTACCACGTGTACCCGCAGGGTCCCTACTTCGCGCCCCGCTCCGACGGCAGCTATCTGCGGCTGCCAGACGACCCGGTGGCGCGGCATGCCGAGATCGCGAAATTCTCCAGGCAGGATGCCGACAACTACGCCGACTACGAGGCACGCCTGGTCAGGATCGCCGCCATCCTCGGCCCTATGCTCACCGAGATCCCGCCCAAGCTGGGCTCGCGCAGGCCAGCTGATCTGGTCGGGCAGAGCTTGCTGCTGCGCCACCTGCGTAAGGTTGACACCCGGCTGGCGGTCGACATCACCAGGCTGCTGACCGGGAGCATCGCCGACCTGCTCGATCAGTACTTCACGAGCGATGCCCTCCGCGGCCTGCTGTCGGTCTCCGGCGTGATCGGCATGTGGGCGGGTCCGCGATCGGCCGGCACCGGCTATGTGACGCTGCACCACCACATCGGCGACACGGCTGGTCAGGCGGGAGCCTGGGGCTTCCCCCGCGGCGGGATGGGCGCGGTGACGGGTGCCTTGGCGGCTGCGGCGCGTTCATTTGGGGCCGAGGTAAGGACGGGCGCGGAGGTTGCCGCGATCACCACCTCGGGTGGCCGGGCGACCGGCGTGACCCTTGCCACCGGCGAGCACGTCGCGGCGCCGGTCGTGATCACGACGGCGCATCCGAAGATCTCGTTCCTCAAGCTCGTCGATCCTGCGGTGCTGCCTGAGGACTTCGTCGCAGATATCCGCGGCTGGCAGACCAGGAGCGGGACGGTGAAGGTCAACCTGGCGCTGGACCGGCTGCCGGTCTTCGCGAGTCATCCGGAGTTCGACCCGCAGGTGCACGGCGGGACGATCGTGCTGGCCGACAGCCTTGATGAGATCGAGACCTCGTTCCAGGAGGCGGTCGCCGGTCGTCCGTCGGCTTCGCCGTTTGCCGACATCTGCATTCCCAGCGTGTTCGACGACTCACTCGCACCACCGGGCCAGCACATGATGTCGCTGTTCACGCAGTGGGTGCCGCACGCGTACGCCGACCATCCGGACGAGGCAGAGATCGAGCGCTACGCCGACCGGGTCGTTGCCAGGATGGAGCAGGTCGCGCCGGGGTTCGGCGCGTCGGTTCTGCATCGCCAGGTGATCGGGCCGCATCAGATGCAGGAGGAATATGGCCTCGTCGGCGGCAACATCTTCCATGGTGAGCTGACCATGGGGCAGATGTTCCACGCCAGGCCAGCGGCTGGCTACGCCGATCTGCGCACCCCCGTTCGCGGCCTGTATCAGGCAGGCTCGTCGACGCACGGCGGCGGCGGGGTGACCGGGATTCCAGGGCGCAACGTGGTACGGCAGGTGCTCGCTGACCACCGCACTGCCCGCTGGCGAAGGGCAGGGCGCCGGGCCAGCTAGCCAGCACCGGGGCCTGGCGGGGCCGTCCTAGGCGGGCGCTGTGGCCTGCTGCGGCACGCCGCCGTTTCGTTCATCGTCGCCG
>DATELR010000280.1:0-7065 GCA_035276345.1 Streptosporangiaceae bacterium | reverse complement strand
CTCGAACAACTCAATGTTGTCGGCCTCCCGCCAGACTGCCAGCATGTCGGCCCACGTGGTGTTCTGCTGCGATGACTTGATGGCAAAGCGCAACGGGACTCTCCTATCGGGGTGTACGGGCTTGCGGCCCGGCAAGGCTTTTGCCGCAACCTCTCTCGGCAGCCAGCCTTTCCATTGCCCTGACCATTTGCTCCGTCGACGGAGCGGGAGGCAGCGGCGAGCCGTCCCCGCGCTCGAAAGCGTCCAGCACGAGTGTCATGAAACGCCGCCATGCATCTGGTGCATCGGCGCGCGTGGCCTGACCGACCGCGGCACTGGCGATCAGCAGCAGGAGCAGGTCCTCGCCCACGAAATCAGCTCGCAGCTTTCCGGCCGCCTTGGCCCGCTCGATCAGCCGGACGACCTGAGCGTTCGCTGTCGCGCGCAGCTGCTCGATGTGCTCATCGGAGGCCAAGGTCATGGACAACAGGTCGCTCAGCCCGCGGTCGGCGGCCTGCAGCTCGCAGATCCGCTCGACGTAACTGACGAAACCCTCCCACGGATCGCTCGCGGCGGCAGCTTCGGCTGCCGCCGCCGCGTACTGCGTCACCTTGTCGATCAAGGCGGCGGCCACCAGCTGCTCGCGAGCGGGGAACCGCCGATACAGCGTTGCGATGCCCACGCCCGCCCGCTGGGCGATCTCCTCGAGCGGCGCTTCCAGTCCGTGCTCAGCGAACACATCTCGTGCGGCCGCCACGATCGCGGTCCTATTCCGCTCGGCGTCGGCCCGCAGGCGCCGCTCTGACACACCAGCGCAGCCGTGGAGGTCGCCCGGGAACTGCTGCCCCGTCATCGGACCATCGTAGGTCATCTGGAGGCCGTCCTCCGGAAGGCTGCTAGGGTGTTGCTTCCGGAGGGCACCCTCCATATGTGCGCAGCTCAAAGAAGGGGATCAGCAGCGTGGAACCTAGCCCCGAGACCTGGATCACCGCTTTGCGTCACTCGCACGACGGGTTGCGCGCGAACGTTGAACCGCTGTCTGAAGATCGGCTGCGGCAGCGTTCTTACTGCAGCGAATGGTCCATCGCGCAGGTGCTAAGCCATCTTGGCTCGGGTGCCGAGATCTTCGGGCTCTTCCTGGACGCCGGCCTGAACGGCGTCGAGCCGCCGGGCGGCGATACCTTCCCGCCAATCTGGCAGGCGTGGAACGAGCGGAGCCCGCAGGCGCAGGCTACCGATGCTCTCGCCGTTGACGACGCATTGGTCAAGCGACTCGAGTCGCTGACCCCAGATGAGCAGAACAAGGTCAGGCTGCAGCTGTTCGGCATGGACCTGGACGTGACCGGCCTCACCAAACTGCGGCTCGGCGAACACGCGGTCCACAGCTGGGACGTCGCCGTTGCACTTGACCCCGCCGCCACGGTCTCGGCCGAGGCCGTCGGCCTGCTGATCGACGGTCTCGGGCCGCTCATCGGCCGAGCGGGCCGTCCAGCCGCCAACCCCCAATCCGTGCACGTGAGCACAACCGAACCTGCCAGGGAGTTCGTCCTCGAGACTGGTGAACCGGTGCGGCTCGATGAGACCAGCTCGCAAGGCGATGGCCCGAGGCTAACGCTCCCGGCGGAGGCACTGCTAAGGCTCGTGTACGGCAGGCTTGATCCCGATCACACGCCACCGGTCGAGGCCGCCGGTGTGGACCTGGACGAACTCCGCACGGTCTTCCCAGGATTCTGATCAGGCACCCAGCGCCGCGGCGCGGCCAGAAAGGAAGCACCGTGCATCTCCCCCTCAAGGCACGCGAGCTGCCAGGTCGAATCGCAGCGGGCGGCTACATCTTGCACACCGGGCTGGACAAGTGGCACGGCGACCCCGCGCGGGCCGAGGCGCTGCACGGCATGGCTGCGCGTGCGTTTCCAGTGCTCAAGAACATTCCGCCCGATCGGTTCATGCGCCTGCTTGCCGCGGCCGAAATCGGCGTCGGATCCGCGCTGCTCGTCCCGGTGATCCCCGGCGTGCTGGCCGGCGCGGCCCTAACCAGCTTCTCTGGCGCGCTCCTCGCCATGTATGCGCGTACGCCCGCACTGCGCAAGCCAGGCAGCATCTGGCCGAGCCAGGCGGGCACCGCGGTGAGCAAGGACGTCTGGATGCTCGGGATCGGCCTCGGACTCATCACCGGGGGCCTTTCAGATTGCAGGAACGACGGCTAGCTGTGCCCGATTCGCCGCCCATTCAGCACTTCATTCGCCCGGACGGAATGCCGCCCGTCAACGGATACAGTCATGCGGTCGCATTCGGCGGGCCGCTGGTCGTGGTTTCGGGTCAGGTACCGGTTGACGCCGAAGGCCGGCTAGTCGGCCAGGACGATCCCGCGGCGCAGATAACCCAGGTCTTCGAGAATCTCGCCGCCGCCCTTGCCGCGGCGGGAACCACGATGGAGCGGGTGGTGAAGCTGACGGTCTTCCTCACCGACCTTGCCGATCTGGCAGAGTTCCGTCGCATCCGCGACCAGTACGTCAGCGCGGAGCGCCCGCCCGCGAGTTCGCTCGTCCAGGTCAGCGGGCTGGTCAACCCCGCGTTCCGGGTCGAGGTCGAGGCCCTCGCGGCAACCTGAACCACGCGCGAGCGTGGCACGCCGTTACCGTAGACCGCGTGACCATGGACGGCCGGCTGCTCGTTGACGCGCACGTCCACGTCGCTAAGTTGCGCACGCTCTCTGACGACTGGCAGGCCTGGGCGCGTACATTCGGCGCACAGACCCCGCTGAATGCGTTGTTCGATCCGGAAGGAGTCCCGGTCCCGGCCGCGATCGACGAGCATTTCGCCAGTCAGGGCGCCGACCACGTGCTGTTGTTCACCGAGCACAGCCCCAAGGTCACCGGTATCCAGCCGATCGAGGATGTGCTGCCGCTAGTGCGGCAGAACCCGGAGCGTTTTCACCCGGTCGCAAACGTGAACCCGCACCTGCACTACCCCGTCGCAGCCGAGGTCGCCAGGCAGGTCGATCTGGGTGCGGTAGCAGTCAAGATTCATCCCGTGCACGGCGGCTTCGAGGCCCGGGACCGCATGCTCTATCCCGCCTACGCCTGGGCCGAGCAACACGGACTGCCGGTGATCGTGCATTGCGGAACGTCCACCTTCGCCGGCTCGGTCAACTCCTATGCCGACCCGATCCTGCTCGACGAGGTATTCAGGGACTTCCCCGATCTCGTCGTCGTGCTGGCGCACGGCGGCCGAGGCTGGTGGTATGCCCAGGCTGCCTTTCTCGCGCTGATGAAGCCCAACGTGTGGCTCGAGGTTTCCGGGCTGCCGCCGCAGCGACTAGCCGACTACTACGGCAGCGCGCTCCGCCGCCTCGCCGACAAGATGATCTTCGGCACCGACTGGCCAGGGGTGCCGAGCGTCCAGCAGAACGCGAAGGTGCTGGAGCAGACACTGCTCGACGCCGGCTGCACCGACGAGCAGACCGGTGCTGCCCTGGGCGGGAACGCTGTCCGCGTGTTCGGCCTGAGGTCCTGATCATGAAAGCCGACGTTGTCGTTATCGGGGCCGGCGCGCTGGGGCTCAGTACGGCGCTGCATTGCGCGATCGCCGGCCGTTCGGTGATCGTTGTGGAGCGCGAGACAGCTGGCTCGCAAGCCTCCGGCCGCGCCGCGGGCCTGTTCAAGTCCGTTCAGGCCGACGAGCTGAGGACGAGGCTGGCCAGGCGCAGCATCGAGCTCGCGGTCAGCTTCGGCGACTGGGCAGGCGTCCCGCTGGATGTGACGCGGACAGGCAGCTACCTGCTCGCGAGAACCGGCGCGCACCGGGACTATCTGCGTACCGAGGCGAGGCAGTCGAGCGGCTGGGGGGTCGACCTCCGGGAGGCCAGCGCGGCCGAGGTAGCGGATCGCGTCTCCTATTACGAGCGATCGCGGAGCACCGAATTCGCGCTGTGGTGCCCGGAGGACGTCTACATCGCCGAGCCGATCGACCTGGTAGACGCCTACCTCGCGGCCGCCAGGATGCGCGGCGTCGAGTTGCTCGAGCACGAGTCCGTCACCGCCGTCACGCTGTCCGGCCGTCGTATCTGCGGCGTCGAGACTTCGGAGCGGTCGATCAGCTGCGCGGTGGTCGTAGACGCCGCAGGGGCCTGGACCCGGCAGGTCGCGAAGCTGGCCGGAGCTACCGTCGCGCTCGCCCCGGTCAGGCATCAGCTGCTGATTACTGAGCCAGCGGCGACCAACCCGGCCGACCCGATCGTTCGCGTTGTCGACGCCGCGGTGTACCTGCGCCCTGCCCGCGGCGGGCTGATGGTCGGCGGCTTTGAGCGGGCACCCCTTGCTTTTGACGCGGGTGCACCGCCCGCCCATGTGCCGCTCGACCGCGCCGTGCTCGATGGCCTGGCCGGGCAGGTTGCCGACGAGGTACCGACGGCGCTGGGACCTGCCGCCGACCATCGCGGCGGCATGTTCACGATGAGCCCTGATGGCCGCTTCGTGCTTGGCCCGGTACCCGACGTGCCCGGACTCTGGGTGGCGAGTGGATGCAACGGCTCGGGCTTTTCGTCCTCGCCAGCGCTCGGCGAGGCCCTGGCGGGCCAGATCACCGGCACATCCGCCGAATTGGCTCCGCTTTCACCGGCCAGATTCGGCCCATTCAATGACGACGAACTGATCGCCCGCGGCGTCTGGCAATACGAGCACTACTACGACCCGCAGAGTCATTTAGCAGGCCAGCCCCCGTGACACCCAGCTCATCGTGCATCGAGCTGCCGCTGTGCCGCGGCGAGAACGGCCGCTATCTCGCGCCCGAAAGCCACATCGCAGTTATGCCGCCGTCGCCCGGCGCGGATATTCGCGGCGAGCTCGGTCAGCGCCAGCCGCAGCGCGCCCACCGGATCGGCCGTCGGAGCGGGAGCTTTTGACCTTCCGATGTCACCCCACAGCCACAGCTCGACGCCGTCGCTCGCCTCCGGCGCATTCACTGTCACCGTGACCACGCTTGACGCGCCGCTCTCGTGATGCAGGATCAGGTGCGCGACGTCGCCTGGACCACCGTCGGCGGTCACCGCCTGAACGGAACCGAGGCTGGCCCACAACAGGGCAACGAGGTGCGGGCCAAGGTCCCACAGGCCGCCTTTCACGTGGCGCCACGGGGTGTTGAACGGGCTGTCATCCGCTAGCGCCGAACCCAGCCAGACGGCCTGAGCACCGGTCCAGCGCAGCGAAGCCGCGGACGCCAGCCACGCCCGCATGTCTTGCTGGAATTGGCCGGTGAAGAACACGACCGACGCGACTCCAGCCGCGTCGACGGCATTGGCCAGCGCATCGGCAGCCTCCAGAGTCGTCGCGATCGGCTTTTCCAGCAGCACATGCTTTCCGGCATCTGCCGCCCGGACCGCAAGGCCGGCCTGCACGTCCGGCGGCATGGCGAACGCGACCGCATCGACGTCGGGAAGCATCTCATCAAAGGTGCGATACCGGTGGCAGCGGTGCTGTTCAGCCAGCGCGGTGGCCGCCTGCTCGTTCCTGCCCCAGACGCCGGCGAACTTGATCCCGGCGGTGGACGCGAGCGCCGGTGCATGCACGATCCTCGCCCAGTGGCCGGTGCCGGCCAGGCCGAACCTCAGCGGCTGCTCGACTTCGTTCATGACGGGCACACCGCGACGGCGCGGACCGGAAACGAGGCCATCCCGCTGACTGGCGCCGGCAACGCGGTGAGCCGCGCGCCATCGGGCACCGACTCCAGATTGGTCATGTGCTCGATGATCGGAATGCCTGCCCCGAGCAGGCCCTGGTGCGCAGGCCGCTCGGGGTCGGCTGGATTGTCGATGTTCAGCGAATCAATGCCCACGACCGCGACACCCGCATCGATCAGCACCGCCACCGCATCAGCGGATAGGTGCGGGCAGTCCGGCACCGAGTAACCGGGTGTACCCCACAGACGGGACCAGCCGGTATGGATCAGTACGGCCCGGCCGGACAGCCGGTCAGGATCGCCGAATCGCTCGCGGCCGATCGATGTGGCGCCTTCGGCCAGCACAACCGCGACCGGGATGTCAACGATCCTTTCGAGCGGCAGGCCGGCCACATCGGCGAGATCGGCGTGGTAATGAAATGGCGAGTCCATGTAGGTGCCCGTGTTGCCGACCAGCGTCAGCGCCTCGATCTCGAACGACACCCCAGGTGCCAGCCGGCCCGCTGTCTCCTCGCGCGTGACCACCGTCCGCAGTTCGGGCGGGGGCAGACCCGGGTAGGCGAAGCTCCCGATCGGATGCGAGAGGTCAATGATCAACGATCACCTCGTCGAAGGCTCCGGCGAAAGCCTCCGCGATCTGGCCAAGCTCGGCTTCGGTGATCACGAACGGCGGGGATATCTGCAGGGCGACGCCGCGTAGCAGCCTGGTGATGACGCCGCGGTCCCGCACGGCCTTGACCAATCGCTGCCCGATGGCCGGGTCAGCGCTGCGGTAGTCATCGGCGATCTCCACCGCGGCCAGCAGGCCAGTCCCTGACCTCACCGCGCTTACGCCCGGATGGCCGCTGAGCGGCGCCACGGCGGCCGAGAGGACCGGCTCGAGTGCGGCTACGCGCTGAACGAGCTGTTCGCGCTCGATCAGGTCCAGGTTGGCTAGCGCGACCGCCGCGGCCGCGGGATGGCCTGAGTAGGTGTAGCCGTGCCTGAAGACCTCTTTGGACCCTGACTTCCAGAACGGCTCGACCACCTTTGGCCCGGCAATGACCGCGCCAATCGGCAGGTAGCCCGAGCTGAGGCCCTTGGCGCTGGTGATCAGGTCGGGGTCAAGCTCGAACCGCTCGCTGGCGAACCAGGTTCCGACCCTGCCGTAGCCGGTGACCACTTCGTCGGCAACGAACAGCACGTCGTGGCGCCGGCATATCTCACGTACGGCTGCCAGGTATCCCTCGGGCGGCGGATAGACACCGCCCGCTCCGATGACGGGCTCGCAGAAGAACGCGGCGACCCTGCCGTCCCCGAGCATCTCGATGGTCTTCTCCAGCGCTGCCGGGTCGTCCCACGGCACCTGCTCAACCTGGCCGACCAGTGGCGCGAATGCCTCGGTCAGGAGCGGGATGCCGCCCAGCGAGG
>DATELR010000279.1:0-5432 GCA_035276345.1 Streptosporangiaceae bacterium | reverse complement strand
GATGGCCCTGGCGCGGAACTCGGCGTCGGAGTTCTGCTGGTACTTCTCGCAGATCATCTTGACCGACTCGGCCTCGATCCTGGCCTGGGCCGGGTCATAGACGCCACACGGCAGGTCGCAGTGCGCGAACGCGGTGGCCTTGGGCGCGACGACGCGCGCGAGGAAACTCATGGTGTCCTTCTCTCTCCGGAATGGCTTTCGACCGATTATTGGATCGGAATCTGACAGTACAGCTTGGTACGAATGACAGGGTTGGGAGGGATCGTGCACTGGCCGCTCTGGCGAATTGCGGTCGCTGAGAGGTCGATGGAACCCGCCCTCCTGCCGGGCGACTGGCTGCTCGTCTGGCGCGGGGTGGGCAGTCGCTCATTGTCGGTCAGGCCAGGACAGCTGGTGATTGCCCGGCAACCTGGTCTGCCCGACCGGCTCCTGGTCAAACGCGTCGCCTGGCGCGAAGCCGACGGCTGGTGGCTGACCTCGGATAACCCAGGCGCTGGCGGAGTCGACAGCTTTCGTTTCGGCGCGGTTCCGCCTGAACTGATCGAAGGCCGCGTGGTGCTGCGGTACTGGCCGGTCAGCCGCCGCTAGCGGTCACCCGCAGCAAAACGAAGCTGGCCCCGTCCTCCCGGACGGGGCCAGCTTGCTACTTGCGGGACAGGGTCAGTGCCTAGGCATATCCGCTTCGCCGTGTTCGGCCTGCCGGTCGACGAGGTTCAGCACCTCGGCTCTCGGCAGCTTGGTAGCCATGGCCCAGTAGTAGATCAGGACGCTGAACACGGCCACGACCAGCATGTCCACTCCGAACGGAATGGTGTTGGTGTTCACCGGTGGCTTCTCGGCGCCGCCGCTGAACTGACCGAGCCAGGAGATGATGCCCATGCCGATCAGGTAGACCGGCAGCCATTGTGCAGACCTCCAGTCGAGCGGCGGTCGTTGCGGATCGAGCGCCATGCAGACGCCGATGATCACGTAGCCGATTACCAGCACGACACCCAGCTTCCAGATCACTTCCAGGCCCGACCAGTAGATGATCAGGTTGGCGATGATGAAAGCGATCGGCGCGAGCACCGACGCTCCTGGTAGCCGGTACGGCCGGGCCGCGTCAGGCACGGACCCGCGGAGCGCACCGAGCGACAGTGGCGCTCCCGCGTACATCAGCACGCTGGCCGAGGTAACGAGGCCGACCAGTGCGCTCCAGCTCGGGAATGGCAGCAGGAACACCAGGCCGAACAGGAATGCCAGGATCAGGCTGACCCACGGCACGCCGTTCTTGTCGACCCTCGAGAAGATCTGCGGGTAGTAGCGGTTCCTGGCCAGGCCGTATCCGACTCGCGACCCTGAGGTCACGTAGATCAGACCGGTTCCTGACGGGGAAATGAACGCGTCGATCCGCAGGATCGTCGCCAACCACGCGAGGCCGGACGCTCCCGCGATGAACGCGAGCGGACCATTGATCAGCCCCTTGTTGTCGGCTAGAGCGGCCCAGCCGCCGTGGCCGAGCGTGCTCGCGGGCAAGGCGCCGATGAAGACGACCTGCAGAAGAACGTAGATTGCCGTCGCGAGCAGCATCGCGATGATGATGGCCCGCGGCAAGTTCTTCTGCGGGTTCTTCACCTCGGCGGCGAGCTGGTCTGCTTGCTCGAAGCCGAGGTACGCGAAGACGATGCCCGCACCCGGGATCGCCGCGAACATCGCCTTAGCGCCGAACGGCGTGAATCCGCCATGCGCGTTGAAGTTGGTGCCGTGGAACTTGAACAGCAGGACGATGATCGCCAGGATCGGGATCGCGACCTTCCACCACGTAATTGCGCTGTTCACCTTGTTGAACAGGCGCATGGCCATGAAGTTGACGGCGGTGAAGATCGCCATCAGGATGATGCTGAAGATGAAGCCGGACGCCGTAACCTCACTGGTCGTGTCGTTGAACAGGCCGTGCCAGTAGTAGGACGCGTACTGCATCACCGCGAAGCACTCGATCGGGGCCACCGTGATGGCCTGCACCCACGAGAAGAACCCGAAGGAGATGCCAGCGACGCTGCCGAAAGCGAAGTGCGGGAATCGGGCGGTTCCGCCGGCCACCGGGTACATCGCGCCCAGCTCGGCGTGCACCAACGCCAGGACGATCAGCGCGATGCCAGCGAGAATCCAGGCGAGGATCGATGACGTTCCGGTGGAGTACGCAGCCTTCCAGGAGGCGAACAGCCAGCCAGACCCGATGATCGAGGTCTCCGCTGCCCAGGTGGCGCCGATCAGCCCCATCTCCCGCTTGAGGCCGACATCTGCCGGGGCAGCTGTGGCGACGGAGGAATCAGTTGCCATGTTTGAACCTTCTTTCCGGTCCACTTACAAGAAGCTAACGCCCGCAAGTAGGCCTCATGGTAATGATCATCAGTGGGTGTGAGAAGAAGCCTCAAGGTGTCGTTTCGGTAACGCGAAGCGTTTTTCTTGGGTCGGAAGATACAGGTGTTGCAAAGTTTCGGCCACCCGCTGGATGAATCTGCGAGGCACGCCTACCTGCGGATGCGCCGGCATGGCTCAGCACCAACTGGCCGATTTATGTAGCCGGGAACCCGCGGGCCGGGGTGGCGCGTCCGGCCGGGCATTGGATTACGAAGTTGTGGCGATAACGCCACTACGCGACGGACTCGTCAACCCCGGAACTCGCGCCGCGCTGACCGCGCAGCGCCGTGACATTGCCCCGTGCCGCTGAATGCTCCCGGCAGTACCGGCGCGACTTGTTCTTGCTTCCGTCGATGAAGACCTGTGTGCAGGATGCGATCGCACAGATTCCGAGTCGCTCCATACCGAGCCCGCTGACCAGCAGCGACAGCCCGATCACGGCCGCCGCCGAGTACCTGTCCGTCACCGAGCCAGACTCGCTGAGGTGGACGTGCCAGGCCTGGCCATCGTGCTGGACCAGCTCGGGAAGCACCGGGTGCATCATCAGGAGGCCGTTGAGCCGTGCCGCAGCGCCTTGATCATCGCCATCCACGGCCGAGGTGAATACCTTTGCCAGTTCCGCGCGCAGCAACTTCAGCCGGTCAACGTCATGCTGGGTAACCGAGGCAGACGAAAATGAGCGTTCCGCGGCAAACGCACGGAACGCCTCGCAACTGCGCAGCGGGTCAGCGTCAGCGTCGCAGACACCGGAATTAACCAGGCGCACAGCTAGATCGGCAAATGAAGCCAGATTCACGCCGGTCCTTACGGGCAGGGGTCTGAGCCAGCCTTAGCCGGGAGTATCTCACAGCGCGGCTGGTGAGCAAGTGGCTTCTCTATAAGCCTCTGCGCGGCATTCATGCCATTGCCAACGACGTCGCTGCGTTTGGCAATCTAACGAACACGGCGCGTCACGAGCCGATTTGAAACGCCAAGTCTTGCTATCACTGCTCGGCGCCGCGGCGGTATCAGCCGGTCGGTACGGCAGGAAGCAAGGACGCTATGGTCCAGACATGTTCGCAGTCACCGCAGCCAGATTCAGCTCCGACGATCCGTTGTCCGGTCTCGAACTGGGCGAGCACGCTGAGCCGACGCCCGCCGAGGGCTGGACTACTGTCACCGTCAAGGCAGCCGCGCTCAATCATCACGACGTCTGGACGCTGCGCGGCGTGGGTATCTCGGCCGACCAGCTGCCGATGATCCTCGGATGCGACGCGGCTGGTCTCGACGCCGACGGCAACGAGGTCGTGGTGCACAGCGTCGTCAGCGACGAGGGCAGGACAGGAGACGAGACTCTCGATCCGCGCAGGTCGCTGCTGTCCGAACGGTACGACGGAACGTTCGCCGAGCAGGTCGCCGTTCCCCGTCGCAACCTGATCCCCAAGCCAGCAGGCCTTTCGTTCACCGACGCCGCCTGCTTGCCGACGGCGTACCTGACCGCCTACCGGATGCTGTTCGACAAGTCAGGCCTGCAGCCCGGCAGCACGATTCTCGTGCAGGGCGCGGGTGGTGGCGTCGCGACGGCGCTGATCTTGCTCGGCAGGGCGGCGGGGTTCCGGATCTGGGCCACCAGCCGAAGCGAAGCCAAGCGCGAGCAGGCGCTGGAACTCGGCGCTGATCAGGTCTTCCCGTCGGGCGCCAGGCTCCCTGAGCGCGTCGACGCTGTGATGGAAACCGTGGGAGAGGCAACCTGGTCGCATTCGCTGAAGGCGCTGCGGCCAGGCGGCCGGATGGTGATCTCTGGCGCGACCAGCGGCACGATGCCGCCCGCCGACCTGGCCAGGATCTTCTTCCTGCAGCTCTCTGTGGTCGGATCGACGATGGGCAGCAGGGATCAGCTGGCCAGGCTCGTGACGTTCTGCGAGCAGACCGGCGTGCGGCCGCAGATCGACAGGACGCTGCCCATGGCCGAAGCGAAGGAAGGCTTCGCAGCAATGATCAGCGGCGAGCTCTTCGGCAAAGTCGTCTTCACGCTGTAGGAGTTCATCGCCGAAGACTCAGGGCATCCGCGAAGCCTCAGGTGCGCAGGCGACGCCTACCTCTTCGCGGATGCAGGCTCCGCGTGTTCCAGCGGCTGGGACGCGATCAGGCGGAAGGGTTTGCGGCACATGGTGCCGCAAACGCTACTTGCTATCGGGGAGCGGGCGGCTGCCGCTTATCGCGGGCGGTCGGGGAAGCAGCCGTCGCCGGGGGACGGGGAGGCTGGCAGGCACCCGTCAGAGGGTGCCGCGCTGTCCGGGAAGCAGGGACGATTGCGGACTCGGTCCTCCGGAGTCCGGTCGCGGCCTGATCCGGCCGCGGCGCTGAGCGCGATCGCCGCCGCCCGCTCGAGTGAGCTAAGCACGTTCCTCATTTGTCCTTCTCGCCAGATCCCGGAGGCCGGAAGACCTCAGTCCTGATCCGGTTCAGCGCGTCGGTGAGGATCCTGCTGAGGTTGCCGACTGCGTCCTCGCTGAGCGCTTCCGCCTGCCACGCTACGCCGCGGATCTCCCTGGCGAAAGCGGCCGCCAGGCGTTCAAGGTCGATGACGAGCTCGCGGTCAGCCGCGCGCCGCCCGCGACCGCTGGCGGCCCACTCCTGCTTGCCGGCCTTGGCCCACTCTTTCCATTCCTTATGGCTCGCCTTGGCGCGGTCTTTCCAGTCCTGCTTGCCTGCCCACTCGCGCCAGTCACGCTGCTCGGCCCAGTCGGCCCATTCGCGCCAGTCGCCGCGCTCTGCCCACTCGGCCCATTCGCGCCAGCCGCCGGAAGGCCAGCGGCGCTGGCGGCCACCGGGTCGCTCGCTGCTCTCACCGGCCGAGGGGCCGGCCTGC
The DNA here is from genome assembly GCA_035276345.1 of Streptosporangiaceae bacterium. GTDB lineage: Bacteria > Actinomycetota > Actinomycetes > Streptosporangiales > Streptosporangiaceae > Chersky-822. The sequence continues at coordinate 181 of DATELR010000279.1, read as the reverse complement.
TCGGCGCCCGCATCCTCCGGTCCCGGCCGAGGTGCTCCTGGTTCTTCGCCCCGCGCCTGGTCCGCGCCGGGCTTCTGGTCGCCTTCGCCGGCGGCCATGCTCCAGACCGACTCGCCGGCAGCCGCTGCCTCGGCGTCGTCGGCGGCTGCTTCGGCTTCGACGGCCTCGTCCTGCGCGGCGA
>DATELR010000278.1:0-11306 GCA_035276345.1 Streptosporangiaceae bacterium | reverse complement strand
AGCTGTACTTCGCCGACCAGGAGGCTGCTCGCCGCACCCTCGGCCAGGAAAGAGAAGCGATTCTCGCCTGCAGCCCTGAGCAGCTAAGTGAAGAGATCAAGAGCCTCCTCTCCCCCGTCGACGCCCAGGCCCTGACCGGGGACCTGGCACGATGGCTCACTGAGAGCCAGCAGGACGGCCTCACCCCGGGCGACGAGGGCTGGTGGGATGACGGCGTCTCGCACCTAGCTACCTGGGGGTTTGATCTCGACGAGATCCGGGTCCCCGTAAAGATCTGGCACGGCCGCGAGGATCGCTTTGTTCCCGTGCAGCATGGCGAGTGGCTGGCCGCACACATTCCTGCTGCACAGTCTGAAATCAGTGACCGCGACGGTCATCTGACCATGAATGACCGAGTCGGCGAGATCCACGAGTGGCTGCTGCAGCACTTCTAGGAAGACTTCAGCTGCAACATCGGGATCGCTCCAGACGAGGCCGCCGCGGCGGGGGGTGCCAGGACGGCAGCGCTTCCAGCGCAGGTCAGGGCGCCCAGCGCGGCCGCAGTCAGCACGCTGGTAAGACGGGGTCGGAACTTTCGCACGGCTTGAGCCGCCGGGGAGAATTGGACAGCAGAGCGATGACACCTTAAACCAATGCGGCGTCATTGTCGGCGATCAAAATGGCAGAAAGGTGAACAGCACACAGCCATTCGCGTCCCGCCGGCTAGCCGACCTGCTCTAACTCCCCAGCCGCGCGTTGCCCGCGGCTACCAACTCATTTCGCCGGGGTCAGCTGCAGGTACACCACGCCGTTGTCATAGAGGTCTGCGTCAGCGCGGTTCCACTTGAGCTGCGGCATCCCCTCTTCGAAGAGCCGCTGACCTGATGAGCGCGTCACCGGGTACACGAACAGGTGCAGCTCGTCCACGAGCTGGTCGGCGATCATGGCGCGGACCAGAGATCCGCTGCCGCTCACGTACAGGCCCTTGGTTACCTGATCCTTCAGCGCCTGGATCCGATTCGGGTCGTACGGTCCGATGATCTCTGAGTTCCGCCAGGTCGGCGTCTGCAGAGTCGAGGACACGACGTATTTCATCGTGTCGTTGAAGAACGGAGCGCCGGGGTCGTCGTCGACCGTGCGAGTGGACCAAGCCGGCTCGAACATCTCGTACGTTGTCCGGCCGAGCAAGATCCCGTCGCTTTCGGCGGTGGCCTTGCCGATTGCCTCCCCCATTCGTGGGTCGAACCCGAACTCGAAGGTCCAGCTCGGCGTGTCGATAACGCCGTCGAGACTGATGAACTCGTGCACTCGGATCGGTCCCACTTGTTCCTCCCTGCCTAGCTCGTCGTCCTTCCACATCGCACCATCCTTGCTCGCCAGCGTAGCGAGGCGGGCAGACCCTAATCGCTCAGGCCGACTCCCAGGATCTGCTCGGCTACGGCGAGAACGAGGGCCCTGACGTCGCTGTAGTCGAAGACGTCACTCATCACAGACTGGGCCAGAAGGGCGTCCATCAGGCTCATGATCTGCACGGCGGCTGTGTCGGCCACGACGTCCCGCAAGTGTCCGTTGTCGATGCCGAGCTGGATGACCTGCGCCAGCCGGCGAACGTCTTCGTCCATCTGCGCGGCTACCTCGTCCTTGAGGGCCGGCCGGTGCCGGCATGCCTGCCAGGCGTCGAGCCACATCAGTCCGACGTCGTCATGGTCTGGCAGCATCCACCCGCTCATCAGGCGCTTGATTTGTATCACTGGATCCCCTGCGGCCTCCGCCTGGGCAAAGAGCTCGTCCCGCTCCTTGCTCGCCGCGTGAGCGAACGCGGCAGCGACGAGCTGATCGGCGGTGAAGTAGTGATCCACGAGGCCAGGGAAGACGCCGAGTGCCGCGGCAACGCGCCTCGCCGTGACCTTGTCGAGGCCGTCCGTCAGCGCGATGACCGACGCGGCCTCGATCAACTCGGCGCGTCGTTCCTCGGGTGCCTTGCGGCGGGCTGCTGGCGGAGGTCTTGACGTCATGGCAGCCATGGTATTGGGTGATAGACCAATAGCATTGTTGGGTAGGTGCCCAATAAATGCGGGGGCCGCAATGAGCATGCTGGAGGTCCGGATGCATGCAACCGCGCGCCACGGCGAGATGCGCGAGATCCACGCAAGCCAGTGGCCTGACCCGGTCGTTCCCGAGGTCTCACTTCCCGAGTTCCTGCTGGCCACTGGCTTCTGCCAGGCCGACAGGACCGCGATCATCGACGCGGCCAGCGGGCGAGCGCTCAGTTATCGCGAACTGGCCGATCAGGTCCGGCAGGTCGCGGCCGGGCTCGCCGCGTACGGGCTGGCGCCAGGGCAGACGTTCGCGATCATCGCCCCGAACTCTCCGGAGTGGCTCGTCGGGTGCTTTGGCGCGATGCTCGCTGGCGGCGTCCTCACCGGCATCAATCCGCTTTCGACCGCAGGAGAAATGGCGACGCAACTCGCTGACTCGGGCGCGCGCTTCGTCCTGACGGTACCGGCATTCCTCGAGGCCGTGCGGACAGCGGTCGAGATGTCCGGCGACCGAGCACGGATCGTCGTGATCGGCGCCGCGCCGGACGACACGATCGGCTTCGGGGAACTGTTCACTCACGGTTGCAAGCGCCCACTGGGACAGATCGATCCGGGCACGCTGGCGCTGCTGCCGTACTCCAGCGGAACCACGGGGCTCGCCAAGGGCGTGATGCTCACTCACCGCGCGTGCATGGCGAACGTCGTGCAGATGCGGACCGCGTTCCCGGCCGCACGCACCGACCGGATCCTCTCGGTGGCGCCCTTCTTCCACGCGGTCGGGCTGATCGTGCTCGCCTGCCGCGCGCTCTTCGCGGGCGCGACGCTCGTAACGCTCCCGCGCTTCGAGGTTGAGGGCTTCCTTGCCGCGCTGCAGGACCACCGGATCACTCAGACTGTCGTGGTGCCGCCGATCGTGCTGGCACTGGCCCAGCATCCGGCCGTCGACCGCTACGACCTCTCCACGCTGCGGTGGCTTGGCTGCGGCGCCGCTCCCCTTGACGCGGACCTGCAGCAGGCGTGCAGCCAGCGGATCGGCTGTCCCGTCGGCCAGGGCTACGGCATGACGGAGGCGACCGCGGGCATCGCGCTATGGCCCGCCGGAACGCCGGTCGTGCCGGGATCCTCGGGCCGCCTGCTGCCGGGAGTTCGCGCCCGCATCGCCGATCCGGAAACCGGCACCGATGTGGCCGCCAGCGCAACGGGCGAGCTGCTGGTTCGCTCCCCCGCGCTGATGACCAGTTACCTCGGGAACGCCGGCGCCACGGCGGCGACGATTGACTCTGACGGCTGGCTGCACACCGGCGACATCGCGCGATTCGACTCCGACGGCAACCTCTTCCTCATTGACCGGATCAAAGAGCTGATCAAGGTCAATGCATTCCAGGTCGCGCCGGCGGAACTGGAAGCCCTGCTGCGCAGCCATCCGGCCGTCAAGGATGCGGCCGTCGTTCCCATTCCCGACGAGCGCGCCGGAGAGCGGCCGAAAGCTTACGTCGTCGCCGCGGCGGACGTGACGGCAGCCGAGCTGATCGAGTTCGTCGCCGCGCGAGTCGCTCCGTACAAGCGCATCGCCGATGTCGAGTTCATAGCGGCGATCCCTACCTCGCCCTCGGGCAAGATCCTGCGCCGCCTGCTTACCGGCCCAGTGCTCGATACCGCATAACACCGCATGACACAGGGGGAAGGAACATGATGTTCCTCGATTGCCCGGCATATGCCGACAGAACGGGCGCGAAACGGTGCGGCCTTCCGGCCGAGTTCGAATCCCGCTACATCATCTGGTCCTCCGACGGACCACTGGAGAGCGCGAAGATCAGGTGCCCGCGAGGCCACTGGTTCAACGGGCCGATGGAGTCGCTCATCGTGCCGGCATCCCAGCCAGAACCGCGCATTGAGCAGCCCGCGTCAGGAACCAGGCCCGCACGACCTCAGGGTTGCTGAGAGCGGCCCGGACCGCTGCACGGCCCGGGCCGCCGCTTCCAGGTCACGGGCAAGCACCGGGCATGGCGAGCCTGCGTCTAGCGTGGGCTTAATGGATCTTCGTGCCGTCAAGTTGGCCCCAGGACCTGTTCTCGCCGCCGGGGCCGCGGCCGCGGCCGAAAACGCCACTGAACTGGTGGCCGAGGCCGAACTTCTGGGTGCCGCGCACCGCACCGGCCGCGCGGTCTCGCTGGCGGCTCTGGCGGTGGAGGAATCCGGCAAAGCCATCGGGCTGACGGCTCTGGCTGGCATGCCGGAGAGCATGAGGGAACATGCTCCGGTCGCGAAGATGCTGAACTGGCACGCGCTCAAGCAGGTGACGGGCCAGCTGATGGCGGCCGTTCCGGTCCGCCCGTCCCTGGTCGCGGCCACGCTCCTGGACCTGCCGGCCGCTCAGGTAGATCAGGCACTCAAGGACATAGAGCAGTCCGCGGACGAGGCGGACCTTCTGCGGCGTCGTGGCTTGTATGTGGACATCAGGGCAGACGGCGGCATCTACGAACCGAGGCATGTTACGGAGGCCGAACTTGGCCGTCAGCTGGCTCTCGCACGGAACGCTGCCGGGGCCACCAGCGCGCTGCAAGACCTTCGTGAACGAGCCCTGATCATTGAGCCAGCGGATGAGGTGCTTCAGCTAACCAAATCAGCGGTCCGCGCCGTGATGGTGAGCAGGCAACGCCGGAAGCCACAGGCTGCGGCAGACGTCATCACGCAAACCGTTCGAGGGCTAGTCCGGGCAGCCTGACGCGCAGTCACCACGCCGTCGCGACCACGACTGGCGCCCGCAGCAGGCTGGCGACCAGGTCCGTTCCGCCTATCGCCGGCTGCCGCACCATCGCTTGAGGGATGTGAGCGGCGGACGTGATCGTTCCGGCCGGTGCGGCGGTCCATCCGAGCGCGGCGTAGAACGGCACGAGCTCGTCCTCGCAGAATAGGATCGCCATTCCCGGATCCTGCTTATCGATGAGCGAATTTGCCGCTCGCACCATTTCCGAGGCGTGACCTTCCCTCCGGTACGGCGGAAATGTGAAGACATTGCTCAGGCCGGCAACCCGGATTTGCCTGTCCTCGCGTAGTGCGCTGGTCTCGATGATCTCGGCGTAGCTGAGCAGTACGGGTCCATCCGCGCAGGCCAGGTGGATCGATGCCGGGAACGGCTGGGATCGCAGCCGGCCATCGCCGGCGAACAGCGATGGCCACTCGCACCGCATAAAAGAAAGAGACTGCCAGACCAGCGATTCCGGCAGAGTGCCTTGCTCGTAAATAGCTATTTTCGCCGTCACCGCACAAGGTTCGCAACAGAACGCGTTTATCGCAACCTAGCCCTAGCGCTGGGACCAGACCTGCTGGATCGACCGGTAGTCGATCACCTCGATGCCTTCCTCCTCAACGAGTTCGCGCGCCAGGGACGAGGTCAGGAACTCATGATCCGTCCGGCGGACCTCCCAGCCGCCCGGCTCAATCTCCTGCGCCGTCCGGTCCCCGAGACCCGGATGCACAGCCCACTCGGTCAGGCCAGCAGGAAGGTCGCGCAACAGCTCCGCATACCTGACCGCCTTGCCGTCAAGCTCGAGGCTGAAGCTGTCGAGGAACGGGTTATCGAGGACCGGCAGTCCGAGCCGGCGCAGCTTCCGCCTGCCCGGCTCCAGCCAGGCCCGGACCGCGAGACCGTATTCGCTGGCGAGCGCCACCGTCAGGTCGAAGATGTCCTCGCGTCCGCCATCGGCCAGGCAATGCCAGTCCAGGTGCGTCGGCCGGAGACCGAGGCCCAGCACCGCCTCGATCTGGGCGCGGAATTCGAGCTCGACCTCCTCCAGCCGCGCTTGCTCCAGCAACCGGGCGGCATGTTCTGGCGAGAATAGTTCCCCGTCCTCATTGAGCAGCGAGGTGACGCGTGATTTCGGCACGAGCGGACCCCACGGATCGCGGACTGGGTCGCATACCAGCGTGAGGTGGATGCCGAACGGGATGTCCAGGCGCAGCCGGAGCAGCCGCATCGCCCGGGTGGCTACCGGACAGGGCACCATCAGGCTGCACGAACTCGCAATGCCGCGATCGATTGAGTCGGTGACAGCGGCGTTGACCGCGCCGTACATTCCGAAGTCGTCGGCGTTCACGATGAGGACCCGGGCATCGGGTGCAAAGCCCAGCATTGCGTTCGATGAAGCTGCCTCACGACCGGGAACCATGCTCTGCACCTCCTTCGTACCGGTGGCAAGCTGCGCGACGGGCACAATGGTGCGCGTGACCGCGCCAGCAGAAGAAATTACCGTTGTGCCCGCCAACATGGCGAGCTTCGAAGATTTGCAGACGATCTTCGGCTCCCGCGGCACGGCGGCCGGATGCCAGTGCCAGCGATACAAACTCGCACCGCGCGAGTCGTTCGGATCCTTTCCTGCCGAGGAACGGGCCGACCGCCTGCGGGAGCAGACCGACTGTGGTCACCCTGATTCGGACACGACCAGCGGCCTCGTCGCGTACCTCGACGGCGAGCCGGTCGGCTGGTGCGCGGTCGAACCGCGGTCCGCCTACACCGGCCTTGCGCGCGTGTTCAAGGTCCCGTGGGAGGGCCGCGAGGAAGACAAGGCCGACCCGAGCGTCTGGGCTGTCACCTGCTTTGTCACCCGCAAGGGGTTCAAGAAGCGCGGCGTCAGCCGGGCCCTGGCGAGGGTCGCGGCCGACTTCGCCAGAGTACGGGGCGCCCGCGCCATCGAGGGCTATCCCATCGTGACGACGGATGTGATCGCCCAGGAGCTGCACGTCGGCACCACCAGTGTCTTCACCGATGCCGGCTTCACCGAGGTCAGCCATCCGAGTAAGCGCCGAGTCGTGATGCGCATCGACTTCTGACCTCGACGAGACCGGCCCGGCGCCGCGACGATGCTAGGAGACCTCTTCTGGCGCGGCGGCCTCGCCACCGGCTGTGCCGCTTGCTGCGGACTCGCCGTTCGACGCCACTCCAGCCGTCGCGAGGACCCTCGCCGGCGCGTCGCCATAAGCAGGCTCGCCGTGCTGGGCAAGGTCAAGTCCAGCCTGCTCTTCCTCGGGATCAACGCGGAGGCCGACCGTCTTGTCGGTGATCCACAAGATGATCCAGGTCATCACGAAGGGGAAGGCAATGCCCGCGATGGCCAGAACTAGCTGGCGGCCAAGCTGCGTCAGGCCACCAGGCTGCCCGGCAGCGTTAACGGCGAGGCTCGCGAAGACGCCCGTCAGCACTACTCCTATCAGGCCGCCGACCATGTGCACGCCTACCACGTCCAGCGAGTCGTCGTAGTGGAAGATGTCCTTCAGGTGCACAGCGCTGTAGCACAGCAGCCCGGCCGCAGCGCCGATAATTATTGCGGCCCACGGCGGCACATATCCAGATGCCGGGGTGATCGCTGCAAGCCCTGCGACGGCGCCCGCGGCGATCCCTGCCCCAGTTGGCTTGCCGCGGCGCCACCACTCGACTGTCATCCAGGCCAGCATTGCGGCCGAGCCCCCAAGTTGGGTGTTGACCAACGCTGAGGTGGCGACCGATCCGGCGCTGAGCGCACTGCCCGCGTTGAAGCCGAACCACCCGAACCACAGGATCCCGGCGCCGAGTAGTACGAGCGGAATGCTGTGCGGTCGCTCGAGCTGGTGCCGCCGCTTGAGGAACAGGGCGGTCGCCAGGGCAGCCGAGCCAGCTAGCTCATGTACAACCGAACCGCCAGCGAAGTCGATCGCGTGCAGGCCGCCGGAGCCAAGGATGCCGCCGGCCCCCCACACCGCGTGGGCGAACGGGAAATAAACCAGCAGCGACCACAACCCGATAAAGACCAGGTAGCCGCGAAAGCGCATCCGCTCGCAGAAGGCACCTGCGATCAGAGCAGGCGTGATGACGGCGAACTTCATCTGGAACGCCATATAGAGCAGCGCCGGGATGGTCGGGGCGTAGCTATTCGGTTTGGCTCCTACGCCGACCAGCATCGCGTTCTGCAATCCGCCGATCACGCCCCCGTGGTCGGCGCCGAAGGTGAGCGAGTACCCGACGATCACCCAGAGCAAGCTGATCAGGCCGATGGCCACGAAGGACTGGACCATTGTCGCTATGACATTTTTCGCGCCGACAAGCCCGCCATAGAACAACGCGAGCCCGGGCATCATGAACAGGACCAGAGCGGTCGATGTCAGCATCCAGGCGGTGTCCCCAGCACTAATGTGCATGTGTAGCTCCCCAGAAATGAACCGTGCGCGCTGCGGACAATCGCAGATGACTTGTATTGGAGGTAATGCCGGCAAAGCGACTAGCCAACTCTAGGGGAAGTATCCGGCGACTGGAATATCTGAAGGCCTCAATTCTGGAGAGGCGCACCAAGGCAACCTGGCACGCCCTCGGACGGAACGATTTACGCCGTTGTGCCGGTTCAGGAGCGCCTCGCGCCGAACCGGGGTGGGCTGGCTGGACGCGCGCGGCATGACCAGAATTGGCCTGTGCCTGCAGAAAAGCTCGTCGGGCGGCAGCTGATCACCGGAACGCTGTGTTCAGCTGTCGATGCCGCCATCGCCGGTGCGGGCGGGGTCGTTCTGCTGACCGGTGAGGCCGGAATGGGCAAAACGGCCCTGGCTTCGGAGGCGGTTGCCTACGCGAAGGCGCGAGGCGCGGTCGCCGTGTGGGGGACCTGCTGGGACGGCGACGGCGCACCCGGGTTCTGGCCATGGATCCAGGTCATGCGCAGGCTAGCCGGCGATGACGATGATCAGGGCGAGGCCGTGCTGGCCGACATCAGCGGCGGCACGGAGGCCGCGGGCGGCGTCCTGGGTGATGAGTCCGCGGTTCGCTTCCGCACCTACGACGCGGCCACGACGTACTTGCGGCGGCGAGCTGCGCAGCGGCCGCTGGTCGTGGTCGTCGATGACTTGCACTGGGCAGACCTGTCGTCGCTGCGGCTGCTGCTTTTCCTGGCCCGCCAGATGCATGACACTGCCGTGCTCGTCATCGGCACGTACCGCGACGTCGATGTGATGGCCGATGATCATCCCGCGCGCCCGCTGCTGGCCGAGCTCGCCGGGCAGGCCGAGCTGCTGCAGCTCTCCGGCTTGACGGCCGATGAGGTCGGCCAGCTGGTTGAGAAGGTGTGCGGTGAGCGTCCGCCGGTGGCGCTCGTCCGGGCCGTGCACGAGCGCACGGCGGGCAACCCGTTCTTCGCTCAACAGATCGCGCGGCTGCTGGCCACGCAGGACGCCCCGCTTGACAGAGCGCCGGTGACCGGTGTCCCGCCTGCTGTGGGCGACGTGCTGACCCGGCGGCTCGCGCGCCTTTCTGGCGACGTCGTCGACCTGCTCGCCATCGCCGCGGTCGCCGGCAAGCGCTTCGCGATCCCGCTGGTCGCCGCCATCGCCGGCACCACCACCGAGAGATCAGTGCAGCTAGTCGATCGCGCCGTCCGCGCGGCAGTGCTGGAGCACGACGAACCGGGCTGCGCCCGGTTCAGCCACGATCTGTTCCGGGAGGTCGTCTACGACGGGCTGGCGAAGGCGCGGCGGTCCGAGCTGCACCTGGCTGTGGCTGACGCGCTGGAGCAGCAGGGCGCCGCGGCGGAGATCGCCTACCACCGCAACATGGCGTGGCCGCTGGGTGACCGCGACAGGGCGGTCGCCGCACTTACTGAGGCGGCCCGGATGGCGACGGCACGCACGGCCTTCGACGAGGCAGCCAGCCACTTTGGCCGCGCCATCGCAATCGCCGGCGGCGAGACCTCAGCCGGCCTGGCAATGCTGTGCGAGTACGGCGACGCGCTGCGCCGGGCCGGCCGCGGCGAGGAAGCGCAGGCAGCGTTCTTCGCGGCCGCGACCCGCGCCCGGGCGGCCGGCGACAGCGCCTTGTTCGCCAGGGCTGCGTTCGGCGCCCATCGGGTAACCACGCTCACCGAGTTGTCCCGGTCCAAGGTGATCGCGCTGCTCGAGGAAGCGCTCGCCGCTCCGGGCGGCAACTCCCTGGCTGATGCCGATCCGACGCGATGGCTGCTGCCAGCGGCGCTGGCTCGCGAGCTCGCCGACGGGCCGGACCGTGATCTCTCCCGTGCGGTGCGGCTAGCGCACACGGCGGTCGACGGTGCGCGGGCGGCGGGCGACGCTGGCCAGCTTGCCTACGCGCTATTCGCGCTGGGCGATGTGCGCTGGGCGCCTGGCACGGCGGCCGAACGGCTCGAGATAGCCGGGGAGCTAGCCGCTGCCGCAGCGGCCGCCCAAGAGACCGAGCTCGTCCTTGAAGCGCACCTGTCCAGGCTCGTCGCGCTGCTCGAGCTCGGCGATCCCGCCTTCGCGGTGGAACTCGCAACCTTCACTAGGCTCGCCGAGCAAACGGCAATTCCCAGGTACGTGTACCTCGCACGGTCGCGGCAAGCCACTGCAGCCTGCCTCACCGGCCCGCTGGAGAAGGCCGACGAGCTCATCGAATCTGCCGCCGCCTATGGCGAGCGGATCGGTGAGCCCGACGCCTGGGGTGTCCAGTCCAGTCAGCTCGTTGGCCTGGCGTTCATCCGTCACGACTGGACCCGGCTCAGCCACCTGGCGGCCGTGCGAGGCGGGCCGCTCACACCGCCCGATTTCGCCGTTCACGAGCGGGCGTGGCTGCTTGTCGAATCCGGCCAGCGAGACGCTGCGGCGGCCCTGGTTGCCTCGATGCCCGAGCTTCCTTCGGCCTACCGGTGGCGCCATGCGGCGCTGCTGACCGGCGACGCCGAGCTTGCGGCCGCCGTGGCCGACCGCCGCCGGTGCGAGGCGCTGTATGAGCAGCTGCTGCCGCTAGCGGCCGAGTTCGCGGTCGTCGCCGCGGCGGTTTTCACGACCGGGCCGGTCACGCTTCAGCTTGGCCTGCTCGCGGCCGCGCTCGAGCGCTGGGACGACGCGGTCGCCCACCTCGATGATGCGGTCCGCCGGTGCGACTTTCTGGGCGCGCCTTTGCTGGCCATGCGGGCAAGGGCGGAGCTGGCCCGCATCAAGCCGGCGACGGACGGTCGGCCGCCGGGCAGCCACGAGCGCGACGCCGGCAACGTGTTCCGCCGCGACCGTGACGTGTGGACCGTCGCCTTCCACGGCCGCACCGTGACGCTGCGCGACGCGAAAGGGCTGCGCGACCTCGCCATCCTGCTCGCAGCGCCAGGGAGGGAAGTGGCCGTCACCGATCTGGCCGCCGGCTTTCCGGCCAGCGACAAGCCCGCGGTCGCAGCGCTCGGCGCCGACCCGATCCTCGACGACCGCGCGAGAGCCGCCTACCGGACCCGGCTGGCCGAGCTCGATGGTGACCTAGCGGAGGCCGACGCCCAGCACGACATCGAACGG
>DATELR010000277.1:0-20447 GCA_035276345.1 Streptosporangiaceae bacterium | reverse complement strand
CACCGTGCCGATCCGGCCGGACTCGAGCTGCAGTACCGTCCGCGATACCAGCCTCGGCTCGAGCTCACGCGCCGCGGCGTGCGGTACGTCCTCGTGTCCCGCCGCGGCGGCTCGTCCGCCCGCCAGCAGCGCATCTGGCCGGTCGACCGCGAAGAACGACCCAACCTGGTGCGCGCACGCTGTTGCCGCCGCCGCGACCGCGTCGAGGCCGTAACCTGCCCGGGCGGCAGTGGCGGCGGCGAGCACAACCAGGCCGAGGCCTGACCCGATCGTGCGCGCGTCGATCACGCTTACCGGGATGGGTGCGGCTGCCGCCGCCAAGGCGGCCGAACTGACGGTGCCTGAAAGCAGCCCGGACAGCTGCACCGACACGACCGCTTGTGCGCCTGCCTCGCCAGCACGCCGGTAGGCGGCGGCGAACTGAGCGGGGGCGGGCCGAGCTGTTGTCAGCCGCACCCCGCGAGACGCCGCCGTCTCCATTGCTATAGCCGCGCCGGGAGCTCCATCGTCCGCGGCAAGGTCGCCTGCCAGCAACCTGAGCGGCACGACGATGACGTCAGCCGAAGCGGGCTCATCAGCAGGGATGCTGGCGGTGGAATCGGTGACCACCGCCACACGGTTAGACGCTTGCAAGGGCGATTCGCCCGCTTTGTCGCTGGCCCGCACGACAGTCTTAGAACTGAATCGGCTCGCCGCCGCGCCATACTTTGTACGGACGCAGGCCGTAGGACCAGGCGAAGGCACCTTCGTGGTCGGCGTCCCAGGCGACCACGTCCGCTAGCCGGCCCCGTGTCATCGCACCGCGGTCGGGCGCGCGCAGCGCGTGCGCGCCGCCCACAGTCGCAGCCCGTAGCGCTTCTGTCACGCTCATCCCGAGGTTGGCGATGGCCAGCGTAATCACCAGCGGCATCGACGTGATCCCGGTAGTACCTGGTGAGTGGCCAGAACCAAGCGCGACGGTGACGCCCTTATCGAGAAGTGCCCTGACCGGAGGGACCCGGCCATTCTCCGCGATGGTTGCCGGGCAGACCACCGCGGTAACTCCCGCCTTCGCGAGAACAGCGACATCGTCGTCATCCGCACTATTCAGCAGGTCGGCAGAGGCGCATCCCAGCTCGGCTGCCAGCCGCGCGGCGCCGAACCTGGAATCACCACCGGCGTGCAGTCTGGGCAGCAGACCGGCGGAACGGCCAGCGTTCAGGACCCAGCGCGACTCAGGCTCGCTGAAATGCCCGTCTTCGCAATGCACGTCAATGCTGTCGGCGCCGGCGGTCGCGGCGTCGCTGCACCAGCCGCTGACCGCGTCGACGTAGTCGTTGCGCCGGCCGAAGAATTCGGGCGGCAGGGCATGCGCGGCGAAGAACGTGACGTGCACGCGGGGCATGCCGGCCTCGTTCTCCAGCGACCGCAGTAGCCGAACGTCAGCCAGCTCGCCATCCCTGGTGAGGTGATAACCGGTCTTGGCCTCAAGAGTGGTCGTGCCGCTCAGCAGCCAGTCCCGCATCCGGCCCCTGACGTGGTTGCAGAGCGTCCACGGGTCCGTTCCCCTAGTCACGGTCACCGTCGAGGTTAGGCCACCGCCCGCCGAGACGATCTCCGTCATCGAAGACCCGCCCGATCGCATGGCGAGCTCCGCCCATCGGTTGCCCGCATAGACCGGGTGCGAATGGGCGTCGATCAGACCGGGAGTGACAAGGGCCCCGCCCAGGTTCTCTACATGATCAACATCGACGATGTCGTCGATCACGCCCGGCATGCTGGCCGGAAGTTGCGCGGCAGGACCGGCCCAGGCAATCCGATCGGCCTGCATGAGGATGGCGGCGTTACTCCATACCTCTGAGCCAGTCCACAACCGGCCGATGTTCGTGAGGAGTCGGAACGTCATCCGGACTCAGCCTGCCCGGCCAGGGCGCAAGCGGCGGCGACTGTGGCCCTGCCCCCACGTGCCATGTATCCGCCTGCCATCAAGAAATCGCCGCGACCTGCTCCGTGAATAGCGGTATGTGGCCGCCAAGGCCACCCAACGGGAATCCACATACCATATCGGTTGCGTAACGCTATTGCACTACTCAATGGCGTACCACCGTTATCGCACGACTCAGTGGTCTAACCGCTTAACGAGCCTCAGGCCAGGTCAGCAGCCACCACGAACCGGCCAAGCTCGGCCGCGAGGGCAGGCGGCACCCTCGCCGCGAGCTGAGTACCCGCGTCGGTGTGCTCAACGCTCAGCACCTCGCCCTCAGAGTGGGCGCGCGCGATCAGGTCACCGCGTGAGTAGGGAACCACCACGTCAACCTCGTGGCTGAGCCTCGGCAGCAGCCGCTCAACTTCGGTCAGCAGCAGCGGCATGCCGTCGCCGGTGCGGGCGGAAACGACCACCGATTGCGGCTCAGCCAGTTGCAGACCCTTGAGGTCCAGCTCGTCAGCGCAGTCAGCTTTGTTGAAAACGACCAGTTCGGGCACGTCACGCGCGCCGATCTCGGTCAGCACCTCGCGCACAGCGGCGATCTGAGAACGCGGGTCGGCGTCGGAGCTATCGACCACGTGCAGGATCAGATCCGCGTCGGCAACTTCTTCGAGGGTTGACCGGAAGGCCTCCACGAGCTGGTGCGGCAGGTGCCGCACGAATCCGACGGTGTCGGTGAGCGTGAACGGGACGCCGGACGGCAACCGCGCCTTTCTGACTGCGGGATCCAGGGTCGCGAACAACGAGTTGTCCACCAGCACGTGCGCACCAGTGAGCCGGTTAAGCAGGCTGGACTTCCCCGCGTTGGTATAGCCGGCGATCGCCACCGACGGGACCTCACGCTGCCTGCGCTGGCTGCGCTGGACCTCCCGGCCGGTCGACATCTCGCCGATCTCCCTGCGCAGCCTGGCGATTCTGGTCCTGATCCTGCGCCGGTCAGTCTCGATCTTGGTCTCGCCAGGGCCGCGGGTACCGATCCCGCCGCCTCCGGCGACCCGGCCGCCCGCCTGCCTGGACAGCGATTCGCCCCAGCCGCGCAGCCTCGGCAGCAGGTACTGCATCTGGGCAAGCTCCACCTGAGCCTTGCCCTCCTTGCTCCTGGCATGCTGGGCGAAGATGTCGAGGATCAGCGCGGTCCTGTCGATGACCTTGACCCGCACCACTCCCTCCAGCTTGCGCAGCTGGCTGGGCGTGAGTTCGCCGTCGCAGATGACCGTGTCCGCAGCGGTAGCTGTCACCAGCTCGGCAAGCTCGGCCGCCTTGCCCGCGCCGACGTACGTGGACGCGTCGGGGCGGCCGCGGCGCTGGGTAAGGCCATCCAGGACCAGTGAGCCGGCGGTTTCCGCGAGCAGCGCGAGCTCGCGGAGCGAGTTCTCAGCTTGCTCGAGCGTTCCTTCGGTCCACACCCCGAGGAGCACGACCCGCTCAAGGCGCAGCGCCCGGTACTCAACCTCGCTGATGTCCTCGAGCTCGGTCGAAAGGCCAGCTACCCGGCGCAGCGACTGCCGCTCCTCCAGGTCGTACTGACCAGCGTCATAGATCTCGGGATCGTCGTCTTCGTAGTTGCGAGGTTCTGCTGTCATCTGCCGTCCAGGATGGAACCGCCACTGCCTGGCGGTCACTCGATGCTGCCACGGCTACGTCGCGGCGTCACTTGAATAACACCATGCCGCGGCCGGATGTGCCCGCTCGGCTGCAGCGCTCGCCCCACCGCAGATGGGATGTAACCGAATACGCGAGTATGCGATGGTTGAGTACTGGTCAAGGACGCGGAGGAGCGACCGACTATGAGCTACGGCGAAGGCATCCAGGTCGACGGGCCGGTCAAGGATCGCTACGAAGAAATCCTCACACCGCAGGCCATGGACCTGGTCGCGCTGCTCCAGCGTGAGCTCGGACCGCGCCGCCTTGAGTTGCTGGCAGCCCGCAGCGCCCGCCAGCGGGAGCTGAGTGCCGGGGCGATGCTCGACTTCCTGAACGAAACCGCGCACATCAGGTCCGACCCGAGCTGGCGGGTCGCGCCGCCGGCTTCCGGGCTCGTGGACCGCAGGGTCGAGATCACCGGCCCGACCGACCAGAAGATGACGATCAACGCGCTGAACTCGGGCGCGAAGGTGTGGCTGGCTGACTTCGAGGACGCCAACACTCCGCTCTGGGACAACATGGTCGGCGGGCAGCTGAACCTGAAGGACGCGCTGGACCGCACCATCGACTTCACCAGCGCGGAAGGCAAGGACTACCGGCTGGCGCCTGACGATCAGCTCGCGACGATCGTGGTCAGGCCGCGCGGCTGGCATCTTGACGAGAAGCACGTGATGGTCGATGGCAAGCGCATCTCAGGCAGCCTGTTCGACTTCGCCCTCTACTTCTTCCACTGCGCGCGGCGCCAGCTAGACAAGGGCAAGGGCCCGTACTTCTACCTCGCGAAGATGGAAAGTCACCTTGAGGCCAGGCTGTGGAACGACGCGTTCAACCTGGCGCAGGACGCGCTCGGGCTGCCACGAGGAACGATCAGGGCGACGGTACTCATCGAGACCATTCCCGCCGCGTTCGAGATGGAGGAGATCCTCTACGAGCTGCGCGACCACAGCGCGGGCCTGAACGCGGGCCGCTGGGATTACCTGTTCAGCATCATCAAGAAGTTCCGCACCAGGGGCCGCGACTTCGTGCTGCCCGAGCGCAATGCCGTGACGATGACCGCGCCGATGATGCGTGCCTACACCGAGTTGCTGGTCCGCACCTGCCACAGCCGGGGCGCGCATGCGATGGGTGGCATGGCGGCGTTCATCCCCAGCAGGCGCGATCCAGAAGTGAACAAGGTCGCCCTCGCCAAAGTCCGCGACGACAAGACCCGCGAGTCAAATGACGGGTTCGATGGCTCCTGGGTGGCGCATCCTGACCTGGTCCCGGTTTGCCGAGAGATCTTCGACGGTGTGCTCGGCGACGCTCCGAACCAGCTCGGCAAGCTGCGCGAGGACGTGCAGGTGACCGCTGCCCAGCTACTCGACGTGCAGAGCACCCCTGGCGAGATCACCGAGAAGGGCCTGCGCAACAACGTCAGCGTCGGCCTGCAGTACCTGGCGAGCTGGCTAGCAGGCCAGGGAGCGGTGGCTATCTTCAACTTGATGGAAGACGCCGCGACCGCGGAGATCTCTCGCTCTCAGGTCTGGCAGTGGCTGCATAACGACATCCACCTCGCTGAGGGTCCGCAGGTGACCAAGGAACTCGTGGACCAGGTCATCACCTCAGAGCTCGGCAAGATCGGCGAGGCTGCCGGTGACGCATTTGACCCGGCCAGGTACGCAGAGGCGGCCGACCTGTTCAGAGAGGTTGCGCTCGCCGACGACTACGCCGAGTTCCTGACCTTGCCCGCCTACGAGCGCATGCCCTGAGCAGTACCGGCGGCTTTGCGACGTCACGCCCGATGAGGTGCCGCGAAATGGAAGCCGCCCGGATATGTTCGCGGTATGCCAACCCAGACTGAAAAAGCCGACCGGCTCCTTGCCCTGCACCACGGCGACCAGCCGCTGCTCATGCCCAACCCGTGGGACCGCGGATCGGCGCTGTTGTTCGCCTCGCTGGGATTCTCGGCGCTTGCCACGACGAGCAGCGGGTTCGCGGCGACTCTCGGCCGGGCCGACGGCAACGTGACCCGCGACGAGGCCATCGGTCACGGGCAGTGGATTGCCGCGGGCACGGACCTGCCGGTCTCTGCCGACCTGGAGAACTGCTTCGCCGACGACCCCGACGGCGTCGCAGAAACCGTCCGGCTGGCCGTCGCGGCGGGGCTGGCCGGCTGTTCGATCGAGGATTACGCCAATCGCGAGCAGGACCCGATCTACGACCACGCTCTCGCCGCTGACCGCGTCGCGGCGGCCGCGGCAGCCGCGCACAGCGGCCCCGTGCACCTCGTGCTGACGGCGCGGGCAGAAAACTACCTGCGCGGCAACCCGAGCCTGCCGGACACGATTGCCCGGCTGCAGAGTTATCAGCAGGCCGGAGCCGACGTGCTGTTCGCTCCGGGCGTCACCAAACCCGAAGAGATACGGGACCTCGTTGCCGCCGTGGACCGGCCGGTCAACGTCCTCGCGCTGCCAGGCACCCCGACCGTGTCAGAGCTCGCGGCCATGGGCGTGAAGCGAATCTCGGTTGGCGGCGCCTTCGCTTTCACCGGCCTGAACGCGGTCGCCGAAGCCGCCAGAGAACTCCGTGAGAAGGGGACCTACGGTTACTGGGAACAGGCCGGGCCCGGCGCACACGCCGCCAGGGCGGCGTTCGCCCGCTAGCGCGGCGGCCTTCAGCTGGCATCCTCGGCGGCGAGCCCATCCCTGTCCGCCCAGTCGAGCAGGGTCTGGATCGAGTACGCGTGGTCGTCGATTCCGGCGTGAAGGTCGCCGAGCTCGGCGAACCGCGCGGGCACCGTGGCGATCGTGAATGCCTTCGGGTCGACCGTATCGACCTCGTCCCAGGCGATCGGCGTGGAGACGGTCGCCTCAGGCACGCCCCGCACCGAATACGCGCTCGCGATCGTGTGGTCCCTGGTGTTCTGGTTGTAGTCGACGAAGAGCTTTGCCGGGTCGCGGTCTTTGCGCCACCAGGTGGTGGTGACGTCCTCAGGTGCGCGCCGCTCAACTTCATGGGCGAACGCCAGCGCTGCGCGCCTGAGTTCACCAAACCCCCACGACGGCTCGATCCGCACGTAAACGTGCAGCCCATGGCCGCCGGAGGTCTTCGGCCAGCCAACTACCCCAAGCTCGTCAAGCAGCTCCTGGACCAGCTTGGCGACCCGCCGAACCCGGTCGAACCCGCACTGCGGCATCGGGTCCAGGTCGATCCGCCATTCGTCTGGCCGCTCGGTGTCGGCCCGACGGGAGTTCCACGGGTGGAACTCCACCGTTGACATCTGCACCGCCCAGATCACGCTGGCGAGCTCGGTCACGCACAGCTCGTCGGCGTGCCGGCCGTAGCGCGGAAAGTGCACCCTCACCGTCTCAAGCCAGTCGGGCGCTCCGCTCGGGATCCGCTTCTGGTGCACCTTCTCTCCCGCCACGCCGGAAGGGAATCTGTGCAGCATGCACGGCCGCTCCCGCAGCGCCCGCACGATGCCGTCGCCGACAGACATGTAATAGCGCGCGAGGTCAGCCTTGGTCTCGCCGCGGGCAGGAAAGTACACCCGGTCCGGATTGGAGATCCGGACCGTCCGGTCTCCGACGGTCAGTTCCAGCGATGCGGCCATGAGCTAACCGTAGCCAGTCGCTCACGATGTCAGCCGAGCGTCACCGGCAGGCTCTCGTAGCCGCGGAACGTCAGGCCCTTCCTCCGCTGCGGCTCACCAGCCGCGGCGATACCAGGGAACCGTTCCAGCAGCTTGCCGAACGCGACCGTGCCCGGGTTCACGGGTCCTTCCGGCCGATGCCCGGCCGGTACGCGACGACCTCAACCTCGATGAGCATTCCTGGCTCGATCAGCGCAGCGACCTCGATCATTGTCGCCGCAGGCCTGACGCCGCCGAAGACGTCGCCGTGTGCTCTGCCGAACTCCTGCCAGCGCGAGATGTCAGTGACGTACATCCTGGTCTGCACGACATCGGCAAGGCTCGCCCCCAGCCCGGTCAGGGCCTCGGCGGCGTTGCCGATTGCCTGCCTGGTCTGCGCGTACGCGTCGCCTGGATGCACGAACTCGGCACCTGCCACCGACGTGCAGCCGGAGACAAAGACGAAATCCCCTGCGGCGACAGCCCTGCTATAGCCCACGACCGGCTCCCAGATGGTTCCTGAGGAATACCTGCGGACCTCCGGTACGCCCATCGCGCTCCCCTTTCACTCATGCACCGCGGCCTGGCTGAGGGCCCCCGCAACAGTAACCGCGTGGTCCCGTTCACCAAACGGAGAGAAGATAGAAGGTAAGCGTGCAAACGAACCGGCGACAGCAGGAGGCGAGGCGACATGTCGGCGGAGCCGTCTGGTGCGGCCCTGTCCACCGTTATCCCGCGGCTGACGGCCATCTGCGGCCCCGATGGCGTGATCACCGATCCGATGGAGCTTCGCACCTACGAGTGCGACGGACTGACCTCACACCGCTGTTCTCCGGGGCTGGTCGTACTCCCTGAGACCGCAGAGCAGGTCGCGGCCATCGTGCGGGCATGCTCGAAGGCTCGCCTGCCGTTCGTCGCGCGCGGGAGCGGAACCGGGCTCTCCGGCGGCGCGCTGCCCAGGACTGACGGCGTGCTGATCGTCACCGCGAAAATGCGCCGGATCATCGAGATCGATCCGGCGAGCCGCCGGGCCGTGGTTGAACCTGGTGTCACGAACCTCGCGGTCAGCAAGGCCGCCCAGCCGTACGGGTTGTTTTACGCGCCCGATCCGTCCAGCCAGCAGATCTGCTCCGTCGGCGGCAATGTCGCGGAGAACTCAGGCGGCGCGCACTGCCTGAAGCACGGTTTCACGGTCCATCACGTGACTGGTCTGGAAATCGTGACCCCGCTGGGCGAGCTGACCTGGCTAGGCGACGGCACGGGCGCGGCTCCCGGTTATGACCTCGTCGGCGCGTTCACGGGCTCCGAGGGCACACTCGGCATCGCGACGAAGATCGTCGTGCGGTTGACTCCGCTTCCCCAGGCGGTCACCACGCTGCTTGCCGCGTTCGAGACCATGGGGCACGGCGGAGCCGCGGTCTCCGCGATCATCTCGGCCGGGATCTTGCCAGCGGCGATCGAGATGATGGACGCGCTGGCCATCGAGGCGGCCGAGGCAGCCGTGGCCTGCCGGTACCCCGAGGGAGCCGGCGCCGTACTGATCGTTGAGCTGGACGGCCCTGCCGCCGATGTCCGCGCCGAGACTGCGGCCGTACGGGCGATCGCACGGCAGGCAGGCGCGTTCGAGATCAGGGAGGCCGCTGACCCGGCCGAGCGCGCGGCGATCTGGACCGGCCGCAAGTCCGCGTTCGCCGCGGTCGGCAGGATTTCGCCCGCCTACATCGTTCAGGACGGCGTCGTCCCGCGCACCGCCCTGCCCGAGGTCCTTGACCGGATCAGCGCGCTCTCAGCGGAGTCCGGCATCCGCGTCGCGAACGTGTTCCATGCCGGTGACGGCAACCTGCACCCGCTCGTCCTGTTCGACGACACGGCTCCAGGGCAGGAAGAGGCGGCCGAAGTGGTGTCAGGCGCCATCCTGGACGAGTGCATCGCGCACGGCGGGTCGATCACCGGCGAGCACGGCGTCGGCGTCGACAAGTCCAGGTATATGTCCAGGATGTTCCGCCCCGAGGATCTGGACACGATGCAGTTGCTCAGGTGCGCCTTCGATCCGGCTGGCCTGTGCAATCCAGGCAAGGTCTTCCCGACCCCGCGGTTGTGCGGCGAAGTCCCTGGCATCCGGCGCGCCCCGCATCCGCTCGTTGCCTCGGGCACAGCGGAAGCCTTCTGATGTCTACTGCCGCTGACCAGATCCCCGCACAAATAACCGCAGCCTGCGCGGCGGTCAGGCCGGCCGGGCCGGCCGACGCGGTAGCGGGCGTCCAGCCGCACATCGTCGCTGCCCCCGCGAGCACGTCGGAGGCGGGTACCTTGCTCAGGGCTGCGGCTGAGCTGGGGATGGCGGTGGTGCCGCGTGGGACGGGCTCCCGGCTGCACTGGGGCTACCCGCCTGAGCGCTGCGACCTGGTCATTGACACGACCCAGCTGGATGAGGTCGTCGAGCACGCCGCAGGCGACCTGGTCGTGACGGTGCAAGCGGGCGTCCGGCTGAACCGGCTCGCCGAGGTGCTCGCTCGGGCCGGCCAGCGTCTGGCGCTCGACCCGCCGGCATCCGACGACCTTGAGGCAGGTCGCGGAACTGTCGGCGGCGTGCTCGCCGCCGCTGCCGCCGGGCCGCTGCGGCTGCGGTACGGCACCGGGCGCGACCTGCTGATCGGGGTGACGGTGGTCCGAGCAGACGGCACCATCGCGAGGTCGGGCGGCAAGGTGGTCAAGAACGTCGCGGGCTACGACCTTGGCAAGCTCTTCGCCGGGTCCCGGGGCACCCTCGGACTGATCACGCAGGCCACCTTCCGGCTGCATCCGCTGCCCGCGCGCGTGGCCTACGTCGCAGCGGAGTGCGCGAGCCCCGCCGAGGTGGCCCGCGCACTGGCGACAGCGACCGAATCGCAGTTCAACCCGGTCGCCGCGGAGATTTACTGGCCGTCCGGCAGCGCGCAGGTTCAGGCGGGAGTCGCGCTGGAAGGCGACCCGGCCAGCATCGCCGCACGAGGTGATGCGCTGGCCGCCGCGCTCGGCCCCGATTCGGCGGCGTCCGTCAACGCCGAGCCGCCGGCCTGGTGGGGCGCAGGCGCTGCCGCGCAGTCCGGCGCCACGGTGCTGCAGATCGGCTTCTGGCCAGGTGAGCTGACCATGGTCCTGAACGAGCTTCGCCGCCAGGCCGATGCGGCCGGGCTTGACCCGATGATCGGCGGCTCGGCCGCCGCCGGGCAGGTGCACGCGGCGCTAACCGCCGACGAGGACCCTGCCTCGGTAGCTGCGCTAGTCTCCGGGCTGCGGGACACTCTCGGGGCGCACGGGCGCCTGCGGAACGGCTCAGCCGGCGGACCGCCGGCGAATGCCAGCGTTGTCGTCCAGCACGCGCCCGCCGCGGTCACCGCGCTGGTTGACCTGTTCGGGCCGGTTCCGTCGCTAGCGCTCATGCGGTCAGTCAAGGCCCAGTTCGACCCGGGTCGCATGATGGCGCCAGGCCGCTTCGCCGGGAGGATCTGATGACCGACCCGACCGCTCAGCCCGGCCCGGCCGCGGACCACGGCCGCGAAGCCGATGCGGCAAGTCCGGCCGTGTCCAGCATTCTCGATCCGACCGGCGAGTTGCGCGGGGTCGTCGGCGACTGCGTACATTGCGGGTTCTGCCTGACCACCTGTCCCACGTATCGGCTGTGGGGCGAGGAGATGGACTCGCCGCGCGGGCGGATTCACTTGATCTCCCAGCTCCTCGACGGGGCCGAGGCCAGCCAGGACGCCGCTCAGCATCTCGACCGGTGCCTAGGCTGCATGGCCTGCGTGCCTGCTTGCCCCTCAGGGGTGCGATACGACCGGCTGATCGAGGCGGCCAGGGCCTGGGCAACGGAAGCGGCGTCCGCAGAACCGGTCAGGTCGCTCCCGCCCCGGTCAGCGCGGCAGCGGGCGTTGCGTGCCGCGATCTTCGCGACATTCCCGTACCCGCGCAGGCTGAAGGTGATGACAGGACCGCTGCGCGGCGTCCAGCGAACCGGCGCCGACCGGCTGCTGCGCGGCCGCCTAGCCGAGCGCTTCGCGCCTGAAATCGCGGCCGCCGTGCGGGTGGCTCCAGGGCGGCCGGCCAGGAGAGAGCCACGCGGCCGGCTGCCGGGCTTCGTCCCGGCCAGAGGCGAGCGGCGCGCCGTCGTCGGCATGCTGACCGGATGCGTGCAGCAGGTGTTCTTCCCGCACGTGAACCGGGCCACCGCCAGGGTGCTTGCAGCAGAGGGTTGCGACGTCGTCATTCCGGCTAGCCAGGGCTGCTGCGGCGCCCTCTCGCTGCACGACGGCCGGCGAGCGGAGGCGATGGCGTTCGCCAGGCGGCTCATTGAGACCTTTGAAGCTGCCGGAGTGGATGCGATCGTGGTCAACTCCGCCGGCTGCGGCTCGGCCATGAAGGAGTACGCGGATCTGCTGCGCGACGATCCCGACTGGGCCGAGCGGGCGACATCGCTCGCCGCGAAGGTAGCGGACTTCAGCGAGTTCCTCGCGCGCCTCGGGCCTGCCGCGACAAGGCATCCGCTCGGCCTGACGGCGGCCTATCACGACGCGTGTCACCTCGCCTCCGCCCAGCGCATCACCGCGCAGCCACGTGAGCTGCTCGCGGGAATCCCCCGATTGGCCGTGGCCGAGCTGCCCGACGCGGGGATCTGCTGCGGCTCGGCGGGGATCTACAACCTGGTGCAGCCCGAGGCCGCTCAGCAGCTCGGCGCGCGCAAGGCTGCCTCGGCCGCCAGTACTGGCGCTGACTTGGTCGTGTCAGCGAATCCCGGGTGCGCGCTGCAGATCGCGTCAGCGCTCGCCACCGCAGGAAAGCCGATGCCTGTCGCACATCTGGCGGAGGTGCTGGACGCTTCGGTCAGTGGCCTGCCGGCAAGCTCGCTGCTCTGACCTCGCTTTGACACTGCCTTGCCGTCATCATGACGTCACCTGACGACACCTGACATCAGGCTGCGACGTCGCATGACGTCAAGTGACGGCAATATTGGACTTGACAGACGTCATTCATGACGTCATGATGACATCATGGAACTGTCACCCTACGTCGAGGGACTGCGCAGAGAGCTCAACTCGCTGACCCGCTTCGCCTCCGACGACGTGGTCCAGGTAGCCGGAAAGCTGGCAGAAGCGCTCGATTCCTCGGTCAGGCTGACGCTGCTTGAGGTGCTGTCGTCGGCCGCGGCGGAGATCACGACCCGGCTCGACGACGCTGTCATTGACGTCAGGCTCAACGCCGGCGAACCCGAATTCGTCATCACCACCGTGCCAGAGCACGCCGACCAGCCGGCCGAGCCGGCTCCGGACGTGGCCGCGGACGAGGCCGGCACGGCCCGGGTCACGCTGCGCCTCTCCGAGGCGCTCAAGGCCAGGGTCGAAACCCAGGCGGCGGCCGACGGCCTGTCCGTTAACTCATGGCTGGCCCACGCGGCCATCCGCGCCCTTGAGGGCACGCAGCCCGGCCGCGGCCCCCGGCAGCGCGGCAGCGGCGGCATTGGCCAGCGGATCACCGGCTACGCCCGCAGCTAGTCACTCAGACCACCAGCACACCCGCAATCGCACTGGAGAGAACCATGGCAACCTGGGATTTCGCCTGCTCAGAACCGATCGACGCGAACGTCAGCATCGCCGCGGGGACCGTTTCCGTCACGGCTGCGCCGACCGACGTCATCACGGTACGAATCCACAAGGGCAAGTCCAACGATCCGGCCGACGATGGCGGTGATCAGCTTGCCGACGACGTCAGCGTCGACTACTCCGATCGCCACCTGGTGATCGCCGAGCTGCCCAAGCGCGGCCTTGGTTGGCACAGCAAGGGACTGCACGTCGCGATCACGATGCCGGCCGCATCGCGGGCTGCTGTCCAGGCCGCTTCCGCCGACGTCACCTGCCGCGGCGAGTACAGCGCAGTAGACATCCGTACCGCGAGCGGCCGGATCGACGTCGATACGGTGCGCGGCCCCGCCGAGATCAGCACGATGTCAGGCGGCGTCCAGCTCCTCGAGGCGGAGGAACCCACCATCCAGACGGCATCGGGAAAGATCTCGGTCAAGCACTCGATCGGTGATGCGACAACGAGGACCGCCAGCGGCAACATCATGATCGGCGCTGCGGACGCCTCGGTCACCGCTCGCACCGCCAGCGGCCAGGTCAGGGTGCTCAGCATCACCCGCGGCCGTGGCGACCTGAACTCTGTTTCCGGCGATATCGAGGTCAGGGTCGTGCCTGGCACGGGCGTCTTCCTCGACCTCGCCTCCGTGACTGGCCGTGTGACCAGTGACCTCGCCTCTTTCGATCAGGAGGACGGCAACGCCGAGCTGCAGTTGCTGTGCCGCACCGTCAGCGGCTCACTGCACGTCGCAAGAGCCACCTCGGCCGAGATGGCGAACTGACCTAACTCCCAGCAAGAGCTCCGAGCCATTCAGCCGTAACACCCAGGAAGGACCCGGAAATGTACTCGCGTCAACTAGAGCAGCTAGCCACCAGGCGTCCCAGCGAACTGAAGGCGAGCACGAGGTCGGCCAGGCCGGCGAGGCCAGCCCGCACCGCGCGCAAGCCCTTGCGGCGGCAGACCGGGTGGGCCCTGGTCTCGATCGGGCTGCGGCTCGCCGAGTCAGGCAGCAGGTAGAACACAAGCCATGCGGACGAATCAGGCTGTGACCGGCGCTCTCGTAACGGGGCCCGTCACCACCGGATCGGCCAGCCAGGCGGGGTTGGTTTCGCCTTCGGCCACAATTACCGCAGGCCCGGTTAGCAGGCTGGCCGTCGTGCTCGGCGCGACGGTCAGCCTTCCGCCAGGCACATCCACTATCCACCTCACGTCGCCGGCCGCTGGCCATTCCCCGGCCGCGGCGGCCGCCGCCACGGCGACCGCGACAGCGCCAGTCCCGCAAGACAGCGTCTCCCCTGACCCGCGCTCGTGCACCCGCATCTCCACGACGTGATCCCCGCTGACCCGCGCCACCTCGACGTTGACGCCCCGAGGGAACGCCTCTGGGTCGACCTCGGGCGGCTCGGACAGGTCGACCCCTGCCAGCCGTTTGGCGACCATGCAGACCAGATGCGGATTCCCCACGTTGACCGCGAGGCCGGTGTACCGGCGGCCGCCGATCAGCGTCCAGCCAGGCCGGCCGGTGCTCGCCGGACCCATATCCACGGTCAGCGCACCGTCAGCTTCCAGCCGAACGGTCCTGACGCCTGACCTGGTCGCTATCGCCACTTCCGGACCGTCCGCGAGGCCGTGCTGAAGCAGGTAGCGCGCATAGACCCGGATCCCGTTGCCGCACATCTCCGCGATGCTGCCGTCGGCGTTGCGGTAGTCCATGAACCACGGCACCGGCACGGAATCGGTCCGCACCACCCGGAGCACCCCGTCAGCGCCGATCCCCGTGTGCCTGTCGCACAGGGCGCGGACCACTTCGGCACCGAGTTCTAGCTGGTCATCCAAGTCAGGAACAACGATGAAGTCATTCCCCGTCCCGTGACCCTTGGCGTAGCGCATCCTCAGATGCTAGCTACCCGACCGCGCCGGTTCGGCAATGACCGTCAGCGCGGCGGGCGTCGGCACCGGCTCTGTGGCGTCCAGCCAGCGGACCCTTGGATCACGCCGGAACCAGGATTCCTGCCGGCGCGCGAACCGCCGGGTTGCCCGCACGGTCTCCTCCTCCGCCTCAGCCTCGGTCCATTCTCCGTCGAGGAATCTCAGCACCTGCGCGTATCCGAGTGCTCTGCTGGCGGTCAGACCGGATCTCAGCCCGCCACCAGGGGCGGCAGTGTCGGCCAGCCGTTTGACCTCGTCGACCAGCCCGCCGCTGAACATCTGGCGCACCCTCGCCGCGATCCGCTCATCGAGCCGCGGACGCGGAATCGTCAGGCCGATCTGCACGGCAGGGAGTACAGCGTCATATCCAGGGAGCGTGGCGCTGAACGGCCGTCCTGACAGCTCGATGACCTCCAGCGCCCGGACGATCCTGCGGGCGTTGCTCGGCAGAATCGCGGCGGCGGCTGCAGGATCGGCGGAGGCGAGCTTGGCATGCAGCGCCGCCGCGCCAAGATTAGTCAGCTCGCCTTCGAGCCGGGCGCGGAGCACGGGATCGGTCCCGGGGAAATCCAGGTCGTCGATCGCCGCCCTGACGTAGAGACCCGACCCACCCACCAGGATCGGCGTGCGGCCTCGGGCCTGGACGTCAGCAATGACAGCCCGCGCCAGCCGCTGATACTCCGACACATTCGCGGTTTCTGTCACGTCCCAGATATCCAGCAGATGATGCGGCACCTCGCCGCGCTCAGCTGCCGAGATCTTGCCGGTCCCGATGTCCATGCCTCGGTAAAGCTGCATCGAATCGGCGTTGATCACCTCGCCATCCAGCTCGCTAGCGAGCCGGAGCGACAATTCAGACTTACCGGTATTAGTGGCCCCAACGACCGCGACAGCTACGGGTCCCCCTTCGCGGTTGTCCGTGATCAAGGATTTCTCTGGGGGCGACACCAGGCGAGTATCCCATGAACACGTAAGCGCAGGTCATGGCACGGATGGGTGGCTGATTTCTGACCTCGGTTTACGAGATCTCTGGGGGGTAGCCGGAACATGTCGCCAGGCACGGCAGTCTGTGCTATGGGGGTCGCAGCGCTGTGCCTGGCACTGATCATCCGCGACCGCGCGCTGCGATTGCGGGCATGCCAAGCAGGACAGGCTCCGTGCCGCCTGCGTCCGCGGAACCGCCGCCCGCCTCGCCCGCGGCGCGGGCCTGCCATGCGTCGCCGCCGCGGGTGCGACGAACTGCGAGCGGCGGGTTATCCGCAAGGAGGTAGTGCGGCGCGGCCGCCGACACGAGCGTGGTCACGATGTCGCCAGGACGCGGCTGCTCGCCCGGCGCCGGGGTGAAGTGCACCAGGCGGTTGTCCATGGCGCGACCGGACATCCGGTGCGTAGCCCCGTCCTTGCGGCCCTCACCGTCAGCAACCATCACCTCGACTTGACTGCCGACCAAGCCCTGGTTCTCGGTCAGGGCGATCTCCTCAACCAGAGCCACGAGCCGCCCGTAGCGCTCGGCGACGATCTCAGGCCGCACCTGATCGCCCATATCGGCGGCAGGCGTGCCTGGCCTGATCGAGTACTGGAACGTATAGGCGCCGGAGAACCTTGCCTGGCGGACAACGTCAAGGGTGTCGGCGAAGTCCTGCTCAGTCTCACCTGGGAATCCCACGATGATGTCGGTGGTGATCGCAGCGCCGGGAATCGCTTCCCTGACCTTGTCGATGATCGCTAGGTAGGAGTCACGGCGATAGGCCCTGCGCATCCGCCGGAGTACCGTGTTCGACCCGGATTGCAGCGGCATGTGCAGCTGGGGCATGACGTTCGCGGTCTCCGCCATCGCAGCGATCACGTCATCTGTGAAGTCGCGCGGGTGGGGCGAGGTGAACCGCACGCGCTCGAGCCCGGCTATCTCTCCGCACGCCCGCAGCAGCTTCCCGAAGGCGAGCCGGTCACCGAAGCCAACGCCGTAAGAATTCACGTTCTGGCCGAGCAAGGTGACCTCGAGCACCCCGTCGCCGACTAGCATCTCGATCTCGGCGAGCACGTCGCCTGGCCTGCGGTCCTCCTCGCGGCCGCGCAGGCTCGGCACGATGCAGAATGTGCAGGTGTTGTTGCAGCCGACCGAGATCGCGACCCACGCCGAATACGGAGACTCTCGCCTGGCGGGCAGCACTGAGGGAAATCGCTCGAGCGACTCGGCGATCTCGACCTGCGCGCGTTGCTCCACCCGCGCGCGTTCCAGGAGAACGGGCAGCGAGCCGATGTTGTGCGTTCCGAAGACCACGTCCACCCAGGGCGCCCGGTCGGTGATGATGGCCCGGTCCTTCTGCGCCAGGCAGCCGCCGACCGCGATCTGCATGCCAGGGTGAGCGTTCTTGACCGGCAGCAGGTGCCCCAGATTCCCGTACAGCCTGTTATCGGCGTTCTCGCGGACCGCGCAGGTGTTGAAGACCACCACGTCAGCCTGGGAACCGGCGGCCGACTTGCGGTATCCGGCGGCCTCCAGCAGCCCGGCCAGGCGCTCAGAATCGTGCATGTTCATCTGGCACCCGTAGGTGCGGATCTCAAAAGTCCTCTGGCCGGCCGAGCGGCGGCGGCTTGACCGATGCTCGTGCCCTGGCTGATACGGACCGTCTGTGCCGGGCATGCTCCTTAGCGTACGGGCCATTGACACCGCTGGCGTCAGGCTGGCATCGTCGGTCCACCCCGCGGTCGGCCATCCGCTCTCCTTCTCCTGTTGGCGAAGGTTAGGAGCGGTCCTCGGGGGCAGCGCGATGGTCAGCCAGCCAGTCAAGGAGCCGTTGTGACCGAGTATGCCGCCGAATTGATCATCCTCGAGCCCGAGAAGCTTGACGTGCCGTCCGCTGAACTCGGCGAGGGACCATGCTGGGACGCCGAGAGCCAGTCGCTGTACTGGGTTGATATCCCGGCATCCCGCGTGCACCGGCTCAGTGCGGGCGGCGTCCACTCGTCCTGGGACGTCGGGCTCTCTCCCGGCGCGGTGGTACCGAGGGCGAGCGGCGGGCTGGCGGTGGCGGCCGGCAACGGCTTCCTCAGCCTGGATCCGCTGACTGGCACCGTTGCCGAGCTGGCCGCGGCGCCCGGGCTGCCCGGCACCCGGATGAACGACGGAAAATGCGATCGGGCCGGGCGGTTCTATGCCGGCACTATGGCGGCAGACGAGTCGGCGGGCAAGGGCTCGTTCTACCGGCTTGACACTGACCTGGATGTCTCAGAGATCTACACGGGGATCGGCATTTCGAACGGCCTCGGCTGGAGCCCGGATGACCGCCGGATGTACTACATCGACTCGCTCACCTACCGGATCGACGTGCTGGACTACGAGCTGACCACCGGGCAGATGGGCGAGCGGCAGCCGTTCGTCGCGCTCGGGTCGGACGACGTCATGCCCGATGGCATGGCAGTAGATGCCGAAGGCGGTCTCTGGGTCGCGGTGTGGGGCGGCGGCGTGGTCCAGCGTTACGACGCCGGCGGGCGGCTGACCGGCGTGGTGCGCATACCCGCCGCCAACGTGACGAGCTGCGCATTCGGCGGGCCGGATCTTCAGACGCTCTACATCACCACGGCAGCGGGCCCTGGACGCTTGGCCGGGGCGCTGTTCAGCTGCGCGGCAGGTGTTCGCGGCCTGCCCTCATTCTCGTTCGGCGGCTGAATGGATCAGCCCGCTAAATCCTGGGCGCCGGGTTGTCGGCATTCCCTGCGAACCAAGGCGGGCAGGTAGGGCACGATATCCCTATGACGGACAACGTGGCGGCGACGGCTGGCGATAAGGGCGAACCGGGCCACACCGCGAAATCGGCGCAGCCGGGCGATACAGGTGCAATGGAGAACCCAGCGCAACCCGAGCACGAACCTGCAACGCCAGGCAGTGACGCTGCTGATTCCGAGCCTACGGAAGCCGTGCCCGCCGCGCCTGATCCGCAACTGCCTCAGGTTCCTTTCGGCAACTGGCCGTCTCCCATCACGGCCGCACAGGTCGCTGGCGGCCGGACCAGGGTCGCGCACCCGACCGTCATCGGCGACACGACCTGGTGGCAGGAGGACAACCCGGAAGAAGGCGGCCGGACCACGATCGTGCGCTGCGGGCCGGACGGCGCCCTCACCGCACTACTGCCCGCGCCCTGGACCGCGCGAACTCGCGTTCACGAGTACGGCGGACGTTCCTATCTCCCGGTCCGGTCACCTGTCGCGGCGGCCACGCTCGAGGCCGCCGGCCAGGCCAGCGACGAGGCTCAGCTCCCGGTCGTGTTCGCCAACCTCGACGATCAGCGCCTTTACCTGGCGGGAGCCGACGTGGCGGCCGGCCAGGCGAAGCCAGTGCCGCTAACCCCGGAGCCGAAAAAGGCAGGTAGCGCGTTCCTGCCTGAGGGCGCCACTGGCCCCGGCAAGAAGGCGACCGGCTCCGCGACGGCACTTGAAGCCCGCGGGCTGCGTTATGCGGACCTGGTGCTCTCGCCGGACCAGCGGGAAGTCTGGTGCGTGCGGGAACGCCATCACCGCGGCAAGGTCACCAGAGCCATCGTGGCCGTTCCGCTGGACGGCTCAGCTGCAACTGACGCCACGGCGGTCCGCGTGCTGGTGACCGGCCACGACTTCTACGCGTTCCCGACGCCGTCACCGGACGGCCAGTGGCTTGCCTGGATCTGCTGGAATCACCCGCATATGCCATGGGACGGGACGGAGCTGCGGGTCGCTCCGATGGAGGACGGGACGCCAGCTAAGGCGCGCCTGATCAAGGGGAGCAACCGCGAGTCGGTGCTGGCCCCGGTATGGCGCGACAACACCAGCCTGTACGTGGCCACCGACTGGACAGGCTGGTGGAACATCTACCAGATCGGCCTGCGCGGCGAGCCGCCGCAGGCGCTCTACCCAGCCGATGAGGAGTTTGCGGACGCGCTCTGGGAGCTCGGAGCGCGGCCGTTCGCGATGCTCGGCGACGGCCGGCTAGCGGTCAGGCATGGCAGGGGCGGTGCCAGGCTCAGCATCCTCGACCCAGAGACCTCGGAGCTGACCGATCTGGAGCTCCCGTTCACCGACTTCCTCCCAGGGGTGTCGGCGGACGGCGACACGATCGCGGTGATCGGCGGCGCGCCGCTGGCGGCGAATTCGGTGCTTAGGATCGATGCGGCCGCCGGCTCCTGCACGGTGCTGCGGGCCGAATTCAGCGAGCTACCAGACCCTGGCTATCTGCCTGTACCGCGCCAGGTCGAGCTGGAGGGGCCGTACGGCCGGATCGTGCATGCGCTGATCTACCCGCCGGCCAATCCCGACGTGACCGGCGTGCCAGGCGAGCATCCTCCGTACGTGGTCTGGGTGCATGGCGGCCCGACCGGCCATGTCACCGCCCGCCTGAGCCTGGAGAAAGCGTACTTTACGAGCCGCGGAATCGGGATCATCGACGTGAACTACGGCGGGTCGACGGGCTATGGCCGCATGTACCGGAACCGGCTGAACCGGGAATGGGGCGTGGTCGACGTCGCCGACGCCAAGGAAGCAGCACGATCGCTGGCCAGGCAGGGACTGGCGGACGAGGCGCGGCTGGGTATCAGGGGCGGCTCGGCAGGCGGGTGGACCGCGCTCGCCGCGGTCACGACCGGCGCTGTCCACGATCCGGTGTTCAGCGCGGCGGTGTCCTACTTCGGCGTCTCAGACCTGCGCGGCTTCACCGAC
>DATELR010000276.1:0-2711 GCA_035276345.1 Streptosporangiaceae bacterium | reverse complement strand
AGGACAGGCGGCAACGGTGGCCGCGGGCGGTCTTAGTGGAACGAGTCGCAGCAGGCGCAGGACCCGGTCGCGTTGGGGTTATCGATCGTGAAGCCCTGCTTCTCGATCGTGTCCACGAAGTCGATGGTGGCACCGGTGAGGTACGGGGCGCTCATCTTGTCGGTGACCACGTGCACACCCTCGAACTCGGCGTCGACGTCGCCGTCGATCTCACGCTCGTCGAAGTACAGCTGATAACGCAGACCCGAGCAGCCGCCCGGCTGAACAGCGATGCGAAGCCGCAGGTCGTCGCGGCCTTCAGCGGTCAAGAGGCTGCTCACCTTGGTTGCTGCCGCGGTGGTGAGGATGACACCCTTGGCTGTCGCCTCGTCCTGAACCGTCATCTGGGTTAGCTCCCGCATCTGACTGCCGCCGTGACGGCGGCTCTTTGCTGGTCTCTCAACTCAACCATAGGGCGTCCGGGATCATTCCGGGGGGATAGGGCCCCGTTGCCACAAACGATTGCTCGTGGTCTCACCGCGCAACAGCGTGATATGCCAGGTCACGGACCGCAGGTCACAGGCCGGGCGCGCCCCAGACCGGGAACCACCGGCTCAGATCCGCCTCGATCTTCAGGTCCGCGCCCACCGCGCCCCGCACCTGGAGTTCGAGCGCGTTGTCGCGGCGCTCGCCCGTCAGCGGCGCGAACGGGTAGAACGTGCCCCGCTTGTAGAGGTAGACGATGCCCAGCCGCTGGCCGGAATCGCCGGTGAAACCGACCAGGGTGCAGAGCAGTTGCGGGCCGAACCCGCCGTCCACCAGCGAGGAGTTCACCGCGTGCAGATCGGTGACGAGCGCCTCGACATCCTCAGGGGAATGGCGGCAGACCAGCCAGGTGAACCCGTAGCTGTCCTTGGTGACCTCCACCTGGGGGGCGCTGGAGCCCATGCTCAGCAGCTGGCGGACGTCCTTCTCGATGTCGCTGAACGCACGGCCTTCCGCCGCCCGGAAGCACACCGACCCGGTGCCGGTCGGGACCAGCCCCATCGAGGCCTGCAGGGTGATGGCGGCGGTCGGCACCTCGAACAGGTCGTCGAGCTTCGGCGGGACCGGCTTGGTCCGGCCTAGCAGGGTGTCAAGGAATCCCACGGCTACTTGGCGAGCTGCTCGGAGATCTCCGACAGCTGCCGGAGCCGCCGATCCAGCGAAGGGTGGGTGGAGAAGAGGGTGGCAAGGCTCGCCCCCGCCTTCCCCGACAGCGCGGGCGCGAAGTAGAAGGCGTTCAGCGGCTCGGCCTGGCGCAGGTCCTTCTGCGGGATCCTGGCGATGTCGCCGCTCACCTTTGTCAGAGCGCTGGCGAGGGCGGACGGCTGCCCCGTGAGCAGCGCACCGGCCCGGTCGGCGGCCAGTTCCCGGTAACGGGACAGCAGCCGGATCAGCAGGAAGCTGACCGCGTACACGACGATGCCGATGGCCAGCGTGGCCAGCAGGACGATCGCGCCGCCGCCGTTGTTGTCGTTGTTGCTCCGGCCGCCGCCGCCGAAGAGCTGCCCGTAGAACGCGAACCTGACCAGCAGGCCGGCGATGATGCCCAGGAACGAGGCGATCGTCATGACCGCCACGTCCTTGTGCGCGACGTGCGACATCTCGTGGGCGATGACGCCTTCGAGCTCGCGGTCGTCAAGCCGCCCGTCCATCAGCGACGTGGTGACGCAGAGCACCGCCTTCTTGGCGTTGCGCCCGGTGGCGAACGCGTTCGGCATGGGCGAGCGGGCGATCGCCACCCTCGGCTTGGGCATGTCCGCGAGCGCGCACAGCCGGTCCACGATGCCGTGCACCTTGGCGGCCATCGGGCCGTCCTGCGGCCCGACCTCGACGGCGCGCGCCGCGCTCAGGGCGATCTTGTCGGAGTAGAAGAACGAGCCAACCGTCAGCACGAGCCCGAGCGCGATCGCGAAGAAGGCGATGGCCCCGCTCCCCACACCGAACGCGCCCAGCAAGTAGATCAGGGCGATGACGAAACCGACGAAGACCAGTCCCAGCAGGAACATGGTCAGGGTCATCCGCGTCGTCAGTCCTCTATCAGGCGCATAGCGGGTCTTCGCCATCGCGCCGCCTCCGTTCTGGGCCAGTTCCGGCCACCTGACCTGGGGCCGTTCCATTCAGTATCACGCACGAGCGGCACTGAAAATTCCGTTATGGACTATGCCCAGGGCGGACAAATCCAGGAGTCACGCGCCCTCGCGCAGGGCTCACATCGATGGTCGGGGAGAAACCTGAACCCAGGCTGAAGATTTCCTCTCAACCCGGGATCAGGCCCTCACCGGTGATCATCTCCCTGACGTCCTCCAGGTCCGCGTCCGCGAACGGGAGGATCAGGTCAGACGGCTCAATCGTGTCCTCGGCCAGAGGGCTCCCGAGCGAGCGAACACGGTCGAGCAGCGCGGCCAGCGCGGGCCGGAAGGCTCGCTCGTCGCCCGCGTTCACGGCCCTTTCCAGCGCGGCGTCGAGGACGTTCAGCTCGTCCGTGGCCGAGTCGTCCACCTGGAGCTGGCCCTCGCCCAGGATCCGGACGATCATGAACCGTCACCGGCCTGCGGCTGCTCGGCGGGCCTGGCCGGGCTGGTCTGCGCCGCGTCGCCGTCCGCCGGGCCGCTTTCGATCTCCTTCGCCGGCGCGGCCCCGATCTCGCCCTTGAGCCGCTCCAGCTCCAGTTCCACGTCCTGGCCGCC
>DATELR010000275.1:0-11381 GCA_035276345.1 Streptosporangiaceae bacterium | reverse complement strand
GCGGCTGACTCGATCGAGCCGGCCGGCGACGGGCTGGACCGGATCCGCACCAAGATCGCGGCAGGCCCGTCCCCTTCGGTCCAGCTGACCGGCTGGGCCGCCTGGCGCTCCAGATACCTCACCAGCATCCTCGCCATGCTCGCGGTGGCGGGGAGATACCTTGAGCCGGCCGGAATCCGGATCCGTTACGCGTTCGGCGCGGTGGTGGAGCGGTTCCGCCCGGATTCGCGCCTTTCCGGCTGGGTCGGCTGGCTGCGCCCTGCCGCGGCGCTAGCGACCACGCTGCTGGTCGTTACCGGAGCCTCCTGGGCGATTGCCGCGCTGCCGCAGCAGTTCTCTACCGCGGGCAACTCCACTCATTTCACGGGTGGAGGATCGAGCACCAGCGCTCCGTCATCAGGCAACACGGGCAACGTTAACGGAAGCGGTACGCCGGTCAGCCAAAGTGGGACTTCTTCGCCGAATGGATCCCCAAGTTGCAAGGCCGGCTCGACGTCGCAAACTGCGTCCCCGAGCCCATCGTCCTCCCCCTCAACGTCAGCGAGCAGCTCGCCGAGCCCGACCTCGTCGTCCCCCACGGCGAACCCGACCAGCAGCAGTCCGCCCGATACGGGTACGCCGACCCCGTCCCCGACCGACAGCACCGCGGCAACGAGCCAGGCGAGCCCGGCCAGTGACTCATCGCCAAGCGCGGGCTCCGCATCGGCTGCAGTCGGACCGGGACCGCAGATGACCACGCCGAGCACCGGCCACCCGCATCCGTCGGCCGGCGGCAGCCGGGGTCCCTGCCGCGGCTGAGTCAGGCGACCGGCATCCACCTGCCGCAGCGGCTGAGCACGAGTGCCCCGGCGACAGCCCCCGCGGTCGAGGCCCGGAGCACTGAAGGTCCAAGCCGCACCGGAATCGCTCCGGCTGCGGTCAGCTCGGCTGCCTCACCGGGGCTGATGCCACCTTCCGGTCCGACGAGGAGGGCGATCTCGCCGGCGGCGGGCAGCGAGACTTCGGTCAGTCGCCGATCCGCTTGGCCGTCAAGCAGCAGGGCCAGCTCGGCGCCAGCCACTCGAGCGGCTGCGGATGCCGTGCTCACCTGAGCCGTGACCTCGGGAAACCTGACCCGACGGGACTGCTTGGCTGCCTCGCGAGCGGACGTGCGCCAGCGGCTCAGCGCTCTGCCCTCGCGATCTGGACGCCACCTGGCAACGGCCCTCTCAGCGGCCCACGGGACGATCGTGTCGATCCCGACCTCGGTCATCAGCTCCACGGCAAGCTCGCCGCGGTCGCCCTTCAAGATGGCCTGCATAACCGTCACCCGGCAGAGCGGATCAGTCTCGCGGCGCAGCGTGAGCACAGTCAGCTCGAGCTCTCCAGGTCCCGGCCTGGCCGCGATCACCTCGCACTCGACCAGCAGCCCAGCGCCGTCGGTCAGGTCCACCCGCTCGCCGGGACGCAGCCGGCGCACCGTGGTGGCGTGCCTGCCCTCTGCGCCAGTCAGCGTGATGTGAGACCCCTCGCCGGCCGCCAGGAGCTGGGCGGCATCGCCGAGGAAGACCGGCGGGGTCAGCGCAGCCTGCCCGTGCTACCGGCCGTTGAAGGCATCACGCAACCGGGAGAAGAATCCCTGCTCTCCGGGCGCGAACTTGCCTGGCGGTGACTCCTCGCCGCGCATCCTTGCCAGCTCCCGCAGCATTTCCTCCTGCTCGGGTTCCAGCTTGACCGGCGTCTCGACGGTCACGTGGATGAGCAGGTCGCCTCGGCCTGACCCATGCAGGTGCGTGGAGCCCTGGCCGTACAACGGGATCGCCTGGCCGGTCTGCGTTCCTGGCCTGATGTCGATGTTCGCCGGGCCATCGAGCGTCTGGATCTGCAGGGTTGCCCCGAGCGCAGCCGCCGTCATCGGGATCGTCAGCGTGCAGTGCAGATCATCGCCGTGCCGCTCGAAGATCTGATGCGGGCGCTGGACAATCTCCAGGAACAGGTCACCCGGCGGGCCGCCGCCGGGGCCAATCTCGCCCTCGCCGGCCAGCTGGATGTGCGTGCCGTCCTCGACTCCGGCGGGGATCCTGACCTTCACAGTGCGCCTCGTACGCACCCGGCCATCGCCGTCGCACTCGGGGCACGGGCGGCGGATGACCGTGCCGAACCCGCCGCACGCCGGGCAAGGACGCGACGTCATCACCTGGCCGAGGAACGACCTGGTGACCTGACTGACCTCGCCCCTGCCGTTGCACACGTCGCACGTGGTCGGATGAGTTCCAGGCGCGGTGCCCTCACCCGAGCACGTCGGGCACACCACGGCAGTGTCCACGGTGAGTTCCCGGGTCGCGCCGAACACGCACTCGGACAGATCGAGATCGACCCTGATGGTGGCGTTGCGACCCCGGCGGGCCCGGCTCCGCGGGCCTCGCGTGGCCTGGCCGCCGCCGAAGAAGGCGTCCATGATGTCGCTGAACGGGAATCCGGCGCCGAAGCCACCCGCACCGCCGGCCTGAGCGAACGGGTCGCCGCCCAGGTCGTACATCTGTCGCTTCTCAGGATCGGAGAGCACCTCGTAGGCCTGGGTGATCTCCTTGAACCGCTCCTGGGTGACCGGATCAGGGTTCACATCGGGATGCAGTTCGCGGGCCAGCCGCCGGTATGCCTTCTTGATCTCCTCGGCATTCGCGTCCCGGCGCACGCCAAGCACGGCGTAGTAGTCGGTCGTCACGCTCATCCCCTACGACTCCGCCAGGATCTGACCCGTATACCGTGCCACCGCGCGTACCGCCCCCATCGCTGTTGGGTAATCCATCCTGGTTGGTCCGACGACGCCGAGCTTGGCGACCGGCCGGTCCGCCGAGCCGTAGCCCGCAGCCACCACCGAAGCCGCACGCAGGCCGAGCACGTCGTTTTCCGCACCGATCCTGACCGTAACCGACGCCTGGTCGTCAGTCTCTCCGAGCAGCCGCATCAAAACGACCTGTTCCTCCAGCGCCTCAAGCACCTCTCGCAATCCCTGCGAGAAGTCGACGGCCGTCAGGTTCGATGCACCGCCGACGATGATCCTCTCGTCATGCCGCTCGACAAGCGTCTCCAATATCACTGAGAACACCGCCGCTGCGTTCGCGCGTTCCCGAGGCTCGACCCGGTCGGGCAACTCAGCCACGACGGTTGCCACGTCGGTGAGCTTACGTCCGTCCAGGCATGCGTTGAGCACGGCCCGAAGCTGCATGATCGAATCCTCGTCATAGCTGGCCGGGACCTCAACCACGCGCTGCTCGACGCGGCCAGTGTCGGTGATGAGCACGACGAGGAGCCTGCGCTCGGCCAGTGGCACGAGCTCCACATGCCGGACCGACGACTTGCTAAGCGACGGGTACTGGACCACTGCGACCTGCCTGGTCAGCTGCGCCAGCAGCCGGACGGTACGCGTGACGACGTCGTCGAGGTCGTAGGCTCCGGCGAGGAAAGTCTCGATCGCGCGCCGTTCCGCCGTGGAGAACGGCTTGATCGCGGACAGCTTGTCCACGAACAAGCGGTAGCCCTTGTCCGTCGGGATGCGGCCGGCGCTGGTGTGCGGCTGGACGATGTAGCCCTGTTCCTCGAGGATCGCCATATCGTTGCGGATCGTGGCTGGGGAAACATCCAGACTGTGCCGTTCGACCAGCGCGCGGGACCCAACGGGCTCGTTGGTCGAAACGTAGTCCTCCACGATTGCCCGCAGTACCGCCAGCTTCCTGTCGTCTAGCACTGGTCACCTCCCCTGGCACTCTGCCGTCCCGAGTGCCAAGTCTATGGCCGAACGATACTGTGACAGGCCGGTCAAGTCACTGCGTCAAGTGCCACGGGTTGCGAGAACTAATCACTGAGTCCGCGAATCACGCCGTCGGCCAGCAGCCGGCCGGCCTTCGTCAGCACCACGTGTCCTGCATCGAAGGCCGTTTGCTCGGCTAGGCCGTCTGCGACTGCCGACCGCGCAGCATGCAGGCCAGCCGGGCCGAGCAAGCTGAGCGGGCAGCCGGTCGCGAGCCGCGTTTCGAGCAGGATCCGCTCCAGCCCGCGCTCGGTGTCGGTCAGCACCTCCCTGGCCTGGCCGGGGCTGACGCCTGCTGCTATCCGGCTGCCATACGCAGCGGGGTGTTTGACGTTCCACCAGCGAGTGCCGCCAACGTGGCTGTGGGCGCCCGGGCCGATCCCCCACCAGTTCCCGCCGGTCCAGTAGAGCAGATTGTGCCGGCAGACCGCATCTGGCCCGGCAGCCCAGTTAGAAACCTCGTACCAGCGCAGC
Source organism: Streptosporangiaceae bacterium (assembly GCA_035276345.1). Classification (GTDB taxonomy): domain Bacteria; phylum Actinomycetota; class Actinomycetes; order Streptosporangiales; family Streptosporangiaceae; genus Chersky-822. Next base: position 7,117 of record DATELR010000275.1, on the reverse strand, counting down.
CCTGCCGCGCTGAGCATCTCGTCGGCGGCCAGGTAGCGGTCGGCCATCGCATCGTCATCGGGCGAGGGCAATTCGCCGCGCCTGATCCGTGCCGCTAGCCGGGTGCCTTCCTCGACGATGAGGGCGTACGCGGAGATGTGGTCAGGACCAGCGCCGATCGCGCTGGCGACCGACAGCTCCCAGTCCTGCGCGCTCTCCCCTGGCGTGCCGTAGATCAGGTCGAGGCTCACGTGCTCGAAACCCGCCGATCGCGCCCAGGCAACGCATTGCTCGGCCCGGCCCGGCGAATGCACCCGATCGAGAACGCTTAGTACATGGCTGGCCGCGCTCTGCATGCCGAGCGAGATCCTGGTGAATCCAGCGTCCCGCAGCTGGTCCAGCTTCCGCGGGTCCAGGCTCTCGGGGTTCGCCTCGGTCGTCACCTCGGCTCCCTCGGCCAGTCCGAATTCCGCCCGGATCGCCCGCAGGATGGCGGCCAGGTCAGCAGCAGGAAGCAGGGTCGGCGTGCCGCCGCCGAAGAACACCGTGCCGACAGCGGGTGCCGCTGGCCCCAGCACCTTGCGCGCGAGGGCTATCTCGGCGACGGCAAGGCCCGAGTAGCTTTCCCGCGATGCCCCGCCGCCCAGCTCGGACGCCGTGTAGGTATTGAAGTCGCAGTAACCGCAGCGGGACGCGCAGAAGGGCACGTGCACGTACATTCCGAGCGGCACTGAGCCAACCTTGCCCAGCGCCCCGGCAGGAAGCGTGCCGTCAGTCGGCACCGGTGCGCCGTCCGGCGGGGTGCCCGGCATCCTCAGACGACCCGGACAAGCTGCGGAAGCGGCGCTGCGATGCGGTCAGTGTTCACTGAGATGATTCGAGCGGCAGCCATGTCCGCAGGCTAGCCGAGACTGGGGTTAGTCTGGGAAATGAGCTTTCACCCGCGCGACGCCTGATGGGGACGGGGACCGATGACTGCTGGCAGCTACGGGTCGATGCGGGCGACCGACGCCGACCGAGACGGCGTGCACACCCTGCTTCAATCCGCCTACGCCGATGGCCGGCTGACGTGGGACGAGTTCGACGCGCGTTCTACCACCCTGATGAAGGCTAAGACCTACGATGAGCTTGGTGCGCTGACCGCCGACCTGCGCCAGCCAGTGCCATACCGGCCAGGCATGAACCCAGCAGTATTGCCGCGCACCAATCAGATGGCGGTCGCATCGCTGGTCTGCGGCTTCTGCCAGATCTTCCTGTGGTTCGTGGCTGGAGTTCCTGCGATCGTCTTCGGGCACGTAGCCCACCGCCAGATCCGGCAGACCGGCGAGGCGGGCAGCGGCATGGCCACCGCGGGGCTGATCATGGGATACATCGGCGTTCTTGGCCCGATCATCGCGTTCATCGCCGCCCTGGTTGCCTTCAGGCCGGGCTGAATCCGCCCCCGCCAGGGAAAAGCTTCCGCCCGGATGTATCAGGACCTCTCTCTCAGCGCCCTAGTCGCTGAGAGCCATGCGACTGACTAGAACTGCCAGTCTGGCCGACTGACTCCGCTGAGCCGCGGCGAGTGCTCTCCAGCGGTGATTGTCGCTCGCAAAGGGGCCCGGCCATCGACATTCAAAATGACTATGGGGACCAGGTGCTAGCCGATAGCGGCGACCCGGCAGCACTTGCCGGAGGTGTTTCCGATACCTCCCTGATCGCCCCCTCCCGCTTCATACCCAGGCAGACCACCAGGCGCCTAGGCGGCAGAGTTGGGCAGCACGCGGCTCGTAAGCGGCATCCGGCACGAGGATGGTTTATCGCCACATTGTCCTCCGTGACCGGCATCGCGGGCCTGTCGCTCTGGATCGGTCCGGCGCCGGTTGTCGCGCCTTGGGATGTCTTCACCTTGCTCAACGGCGCTTACCGGATTTACGAAGGACAGGCGCCTGGCACCGACTTTTCCAACCCGATCGGGCCGCTTGTCTACGGCCTCACTGCCATTGGCATGCACCTGCAGCACGCCCCGTCCCTGCACGCCGTGACCTACGCTCAAGTACTCTTCCTGGTCGCCGCTTGCACGCTCGCCTGGCTCATCGCCTGGCGGCGCTTGCCACCTCTTTACGCGGCGCCATTCACGATCTTCATGGCGTTCTTGTGCATTTCGGTCCGGCCCCTCGGCTACTCACCGTGGACCACGACCTATGCGATGCTCTATAACCGCGACGGCTGGGTGCTCTACGCGCCTTTGCTGCTGCTCGTTCTGCAGAAGAGAACGGGCACGACGGGACGCCGTGCCGCGATCACTGACGGATTCATGCTTGGGCTGCTGCTCGGGCTGCTCTTCTATGACAAGGTGACATTCTTCCTCGCCGCGGTGGCGGCCGCGGCGCTCGGGCTGATCTTGAACACGTTGCCGAGGAACTGGCGATTGCCAGTCTGGAGCCTCGCGGGTTTCTTCCTGGTCGGCGCGATCATGCGACTGGCGTTCGGCGTCCACACGCTCGCCTACGTCGGTGACTTCCTGGGAGCAGCGAAAGTCCAGGTTGCTAGTGAGAGAGCGGGGATGCTGGCGCACACCGTCTTGTGGGTTGCTCCGGTCGCGCTTGTCGCGGCACTGGTGGTCGGCGTCATCTTGGCTTCTAGCCAACGTCAGGGCAGGCCGGCCCGGCCGGTACTGACACTCACGGCGGCTACTGCCTTTGTGCTTGGCTCGAGCATCCTGATCTCGGCCGGCGATGCGACCGAGAAAGGTGATTTGCCTGCTCTTGTGGTTATGCCGTTGCTGATTGTGGCTTTCCTGGCGCCGATTCTGCCCTCGTGGGCAGGCGGCCAGGCACGCCGGGCAGGCAGCGGTCCAAACCTGCGCCTGGTCATCAGGCCGGGCATCGTGCTCGTCGCAATCGCAGCCCTGCTGACTGGCACTACGGGTCCGATCGTGGCCAAGGATGCGCTAGGACTGGCTAAGGCGGCATCCTTCCGCCGGAGCGTCCGCAGCAGAAGATCGCAGCAGTTCGACGCTAGGCGGCTCAGCGACGTCGCGGTTCCTGCAGACGCGCAATGGCAAACCGCTTACCGGACGGCCAACGCAGTGCCCGCGATGATCAATGACGGGCTCCGACTGCTGCGCGACCATGTCCATCCAGGTGAGAGCGTTTTCACGCTGGCGTATACCGATCCGTTTTCGCTCGCGCTCGGCTTGCCGCTCAGCCGGTGCGGCTTGCTGTGGTGGGACCTGGGTTACGACTTTGACCAGGGCCATCACCCAGATGCGGCGTGCGCGATCGGTTCTGCCGCGTGGGTCATCATTCCCCGGATGGTGCAGGGGCAGGGCTGCTGCCAGAAGACTGTGGCAGTTATGCGGCATTTGTTTGCCGGATACCTGTCACGGCACTACCAGAAGGTCGCGCAAACGTCCGATTGGATCCTCATGCGGCGAGTGCGTCACGCCGGGGCCGTCACGGCCGCCGCTCGCTTCCCTGATCGGCGGTCAGCGCGGCGACGAAAGCCTCTTGCGGCACTTCGACCCGGCCTATCGTCTTCATCCGCTTCTTGCCTTCCTTCTGCCTCTCCAGCAGCTTGCGCTTCCTGGTGATGTCGCCGCCGTAGCATTTGGCAAGAACGTCCTTGCGCAACGCCCGGATGTTCTCCCGGGCGATAATCCGCGCGCCGATAGCTGCCTGGATCGGCACCTCGAACTGCTGCCGGGGAATCAGCTGCTTCAGCCGCGCGGTCATCGCCAGCCCGTACTCGCGCGCCTTGTCGGCGTGGACGATCTGGCTGAACGCGTCGACCGGCTGGCCCTGCAGCAGGATGTCAACCTTGACCAGGTCGGCCTCCTGCTCGCCCGCAGGCTCGTAATCCAGCGAGGCATAACCCCTGGTGCGCGACTTCAGCTGGTCGAAGAAGTCGAAGATGATCTCCGCGAGCGGCATCGTGTACCTGATCTCGACCCGCTCCGCGGACAAGTAATCCATGCCGATCAGGATGCCCCGCCTGGACTGGCACAGCTCCATGATCGGGCCGATGTAGTCGGACGGCGCGAGCAGCGTAGCCCGCACGACCGGCTCGAAGACCTGGCTGATCTTGCCGGCCGCGATGACGCCGGTCGACGTGGCGATCCCGCCAGGACCGCTGGGGAACTCACTGGGATTGGTCACTGTCACCTCGGCACCGGAGTCCATCACGACGCGGTACACGACGTTCGGCGCCGTGGAGATCAGCGACAGGTCGAACTCACGCTCCAGCCGCTCCCTGATGATCTCCATGTGCAGCAGGCCGAGGAAGCCGCAGCGGAAACCGAATCCGAGTGCGCTGGACGTCTCAGGTTCGTACACCAGCGACGCATCGTTGAGCCGCAGCTTGTCCAGCGCGTCACGCAGGTCCGGGTACTCGTCACCGTCGACCGGATACAGCCCGGAGAACACCATCGGCTTGGGGTAGGCGTAGCCAGCGAGCGCCTGTGCAGCTGGCCGCGCGGCGCTGGTGACCGTATCGCCGACGCGTGCCTGCCGCACGTCCTTAACGCCCGTGATCAGGTACCCGACTTCTCCGGCCGCAAGGCCGTCCGACGGAACCGGTTCGGGCGAAATGACACCCACCTCGAGCGTCTCGTGCACAGCCTTGGTGGACAGCATCAGCGTCCGCTCGCGGCGAGACAGCCGACCATCGACCATCCGCACGTACGTCACGACGCCCCGGTAGGTGTCATATACGGAGTCAAAGATCAGCGCCCTCGCCGGAGCATCCAGGTTCCCGACGGGCGCGGGGACCCGGTCGACGATCGTGTTCAGCAGGTCGGCGACGCCCTCCCCGGTCTTGGCGGACACTCGGAGCACGTCGCCGGGCTCGCAACCGATGATCTTGGCGAGCTCGGCTGCGTACTTCTCCGGCTGCGCCGCCGGCAGGTCGATCTTGTTCAGCACCGGGATCAGGTGCAGGTCAGCCTCGAGCGCCAGGTAGAGGTTGGCCAGGGTCTGAGCCTCGATCCCCTGCGCGGCGTCGACGAGGAGGATTGCGCCCTCGCAGGCGGCAAGCGACCTGGACACCTCGTATGAGAAGTCGACGTGGCCAGGCGTGTCGATCAAGTTGAGCACGTAGTTCTGGCCGTCGACGCCGCGCCATGGCAGGCGGACGGCCTGGCTTTTGATCGTGATGCCGCGCTCGCGCTCGATGTCCATCCTGTCGAGGTACTGAGCGCGCATCTGGCGATCACCCACCACGCCGGTGAGCTGGAGCATCCGGTCGGCGAGCGTCGACTTGCCGTGGTCGATGTGGGCAATGATGCAGAAGTTCCTGATCACCGCCATATCGGTCCGCGACGGCTCAGGCAGCGCCGCTGCCGCAGGCGCTGCCGTTCGGGACGGGTCGGACATCGGTGGCACAGTCATCCGCTCGGTGTAGGTTGCGATCACCACATGGTTGCACGCCCGGGCCGATGCCTACGCCAGCGGCGCACGCCAGCCGTGTCCGGCGGCCGGTTTGAGCCAAGGAGCCGATCTCGGATATCCTTCTTCTTCGGCTGCCCGCATGCCCGCACCTCTCGCGCCGGGCGCGCGACCGCGCCTTCGGCTAGCGCCGGGCACACCAATGACCACCAAACGAGAATGTAGCGAGGCTTACGCGTGGCGAACATCAAGTCACAGATCAAGCGCAACAAGCAGAACGAGAAGGCCAGGCAGCGCAACAAGGCCGTCAGGTCTTCTCTGAGGACCGCGGTGCGGAACTTCCGCGAGGCGGCAGACACCGGCGACCAGGACAAGGCCGCGGAGGCCCTGCGCGCCGCGTACGTCAAGCTTGACAAGGCAGCGAGCAAGGGCGTCATCCACAAGAACCAGGCTGCCAACCGGAAGTCCGCGCTGGCCAAGCGCGCGTCCTCGCTGAACGGCTGAGCCTGCGGTTAGCTGCCGCCTGAGCGCGAGGCGACGATCACCCGTACTGCCCGCTCAAGTGCGTAGCCTGCACTCGCACCTTCACCTTTGACCTCGGCGTCGGCCTGGGCGACGGCGGAGTGCGCCGTCGTCAGCCCCGCCGAGCTCCAGCCACGAAGCTGCTTGCGGACCTTATCAACCTTCCAGGCCGGCATCCCGAGTTCGCCGGCCAGCACATCGGCACTCTTACCGCGAGCCGTTCCTACCTGCCCAAGCGTCCTGATGCCGCGCGCCAGCGCGCTAGTGATCAGCACGGGCGCCGTGCCTATCGCAAGCGCCCAGCGCAGCTGCGCGAGCGCATCAGCCAGGTTTCCCTCGAGCGCTCTGTCGGCGACGCTGAACCCGCTCGCTTCTGCCCGGCCGCGCCAGTACCTGGCCACAACCTTCGCGTTGATCACGCCAGTGGTGTCGGAGCCAAGCTGGTCGCAAGCCGCGGCCAGGTCCCGCAGGTCGGTGCCGACGGCATCGATCAGCGCGCGCAGGCCACCATCGTCGGCCTTCCTGCCCGCCCTTGCCAGTTCCGTGCGCAGGAACTCCATTCGCTCACCGAACCGCCTGACGCTCGGGCAGTCGATCCGCTTCGCCCCCGCCTTCCCGAGAGTCGTGAGCAGGGCCTTGCCTTTCGCCCCGCCGGCGTGCGTCACGACCAGCGTGACATCCTCGGGCATCGCCGCGGCGAGCGCACCTATCTCCGCGGCCACCGCCGAGTTCGCATCGTGCGCCGAACGGATGACGACCACGCAGTCTCCTCCGAACAGCGACGGCGCCGTCAGCAGGCCAAGTTCACCGGCCGCGAGGTCAGCGCCGCGCACGTCCTGAACGTCCGGCCCCGCACCGCTCCCGTCAGCCGCCGTGCCTCCGCCGATCACTGCCACGACGGCGCGCTCAACGAGAAGTTCTTCGTCGCCGACGATCACCGTCACTGGGGCGTGGCTGAGCTGTAGGGGATTCGATTGCTGCCGGTTCGCGGGCATGTCCGCAGCATGCCATGCCTATCCGACTACCGGGGACGGTGCCACCGACACGCCGAGCATCATGGGTCCGGTGTGAACCCGGATCGCGGTGCTCGCGGCGACAACCGATACCTGGCGAGCCTGCGGCAGCCCGGCGTTGAGCCGCTCTGCCAGTGCCCGCGCTCGCCCTGCGGCCGCAACGTGCTCGATCACGATGTCTGCGGTGGCTCCGGCCGGCAGGCCGGCGGCCAGCTCGGCCGCAGACCTGGCCAGCAC
>DATELR010000274.1:0-3069 GCA_035276345.1 Streptosporangiaceae bacterium | reverse complement strand
GGCCTTTCCCTGTCCGGCGACCAAACCGAGCGGCAGCTCGATCAGGCTGCCGACCAGCACAGGAACCGAGATAAGCAGGCCGACTTGCGCGTAGCTCAAACCGAGATCCGCCCGGATCAGCGGCAGCGCGGCGCCCTTGGTCCCGTCGGCAAGCTCGTCAACGAACTCAATCGCCAGCGCGACGGCAACGACTGCGACGCCCAGGAATCGGCGGTGACGGCCAGATCGGCCATGAAGAGAAGAGCCCAGGCGGCTTAGCAGCCTGCGGGGCCCAGATGCGGAGTCAGTGACAGATCAACATCGCATGCAGCCATGCTAATCGCTGCCCCGCAACGAACGGGCGCGTGCCGGCTGGTCAGCAGCCTGCGCGCGCCCGAACGCTACGTCGTTTAGTTGCCGTCTGGGATCTCGGTGAGCAGGTCGTCAGCGGTCTGCATGCCCTGACGCCACACCGACCTGGCGATGATCTTCGTCGGGTCGACGCGGTCCTTGTACCTGTTGGCCACGTTGGTGACCTCTTCGAGCAGGCCGTTGCTGAGCGTGGTCGGGTTCAGGCCAAGAGCCAGGAACTGCTCGTTCCGCACGACGAGGTCGTTCTCGTCGGCCTCGCGGCGCGGGTTGGGCAGGTTGGCGACCTGAGCGCCGGTGATCTCGCTCACGATCTTCGCGAGGTCGGCCACCCGGTGCGTCTCAGTGATCTGGTTCAGCACCATCGGCTGCGAGCCGGCCAGCGGCGGGTTGGTGATCGCGATCTCGATGCACCGCACGGTGTCCCTGATGTGGATGAACGCGCGCGTCTGGCCGCCGGAGCCGTGCACGGTCAGCGGGTGCCCGATCGCGGCCTGCATTAGGAAGCGGTTGAGCACGGTGCCGTAGTCACCGTCGTAGTCGAACCTGTTGATCAGGCGCTCGTCCTTGGCGGTCTGGTCGGTCTGGGTGCCCCAGACGATGCCCTGGTGCAGGTCGGTGATCCGCAGTCCGTCGTTCTTGGCGTAGAACGCGAACATCAGCTGGTCCAGCGTCTTGGTCATGTGGTAGACCGAACCGGGGTTCGCCGGGTGCAGGATCTCCCTGGCGATCTCACCGTCCGGGGTCTCGATCTTCACCGTCAGGTAGCCCTCGGGAATCGGCGCACTGCCGGTCCAGCCGTACCCGTACACACCCATGGTGCCCAGGTGGGCAAGCGTAGCGTGACTGCCAGTTGCGACGAGCGCCACGAGGAGGTTGTGAGTAGCGCGCACGTTGTTGTCCACCGTGTAGCGCTTGGTGTTCACCGAGCGCATCGAGTACGGGGCAGCGCGCTGTTCGGCGAAGTGCACGATCGCATCCGGCTGGACTTCCTCGAGCACGCGCACAAGTCGGTCGTACTCGTTCGCCAGGTCCAGGTTGATGAACCCGATGTCGCGCCCGGATGCCTCTTTCCATGCCTGCTGCCGCACGCCCATCGGCGTGATCGGCGTCAGCGACTGGACCTCAAGCTCATTGTCGATGTTGCGCCGGCTGAGGTTGTCCAGGATCGTGACGTCATGACCGCGGTCCGACAGGTATAGCGAGGTCGGCCATCCGCAGAAGCCGTCGCCGCCAAGAACCAGAACGCGCATTCCCACTCCCGTCGCAGTTACGCTGATGCAGAGATTTGAAGCGGCAGATGCCGCTCGGCGGGGAGCCAGACTATGTCAAATCAGGTCATGGCGTCCCAGTGCGCCGATAGTTTACCTTCCCATTACCTTCGCACGGCTGGTTCCGCACGACCAGGCTGCCTTTCGCCGCAGCGATGCAGGTACCCCTGATCAGATCGGCTTACCCTGCCGCGGCTGGTTCCATCCGGACCCCACCGTATCGACCTGAGGCGGTCCTCATCGGCGTTCCGATGAGTTTTCCGGCAGGCGCTCGTTACACCTGCAGGCCCAGCGAACGCGGGGCGGACAGAGGAGAATGAACCGATGGATTTCAAGCTCGAGCTCATCGTGTTGCCGGTGGCCGATGTCGACAAGGTCAAAGCTTTTTACATCGAGAACGCGGGCTTCAATCTCGATGTCGACCACCAGGCGGGGGACTTCAGGGTGGTCCAGCTGACCCCGCCGGGGTCGGCCTGCTCGATCACACTGATGCCGAACCGGAAGGCGTCAGGGCCGATCCAGGGCCTGCACCTGATGGTCAACGACATCAACGCAGCAAGGGCCGAACTGGCCGGCCGCGGCGTTGACATCGGCGAGGTCTTTCACTTCGAGAGCGGCGGCCAGGTGCCTGGACCCGACCAGGAACGGAGCGACTACAACTCTTTCCTGTCCTTCAGCGACCCGGAAGGCAACAGCTGGATGGTCCAGGAGTTCGGCTACCAGGGGCCGAAGGGTTGACGGCCAGCGCGGCTCGCAGCCGTATCGATGGCGATTTTGCCAGGCTCGCCGAGGGGCACCGCCGCGAACTGCATCTGCATTGCTACCGGATGCTCGCCTCGTTCGACGACGCGGAGGATGCGGTGCAGGAAACGCTGCTGCGTGCCTGGCGCGCCCGGGACAGCTTCGATGGAAGCACGCTCTTCCGCGCCTGGCTGTACCGGATCGCGACGAACGTGTGCATCGACGTGCTGCGGCGGCAGGCCCGGCATCCGATCGCGATCCAGCCGGTTGCCGACGTGCCCTGGCTGCAGCCCTATCCCGACCGGCTGCTTGATGAGATCGCGCCGGCCGCTGACCGGCCCGACGAGGTTGTCGTCCAGCGCGAAACGGTTTCGCTGGCGTTCATCGCCGCCCTGCAGGTGCTGCCGACGAGGCAGCGGGCCGCGCTGATCAGCCGGGACGTGCTCGGATGGTCGGCGGCCCAGACCGCTGACCTGCTGCAGACCAGCATCACCGCGGCGAACAGCGCCCTGCAGCGGGCGAGGTCGACCATGGCCGGTCACCTGCCTGCCAACCGGGCGGAGTGGCCGGCCGGGCAGCCCGACCCCGAGGAACGCGCGCTGCTTGCGCAGTTCATTGACGCGCACGAGCGTGGCGATGCCGAGGCGGCCGCCGCCATCGCCGCCACCGATATCCGGGTCACGATGCCGCCGTACCCGATGCGGATATC
>DATELR010000273.1:0-6122 GCA_035276345.1 Streptosporangiaceae bacterium | reverse complement strand
AGGATGGCGAACGCGATCACGCTGCTGACGATCGAGTCCTTGGCGATCATCGCCCGCGGGTCGCCGGTCAGGAAGCTGATCCCGATGCCCGCCAGGTTGACGGCCAGCATGAGCACGGCCAGCAGGTTCAGCTTCCGCTCCGCTACGAGGCCGGCGATGGAGCGCACGGCGGGCCCGACGCTGCTCAGCGCCAGGGAGAGCCACAGGCTCACGCCGAACGCGTCGCGCAGCAGGTAGTAGGTGCCCACCGGGATGCCGATGTCGATCAGCAGCGGTCGCAGCGCCCCGGCCAGGTCGGGGCGGCGGCCGGCGGGTGCCCGGCCCGCGGGTGCGTGGTTTGCGGCCTCGCGGTCTGCGACCGCACCGTCTGCGAGTGCGCCGATTGTGGGCGCGCCGTCTGTGGGTGCACCGCCTGCGGGTGCGGCGTCTGCGGGTACCTGGTCCCGGCGGCCCGGCATCGGGACTGTCTCCCGGTTCTGGGTTTGTGTCGCTGCCATCGACCTCAACTTAGGTCTGACATAAACTTATGTCAAGACCAATTTTGTGTTCGACCTAAGCTTTGGCTAGGATGCCGGTATGGCACCCGGACTGCGCGAACGGCGCAAGCAGGAGACCCGGCAGGCGATCTCGGACATCGCCACCGTGATGTTCGCGGACCGCGGCTTCGACGAGGTGACGATCGCCGAGGTCGCCGACGCGGCCGGCGTGGCCAAGATGACCGTGACGAACTACTTCCCGCACAAGGAGGACCTGGTCTTCGACCGCGCCGAGGCGGTGATCCGTCACCTGGCCGACGTGATCGCCGCCCGGGCGCCCGGCGAGAGCATGCTCGCCGCGATCCGCCGCGACTACGCCGAGGCCGTCGCCCGGGCCGACGTCACGCTCGGGCTCTCCAGCCCCGCCTTCGCCCGGATGATCCTCAGCAGCCCGGCGCTCATCGCCCGCGTGCGGGAGATGCTGGACCAGCGCGAGCGGGCGCTCGGCGACGCCATCGCCGCAGAGACGGGGACCGACAACCCGCAGCAGCGGCTCGTGGCGGCCCTTCTCGCTTCGGTGCACCGCGTGCTGTCAGCCGAGGCCAGCCGGCGCAGCCTGGCCGGGCAGCCGCGCGAAGAGATCTGCGCCGTGCTGGCCGACGCAGCCACCCGGGCATTCGACTTGCTTGAGGCGTCCCTCGGCAACTACGGCATCCAGGCCCAGCCCGGGTAGGCACGGCCAGGCTCGCGGCACGGTCCAGCCCTGTTCCACGAGACGCCGGCGAGGCCAGCCGGTGCGTCTCGGTGTGCGGCGCCGGCAGGCGAGGCGCCAGTCGACGCCTTATCGTTATTTCATGGGGGGGTGCCGGGTATGCGGTGAGGACAACCCTGCGCGGGCGCGTTTCTGCCTGGCGTGCGGGCAACCGCTGAACGACGAGCCGGATGTGGTGCCGGAGCTGCGCCGGAACGTCTCGATCATCTTCGCTGACTTGGTCGGCTCGACCGTGCTCGGCGAATCTCTCGACGCTGAGGCGCTGCGGTCCGTCACCGGTCGTTACTTCGACACGATGCGGGCGGTTATCGAGCGGCATGAGGGGACCGTCGAAAAGTTCATCGGTGATGCCGTAGTCGCCCTGTTTGGAGTGCCGCGGGTCCGCGAAGACGACGCCCATCGCGCGGTCCGTGCAGCTGCCGACATGCGTGCGGCATTGACGGACCTGAACGGCGAGCTGCAGAGCGACCTCGCCGTCACGCTGGAGATCCGCATCGGTGTCAACACCGGCGAGGTCATTGTCGGGCGAAGCCGTGCCGGCGGCTCGTCGGCGACCGGCGATGCGGTCAATGTCGCCGCGCGCCTGGAGCAGGTGGCCGGCCCGGGGGAGGTGCTGATCGGCGATAGCACATACCGGCTGGTCCGCGGTGAGGTGGACGCCGAACCGGTCGAACCCCTGAAACTCAAAGGCAAGGCTGGGGTGACCGCCGCGTGGCGGCTGCTCGACGTCGCCGGATCGGCGAGAGCCGCCCGGAGCCGGCCCACGAACCTGTTCGTCGGTCGCGACCTGCAGCTGCGGCTGCTTGATGACGCATTTCGGCGGGTCGTGGGTGAACGCACCTGCCTGCTGGTCACCATCCTCGGGACCGCCGGTATGGGGAAGAGCCGACTGGCCGAAGAGTTCGTCGCGACGGTCAGAGATGCGACGGTCCTGATGGGGCGCTGCCTGTCTTACGGCCAGGGCGCCACCTACTGGCCGTTGCGCGAGGCTGTCCTCGGCGCGGTCGGCCTGACCGGAGACGAGCCGGCCGACGCTGCGGAGGCGGCATTCGCCACGACGCTGGGCAGCAGTCCCGATACGGCGAACGTGGTGACACGGTTGCTCGCGCTCGCCGGATTCGACCGCGACGGAGCCGTACCGGAGGACGTTCCATGGGCAGTGCGGGTGTTCCTCGAGCAACTCGCCCAGCGGCGGCCGATAGTGCTGGTGGTCGATGACCTGCACTGGGCCCAACCCGGGCTGCTCGATGTCCTGGAGCACATTGCTGACTGGAGCCGGGACTCGCCAATCATGCTGGTCGGCCTGGCCCGGCCCGAGTTCTATGAAAGCCGTCCGAGCTGGGGGGGCGGGAAGCTCAACGCGACGGCCGTGCTGCTGTCGGCGCTGGACGAGACCGCCACGATCAGCCTCGTGGAGAAGCACGACCTGCCCGAGGAGGTGCGGCGCCGTATCGCCGACGCGGCCGGCGGCAACCCGCTGTTCGTCGAGCAGATGGTGGCGATGCTTGTCGACGAGGGCCATGCCGCCTTCAAGGACGGGGTCGCCACCTGGATCGGCGGCCCGCCCGCAGACATCCGGTGGACGATGCCGCCGTCGGTGTCCGCGCTGCTGGCCGCGCGCATCGACCGGCTGAACGACGACGAGCGCGCAGTCGTCGGCTGCGCCGCCGTGATCGGAACGGTCTTCTATGCGGAAGCGATCGCGGCCCTCACCGGCACGCCGCTGCCTGAGGTACGGCAGGTGCTCGGCCAGCTGGTCCGCAAGGAACTGTTGCGGGCGGCGGCAACCGACCTGCCGGGACTGTCGGCCTACAGGTTCCTGCACGTCCTGGTCCGCGACGCGGCCTACGACGGGCTCGCCAAGGCCAGCCGCGCCGCCTGGCACGAGCAGCTGGCGGACTGGCTGTCCGCCCTTCAAAGCGATGCTGTGCCGGACGAGATCGTGGGCCACCACCTCGCGTCGGCCTGGGAATACCGCGTGCAGCTCGGCCCAGCCACCGGCCACGTCCACGACCTTGCCGACCAGGCAGCCCGGAAGCTGGCAGCCGCCGCCCAGCGGCTCCAGCTGTCCGACGTCGCGGCAGCGGCATCCCTGCTCGAGCGAGCGACCAACATGCTCGAGCCGGGTGACCCTTTCCGGGTGGAATGCCTGCTCAGCCTCGCCGAGCAGCGGCAAGAGCTCGGTGAGATCGACCATGCGCAGGAAGCGCTGCGGGCAGCCATGGCCGCCGCGGATCCGCGGCAGGCGGTCCTGGCCAAGGTGCTGATGTGCCGGCAGGGCACCCTCACGGCCGACAGCCGTGCCGCAGACAGCGAGGAGGTCCTGCGGGACGCGGCACGCGACTTCCGTGAGTGGGGCGACGACCGTGGCCTGGCGCAGGTCTACTTCGTCCAGGCCGACCTGGCCAACCTCCTCGGATACCAGGCCCGCAGCGCGGAGCTGCTCGAACAGGCACTCAAGCACGCCGGGTTGGCCGGCGATGCGGGCCGCATCGCGCGAGCTCGCAGCTTGCTCGGGATCACCCTGCTCTTCGGCCCCACCCCTGCCGAAGAGGCAATCGCTTTGCTTGACCAGATGGTGGCCTCCTCAGGCAACGACCCCCGCGTCCGGGCCGAGGCCGAGCAGGTGACCTGCGTTATGCACGCGATGTGCGGGCGGTTCGACCGGGCGCGCGCCATTGGCGCTGACGCGCGCCAGCACCTCGCCGAGGTCGGGCACGGGCTGTTCCTGGCGAACCTCGCGCAGAGCACCGGTCACGTTGAGGAGCTCGCGGGTGATGTGGATGCCGCCGAGGCCGAGTACGCGCGGTCCCGTGCCGATCTCGAAGCGCTGGGGGAAAGCTCGTACCTTTCGACCGTCGCGGGCCTGCATGCCCGACTGCTCGCGCGACGCGGGAGACACGGACAGGCGGAGGTGGCGCTGGAGGTGGCTCGCAGGCGCGGCTCCCCGGACGATGTGGCGACGCAATCGCTCATTCTGCAGACCGAAGGGCTCCTCGCGGCGGCGGCCGGCGAAGCCGATCGTGCCCGTGCGGCAATCGCCGGCGCCGTACGGTGTGAGCCAAGAGACGAGCAGCCCGATTCCGTAGGCCGGGCTCACATCGCCGCTGCCGACGTGGAACATATGCTCGGCGATACCTCTAGGGAGCGAGAGCACTTGACCGAAGCGGAGGAATTGTTCGCGGCCAAGGGCAACGTTGTAGAGGTACGCAGGGTCACCAGCCGCCTCCACGATCTCACCGCCGGTGGCTAACGCAATTGCGCGGGCCGCGTTCTCCCCTGCCGTTGGCCGCTCGTCACAGCCTGCGCTCGCGGGCGACTATTGAGCTTCGCCGCCACCGGGGAACGGGTAGCCGAGAACGGCTAGAGGCTCGGCCTCGCCAAAGAGGACCGAGTCGGACTCGACAAGCGGACGGAGTTCCTCTTTGTAGGCCTTGAAACCTGCGCCCGATTCATGCTCCTCGACCGCAGCGAGATCGGCCCAGGTCTCATAGAGCCAAAACTCGCGAGGGTCCTGACGCGAGCGGTGCACCGCGAAGGCGAGGTTTCCGCGCTCCCCTGCGCGAATGCGCTGGACGTTCGAGAGCAACACGTCCTGCACCATCTGTTCCTTGCCCTCGACTGCCCGCATCCGCACGAAGTAGCTCACTGGCATGAGGCCTCCCAAGGCCTTAGATCCCGCCATATGGGAAAGCTGACGTGATCGGCGGCGGCCCGGGTGCTGCGAGCGCAGCAAATGCTCGCGGCGTCCCGCAACCCCATGCTTGCTGCGGCTTATCGCGCGCGTATACCTTCCGGCTTGCCGCTGCGCACATCGCCTGACCGACACGGGCGTACGAACTGGATGTGCTAGGGCCACAGTGCAGGACCGCCCAGCGGACGGTCAAGCTGTTTCCAGCGTGACTGGATGGGCGCGAGTGGCTATGAGGAACGCGGGTTCCATCAGTGGTCCGGCAGCCAGCCGGACAGGCCCGGGGGTTTCCGGAGGGCATCTGGGGGGAGCAGTACCCCTTATGAGCGGCCCGGTGGTGGTCTTCTCGCTGGTGATGGCGGTCGCGTGGGCGTGGTCGCTGTTCCTACACCCGCTGGCACGATGCACCAGGTGCACCGGGGGGACACCTCATTTCGGCTCGTTCCCCACAGGCTCGTTCAGGCTGTGCCGCAAGTGCGAGGGAACCGGGTGGCGCGAGCGTCACGGCGTGTCGGCGTTGCGCGCACTGGGGTGGGAGATCGGCCCAACCGGAAGGCTGCGGCGGCGCGGTAGACCCGGAGCAGGAGCAGGCCGCGAGCCTCGCCGACGTCCCTCAGCCCGCTTACTCCGGGGGAGATCATGAGACCCGGCTCGCTCGCACGCACGCTATCGGCGAAGAAAGCGCGGGCGCGCCGGTTGCCGTCGATTCTGGCCGCCGCCCAGCCGAACGACCCGGAGGCGGCGCGACGGGTCAAGCTGGCGTGTGCGTCGTGCGGCCGCGTGGCAGCCTTCGTCGATGAAGATCGCGCCGGTGCGCGCTTCCGTGACTACCCTGGCCTGCGGCTAGTGGTGAGATCAGGGAAGTTCACCCGCCGGCACCTTCAGTCAGTCAGGTGCCCGGAACACGGACGGCTGAACGCCAAGCAGGCAGCGGTGCTCGCAGCCGCAGCGGCGGCCAGAGACGGACGGGTTCGCACGCTGCGGCTGCTGCCGACGGCCCAGTGACCCATGCCGGGCCGTTACCCGCCTTTGGAGGCGGGGGTGAAAAAGTCGATGAGCAGCTGGTTGACGCGCTCGGCCTCGTCGTGATGCACCCAATGCGAGGCATCGGGCAGGCGCTCGACGCGGTCGAGGTTGGGCACATCGTCGCGCTCGGGCTCGGCTAGTTCGGGGCCGAGGTAGC
>DATELR010000272.1:0-21212 GCA_035276345.1 Streptosporangiaceae bacterium | reverse complement strand
AGCCACGCGTGCTGGCGGCCCTGGCCGGCGATCGCGCATTCGCCGACGCCGCGATGAGCGGCGACCTGTATGCCGAACTCGCTGCAGCCTTCGGCGGCGAGCGAGCCAAAGCCAAGGTTGCGATGCTGTCAGCGATGTACGGCGGCGCCGGTGGCGAGGCCGGCCAGTTGCTCGCGGTACTACGGCAGCGGTTCCCGGCCGCCGCGGGCTTCGTCGAGGCGGCGGCACGGGCGGGCGAAGAGGGCCGGGTGGTCAGGTCGGTACTGGGCAGGACATGCCCGCCACCCTCGGCCAACTGGCGCGCGCTCACCGAGGAGGCTGCCGATCCCGATGCCGAGCGCGACCCGCGCGCCGGGCAGGCGTCCCGCGCCCGCGGCAGGTTCACCAGGAACTTTGTGGTTCAGGCGAGCGCGGCTGACTGGGCCCTGGTCATGCTCGTGAGCTTGCGCGCCGAGCTCGCCAAGATGATCAGCCGCGACTTGCCTGAACTCGTTTTCTTCCAGCACGACGAGGTGATCGTGCACTGCACCCGCGATCAGGCAGACATCGTCACGGCGGCGGTTTCGCGAGCTGCGGTCGTCGCCTCCCGCTTGGTGTTCGGTCCGACGAGGGTTGCCTTCCCCCTCAGCACCGCGGTGGTCGACTCTTACGCCGACGCCAAATGAGCGGCGGCGGCAATCAGCGGTCCACGGCTACCGCCGGGAGGTCTGCCACCTCCTTCTTGCTGAGCCGCAGGTTGATGCCGTATGACGCGCTGGTCACAGCGGTGATCGGGATCGCGACCTCCTTACGACCCCACAGGTGGCCTTCGGCAAGCAGGACGTGCGAGACACGGTGACTGTCCCGATCGATGGCCAGGCCGTGCACGTGCCCGATCGGACCGTCCGAGGCGTAGACGGGATCGCCCCGGCGCACGTCAACCTCACCCTCGGGCAGGGTGTCCTCGGTGTACGTCAGCGGGCCGCCAGGTACCTCCGCCACTCCTCCGACCGAGCCAGCCTGTCCGCCGTGCAACCCGAAGTACGGCCAGGAGAGCACCTGCCCCGACTCGTAGTTCTCATAGCCGACCGTGCCCGCGACGAACTGGGTCTCTTCCGCCGCGTCGAAGTGCTCGAATTCAGCTGTGCTGCACCGCAGCGTGACACCGTCAGTCGTGCTGTCGACGATCTCAACAGGAACCAGCTTCGGCGGTCCATGGCGGTGTTTAGGTTCGACCACGAGATGGGTCACGGTCCGCGCGATCGGATCGACCACGACCCGCTGCACCGTGCCGCACGGGCCGTCTTCGCACCATGCGTGCACGCCGATGGTGAACGACTCCGTTTGCGCCATGGCAACCCCCCGGTTCTGCCAGCGCTGTCAGGGCAAGCCTAAGCCTGGGGGTTCGCGTGCTTGCCGGGCATGGCGCCTCAGTGGCGGAAGATCAGCTGCTGAGCACCTCGGCTGAGATCGCGGTACAGACGCTGCGTGTCGGGATGCGGCTCACCGCCAGGCGCTATGTCGGTGATCGCGTCGAGGCATGCCGACCATGCCTCGGCAACGCCTGCCGCGTTCCCCGCGGCGTCCTCCGCTCGCATCAGCGCTCGCCACAACTGCTCGGCCGCCGGCTCGGCGGTCAGCCCAGCCCGGGCGGCCCAGGCAGCGGCGCCAGCGTTGCCTGCCTCCAATTCGAGCTGCGCGAGGAGGTCGGCGGCGTCAACGATCTCTGCCCGCATGGTCTCGACCAGCGCGATGTCGATCCACCAGTAGAAGCACTCGGCGAAGGGCTCGCCGCGCACCAGTTCCAGCGCGGCGCGCAGATCGCGCTTGCTGTGCTCGGCGCGGCTGCGCCTGGCCAGGGCGCTGAACGCAGCCCAGTCCAGCCGGATGTCCTCGTGCGGCACGTAGATGCCGCTGCCCAGGTGAACGATGTACTCTCGCCCGTCGGGAGCCCGGCCGAGCCGGCGCCTGGTCCTGGTGATCAGCTGCCTGACTGAATCGGGCGGGCGCGGGTGGTCGGGATCTGCACCGAGCATCGTGCACAGCGCTGAATTGGCAAGGCCGATCGGGGCGTGCAGGGCCAGCGCGAGCACCAGTTCTGCCTGCTTCGGCTGCAGCGGCTCAGCCGAGCCGACCACCTCGAACGTGCCGAGCACGTTGACGTCAATACGCGCCGCGGGGTCCTCGAGCGGCCACGACTCCGACGGCGCGACCGCAGGTTCGGGAAGCCCTGGCGGCCTGACGAACTCCGGCAATTCTGCGTCATCCGCCTCAGCCGGGACCTCCAGGAGATCGGCCAAGACGGGGGCGGCCGCGAAGTTCATCCACGGCGGAGCGGCGGCATCGTGGTACGGAGCCGCGTCCGGTCTGACGTCGGAGACGTCTGCGGCAGTCACGAACAGCCCGGTCAGCGCCTCGTACTCAGCTACTGTCAGCGTCTGCGGCCAGACCGTCAGCCGGTGATCAGGACCCAGATAAGCGAGGGTGATCGTGGCACTGATACCGGCGGGATGATCATGATCAGCTTCGAGCAGAAACGCCGCCGGAGCCTGCTTGCCGTCGCCAGCTTCGGTGCCGCCGGCCACGAGCGCCGCTATCCCGCCTGGCCCATCGGACAGGTCCAGCAGACGCGTCATCTGCTCAGGTGTCGGCCGCATCCGGCTCACGAGCAGGGTCAGGCCCCAGTCCTCGTCCTCCGGATCCTCCATCCGCCGGGTCCTGACGTCTGCCTGCCGGTCGTCTCGCAGCCGTCTGTCAATCGTCAGCGCCCGCGACTCGAGTACGTCGAGGGCAGCGTCCAGGTCCCGGCATCGCTCAGCCCTGCCTAGTACCTCGAGCTCGTCGCAGCCGACCAGGATGAGGTCGTACCAGCCGCTCCATCGGCTCGCGGCAAGCTCGGTGGCGGCGGTAACGAGGAGCCGGTCGGTCAGCTCCGGCGGCCCGTCGCAGCAGGTGACTCGCATGGCTTCGAGGTCGAGCAGCAAGAACCCGTGACTGGTCGCCCCGGCGGTAAACAGGCCAGGCAGCAAGTCACCAACCTCGCCGGGCATCGGCGGAGACAAAGGCCGGTCCGGCGCTTCGTCGGCCAGCCCCGCGGTCCAGCACATGCCCTGCCGTCCTGGCGCGATGGTGAACGGCGGTGGCGGCGGCCCGCACGCCGGGGCAGACAACAGCACGTCGATGCTGTCCGCGGTGAGATGGACGCCGATGATGGGCGGCAGCGGATCGCCGCCCTCAGCCACGCCAGTGCTCAGGTCGCAGAGCGCGTCGCGGAGCGATACCGGCGGCGCGGGCGGTGCGGCTGCGCGGAGTTTGCTTTCGATCCGCTGGCTGCCGGGGTCGGCAGGAAGCGCGATGCGGCGACCAAACCGCCGGTGCTGGCGCTGCCGGTGCCTCAGCCGCTCAAGGCAGACGAGAGCGGCGCCGGCAAGCATTCCGAGCGTGAAAAGCACCGCCTGCTGAAACTCGTCGTGCTGGCCGCGCGCCGTACTGGCGCCCGCACCTGACCCGGCGGCCTCCGGCCGCCCCGCTCCCCCAGGCCCGGAAGTCGATCCGGCACGCGTCGACTGGTTTCCGCCCGCGCCCGCTCCGGTGTGCGGGTCACGGAAGTGCTTGTTGCCGGATGGGTGGCCGTTGTGGTGAGGACGCGGGTCGGATCGCGGGCCGGGTTGCGTGCCGTGCCGTGCCGTGCCGGGAAGACGCAATTCCCAGCCCGGCATGATCAGCGACGGGTTCGTGAAGACCTGCCCGTCGCCCATGTCGTGTCCCAGGTTCAGCCTGATCAGTACCGGATAGCGGTCACCGGAGCCCAGGTGCTGCTGCGCGATAGTCCACAGGCAGTCACCAGGGCGGACGATAACGGTCCTGTGTTGCCTTGGCGGATGTACGGCTTCGGCCTGAACTGACTCATGCACGTTGCGCTCCGCCGGCGTGATCTGGGCCGCGAGAGTCATCGGTTCCTGAGCGGCAGCCGGCCGGCCGTGCGCCTCGAATACCGCAGGAGCCGCGAGGGCAGGGGCGGCGGCGAGGCTGACCGCGCTCGGCGTGGTGAAGCTGACCGAGGCCACCGCGACCAGCTTGGCCGCAGCGCCCTGCAGGCCGAGCACACGCATCCGCGGTGCCGGCCGCCCCCGCACCGTCGCGTGGATCTCGGCCAGCACGGCGACCGTGAAGGCAGCCCAGGCGAGCCAGGAAAAGTCACGGACGGCAGCAATGAACAGCGTGCCGTTGTCCCGGTGCGCCAAGGCTGAGCTGATCGCATGCCAGGACGGGACCTGCGAGGGGATCGGTGAGCCGCCGAGCTTGTAGAGCGCAATCGGCAGGCCGACTGTCGCCGCTGCCAGCGCAACAGCAGCTGCGAGGCCACGCCCGAGCGATGCGGCCCTGCGCGACGGGCTCACGTGCCTGGTCCCGTCACGCCGGTGACCAGGGACGCAACAGCTGAGCCGGTCGAGGTCATGGTGTCCATGCCGATGAGCGACAGCACCAAGGTCGGCCGCGTCACGGTGACGGTGACGCGAATCCGGTGCGTCCCGTCCGGGCTGACAGACCCGGTGTAGCCGGAATCGGCAAGGTAAGCGCGCGCCGCGGCCAGCGCCTGTGCCTCATCCACCTTGAACGTGCCCGACCTGTAGGCGGCTGACCTGTCGACCATCCCGGCCCCGGCCCTGGCCGCCTCCTGGGCGATCGCGTAGGCGCTCGCCGACTGATTAAGCTTCCGCCCGCCGTCGATCACCAATCCGGCGAGGGCCAGCAACGCCACCATCAGCGCGGCGAGCATCAACGTCAGCGAGCCCCGCTCGCGATCGGCTCGCGAGGCCAAAGGATGCCGCATCCTCGCTCCTGTCTTTGCTATCCGCCGATGGTGCCGAGTGAGGTGTGACGACGCTGTGACAAGACCGCGTCCGCGCGTGACCGGTAGGGATCAAGCGGTGAGGTGAACTGCGCGGTCAGATTCCTGGAGCCGGGAACGCCGGGCACGAGAAGATCCGACAGCGGAACCGTGCAGCTCACCGACGCGCTTACCTGGGCGGGCTGGCCGAGAGGGGTGCTGAACCCTGGCTCCAGGCTGAGCCTGACCACCGGCTTGCAATGCAGGCCGTCTGCCCGGAGGGCCGCGTGGGCGGTCGAGAGCGCAGCCTGCCGAGCCGCGGCCGCCGTCATCGAGATCGAGGCCTGCCGCGCCGCGTCCCTGGCCGCAGCGTCGACCGACCCCTGGGCGACGGATGTCCTGCCGGCCGCGATCACCAGCCCGATGAGAGCCAGGATCACCGGCGCGAGGATCAGCAGCTCCAGCGGAGCATTGCCGTCTTCCCCTGCGGTCGTGAGCCTGACGGCACGCCAGGAACGGCTAACCGGCATGCCGGACTCCGGCAGCCTTCAGCCTTTCGAGGGCAAGGACGTCGGGTCCCGCGGCATCGCGGCCGGCCGCGGTGAACCGTTCAACCGGGGCGGTGACGACCTCGCTGACGGTGAGCACCATCCCTGGCACTAGCGACGGCACCCGGCCGGTCACGCGAATCCTGACCGTCGCCCCCGAACTTCCCGCGGCCGAGGCAGATGGTTCGAGCAAGAAGCCAGGCGCCGCCTGCCTGGCGAAGACAACCGCGGCTGCGGCGCCCGATCCGGGTGGCGGGTGCGCTGTTCTTGCGACGTCGGCTCCCTGGCGCGCAGCGCCGATCGCGGTTTCCCTGGCCAGGTACCAGACGGAAGCCTGAACGATCACCATGATGCCCGCCAGGAACACCGGAATGATGATCACGTAGCTCAGCGTCAGGGCGCCGTCGTCGCGCCGCAGCCATGAAACGCCGGTCCGCCGGCTGCCCGCCCTGGCCAGTTCTCTGATGCGTGGCACGGGCGGACCTGCCTTACGGTAGCTTGCCCGCTTCATGGCTGATAGCGCTGGTGAACAACGCCCCGGCCGCGGTGGCCGCAGCCACGAGCAGCACGGCGATGACGATCCACTCGAGCGACAACGCGCCATCGTCGTTGCTCCTGAGCAGTGCCCTGACCCGGCGCTGCGCCAGGCAGGCCAGGTAGCTGGCCGTGAACCAGAGTGTTCCCACAGATGCCTCCCTCATGGCGATCCGTCATCCGAACGTCCGGTAGACGATCGGGAAGATGAGCAGCAGCAGGAAACCGGCCCCGAGCAAGGCGATCGGGACGACCATCGTGGTGCTGCGTGCGCCGGCCTTCGCTTTCGTCGCCGCTAGCGCCTGAGCGCGCATGGACTCGGCCCTCGCGGCCAGCGTCTGCAAGATCCTGGCGCCCTCGTGCCCGGCCACCTCCGCGATGTCGGCCAGATCCGCCAGCTCGGCGACCCCGGTCTCGGCCGCGAGCGCGGCCAGGCCCTCCCACGGGGGCCTGCCTGCCTTCCTGGACGCGTCCAGCGCACCTTCGATCCGCGCGAACGCCCAGCCGCCGCCGATCCGCGCGGCCGCCTCAAGTGCCTCGGTCGGCCCGGCCCCCGCACCGCGCTCGAGCGCGACCAGATCCAGGTAACTGGTCAGTGCGTGCCGGAAGTCGGCCCTTCGCTCAGCGGCGTTGACCCTGGTTACCAGGTCGGGGGCGAAGAAGAGAGCCACGCCCAGTCCCAGCGAGACCATCGCGGGAACGGTCCACGACAGGCGGTGTCCGCTAGCGGCCAGCACGGCCGTCAGCGCCGGGACCACGGCGAGGCCGACGAGACCGCAGATGATCTTGCTGCTGAACCACCGCTCTCTGTCCTGCCCGAGCAGCGCGAGGTCCGCGGCCGGGACCGGCAGCCACGGCAGGGCCGACGCCATCTGGCTCAGCGCGCGGCGCAACCCGGAGAGTGAGGGCTCCTCGCCGCCAGCCGCGTGAATCCTGGCAAGAGCGGCGTCGAGTCGCGGCGCGCCGGGAAGCAACTGGCCCACCGCGATGAAGACGCCGAGCCCGGCCAGGGTGCCCGCCAGGACGATCAGGGAGCTCACCGGGCCGCCTCCGCATGACGCGACGCGCCTGCGCGGCCGGCGGACCTGACGTCAGCGCGCTCACCGCAGGCCTGCAAGAACCTGCCAGGACCCGGCAGCAAGCCGAGCCGGTGCAGCCAGCCGAGCCCTGCCGCGTACAGGAGTGCCACCACGGCAAGGACGACCTGCCCGACCACGGTGCCGTAGGGAGCCGAGTAGGCGCGGTTCATGATCGCGAAGATGGTGAAGCCGCCGAGAAACGCGATGATCCAGCGCAGTGTCGTGCGGTGCTGGGCACGATCAGCCTCTATCTCGCGGCGAGCCGCGATATCCCTGGCCAGGATCTCGGCCAGCGCACTGAGGACTCCGTGGACGGCGCCGCCCCGCCGGCCGGTGGCGATGATGAGCGCGGCGGCAATCCGATCTCCCGCCGGATCATCGATCTCGTTGGCGAAGGCGCGCAGTGCATCCTCGGTCCCAACCCTGGCGGCCAGTCGCCTGGCGAGCGCGGTCACAGGTGCGGAGATCGCGGCCGGCGCGGTCTTCGAGCTGACAGCGAGGGCGTCCTCGAGGCCACGGCCTGCCGTGAGCATGTCCGAGAGCCGGCGCGTCCACTGTTCGAGTCCTTCGAGCCTGGCGATTCGCTGGCGTGCGACCCTCGCGGCAGTCAGCTTCGGCACGAGCATGACCGCCGCGGCGGTTGCTAGCGCCGCGATCGGCCATCTCGTGATCGCCAGCATGATCAGACCGGCAAGTACGGCGATCGCGAGCCGTTTTCTGGCTGCGCCGGTGATTCCCGCTTTCAGCACGCGGCGCGGCGGCATGCCGGGCGCCGGGGCCCGGCGGGTCAGCTCAGCCACCAGGAGCACGATCCCGGTCATCGCCAGTGCGCCGGACAGCGCGGCCCACATGATCATCGGCGCATCCACGCCACGGGGCCGCGCTGGTCGAGCAGCGCCGGGTTGAAGCCAGTCCCGGCGAGCCTGGCGAGCATGGCCGGCGAAGGGGTGTGGGCCGGCACGGCGCGACCACCTGGCCCCTGCGGCAGGAACAGCCGGTTCACGGCCGGCCGCTCGGTGTCGCCAGGCGGCATGACCTCGAGGACCTCTGAGACGAAACGGACGGTGCGCTGCCCGTCATATCGCTTGCGAACGTGCACGATCAGGTCGACGGCCATGCCCACCAGGATGTGAATGGCCCGCTCGGCTAGCACGAGCCCGCCGCGAAGCCCGAGGATCAGGATCCGGTCGAATGCCTCGGCCGGAGAGTTCGCGTGCATCGTGCACATCGAGCCTTCCTGACCCGAGTTCATCGCCTCGAGCATCGGCATGATCTCGCCCTTACGCACCTCGCCGACGAGAATGCGCTGCGGGTTGTGCCGCAGCGCGTGGGCGATGAGGTCGTGCAGCGAGACCGAGCCGGCTCCCTCTGAGTTCGCCTCCCTGGCCTCGAAGGCGATCACGTCCGGATGCTGCTTTCGGTCCTGCAGGTAGAGCTCATATTCAGACTCGAGCGTGGCGATCCGCTCGCCCGGGTGTATCTCGCTGGCCAGCGCGCGGAGCAGCGTCGTCTTGCCTGCGCTCACGCCGCCAGTGACGATGATGTTGCACCTGCTCTTCACGGACGCGGCCAGGAATCCGGCCAGCGCCTGATCCATCGTCCCTAGCTGCACCAGGTCAGCCAGCGTGACCTCGAGCTGGCCGTGCCTGCGCAGGGACAGGCAAGGACGCGGCGTCACCGACATGGTCGCCGTCATCCGGGCCCCGCTCGCGAGCGCGACGTTGACCAGCGGCGAGGCCGCTGAGAAGTCACGGGCGGTCTGACCGCCGCGCGTCGCCCAGGTCCTGATCATGTCGGCGAGCGATTCGTCGCTGGCGGCGATCGGCGCTGCCGCCACCCGCTCACCTGTGTTGTAGGTAATCCAGACCTGATCGCAGCCGTTGACGTCAACGTTCTCGACGTCCGGGTCACGCAGATATGCGGCCAGCGGGCCGAGCCCGTAGCGCTGGTCATACACGGCCTGCGCAAGAGTCTCAGCTGCCTCCGCCCCCGGAACCGGGGTTCCCTGCCGTAGCTGGCGCTGAGACCACGCCCGCGCCGCGTCCCTGATCAGCGGCATGACCTCGGCTGGCTGGCCGGCGTCTGGCAGCAAATCAGCGATCATCGCGAGGATCTCGGGGATCGCTGCCAGGAGCCTGGAGTCCGGCAGGCCTGCCGGCGCCCGCGTCGGCTCGGGCTGTTTCGGCTTCTCGTCAGTCGGCGGCCACCGCAGGCCGATTTCGCCGGTCATCCGGCGTGCCCGTTCACGCCTGCCAGGTCACGTGCCTGGGCGTCCCTGGCCGCCTTAGCGATCGCCGCGCCGGCGTCGTGCGCGGCCCGCATCAGCGGCCGGTCGGCGAGATTTGTTCGGCGGCCAACGCCATCGGACAGGACGGCCGCGGTCTTGGCGTCGCCCGGCAGGCTGGCCAGCACCCGAACGCCGAGCGTCCTGCTGATCTCGCCGGAACCGTGGTTCTTATCCCCGACGAGGAGCAACCCGAGCCGCTCCGTCCCGCCGAGCAACTGGGTCAGCATCTCGATCCTTGGCCGCGCTGCGGCGACTTGCCGCAGCGACGATCGCATCACCATGGCCACCAGCGCGGCTTCGGTCAGGACGCCGGCTGGCTGGCCATCGCCCGCGTCGAGACGACCGCAGTCGGCGATCACGTCCCTGGGCTGGCTCGACAGCATTCGCGCGATCGCCAGCCAGGCCGGCGCCACGCCAGCGGCTTGCCGCGGGTCGCTCAGCCCGGCCAGGAACATCCGGTGGCCCTCGCTGTCCAGGGCGGCAAGCTGAGCGCTGGCCTCAGCGGACATCGCGGCTACGCCGCGGCCCGCTTCGAACGCAACATCGAGCAGCCCGCGAGGTGCCGGGAGATGGCCAGCGAACATGCCCGCCAGGATGTCGCCGCCTGCCGGGTCGCACTCCGCGAGCGTCACCGGCTCCGGCCAGGTCATGGTGATCGCCAGCGCCGTCGTGGTGCATCCTGGCGACCCGCCGGGAGACACGAGCGCGAACAGGCTCACGCGGGGCTCCGCTTGGTGACGATCACTGCGAACTGGCCGGTTGATGCCTGCGCGGCCAGATCCGCGCCGCTCTTGGACGGCACCAGCACATCCACCACGCCGAATCCGTCCGCGTTGGCCGTGGCGCTGACATCCTCGACCACCCCGGCTACCGGCACGCTCAGTGCCGGCGCTGCGTTGGCCGAGCCGGCCTGCCCCTGCGCTCCTGGGGTGGCGACGATAAGCACCTGGTCTCCTGGCTGCAGGCCGCTGGCCGGCAGCGCCGACGGTCGCACGGGAAGTGGAACGAGCACCTGGCCTGCGCCGGGCGGGCGCTCGGTGGCGAGTTCGGCCGCGGTCAGGAGCATGCCGGGGTGCAGTGTTGTGCCCGCGACCTGCCCGATCACTTGCGACAGCTGGCTGGCCGGGATGACCTGCACTCCTGCGCCGACGGACACGCTGGCCGTCCCCACATCGCTGGCCGTGATCAAGGCGCCGGCCGGGACATTGGCCTCGACGACCAAGACCGGCGCCTGGTGATTAGTTTCGGAATAGACGGCCGTGCTCGCGAGGATGCCGGCGCCGACCAATGCGACCGCCAGCGCGATCATGCCGGGGCGACGGCGCCGCGGCAGCCGCGCCAAGGCGACCGGCTGGGCGCCGACATTGGCCGTACCGTTAAAGGTCGTATCGGTCTGGGGGTGGTATGCCGTGCCGATCGCTGGTCCCTTCTTGCCCGTCATGGCGTGGTCACCAGCGCCTCGGCCTGAGCGACCCGCACCGGGAACGCGCTGCCTGTCGTGTAGCTGTCTGTGACGAGGCCGCCCGCTCCGCCCGATCCCGTCCAGCTGACGGTCCAGGTGACGAAGAGCCCGGCCTGGAAAGCGTTGCCCGGCTGCCCCTTGGACGCCGTCGTGTAGGTGTAGGAACAGTTGGTGTGCTGCTGCCCGGCAAGCAGCGACCGGTTGAACGGCGTGCCGGGGCCGTGGCACGCCACCGAGCCCATTCCGCCGCCCGGGACGTAGCTCAGTGACGTGGGGTTGGCATTCGCGGTGGCCCATACTGGCCCGGCGCGGACCGTGACGCTGACCGGGTGCCACTGGCCGCGCGCCACCCAGTACCACTCGGGCAAGCCGACCAGGCCGTCCCTGCCGCGCGGTGGAGCCGTGGCCGCGGCCAGCGTTGGCACTGACAGTTCGCCGATCGCGATCTTGAACAGGTCAAAAGGGCTGATCGCCGGGGTACCTGTTCTGGTGCTGACCTGCACGAGCTGGCCGCCGAGGGGCCCGGGATTCGAGCCTGGGCACGTCATGATGTCCCATTGATGCCCTGGCGCCGGCGGCCCGATCCCTGCGCGCTGCAGGACGCCGGGCGGCGCCTTGGTGTAGGTGCAGGCCACGGTGCCCGAGCCGCCGCCAGACCCTGGGCTGCCTCCGCCACTGCCGCTGTAGACGCAGATCCAGGTGAAGTTGACCGGATAACAGTTGCCGCTGCCTGCGCCGTGGCCCGCCGGGGCGGCCGCGGCCGGCCCGCTCACCGTCAGACCGGCTGCGGCAACCGCTGCGAAGGCGACAACAATTCGGAGCCGAAAAGGCCCGCGTAGCGGGATCAGTACGCGCATGACTGCTCCACCGGAATCGCACCTGTGACCAGCCACCGCCCGTTCCTGCGCACGAGCGTGGTGATCATGAAGTCGTGGGACTGGCCGAAACCGCCGACCACCTGGCCGGTCTGCTGGTTCTGGAAGCCCGTGTGGCTGAGATCGACGCAGTCGTGCACGGCGGCGGTCGTGCGGCCGGTGATCGCGACTTTCAGGATGTGGAACACCGGGCTGCCGTACCCGATCTCGTCCCGGCGCCAGATCGTCTTCAGCCCGCTGACCAGTGCCGGGATCGCGCCGCCCGGGACGTAGCCGGCCATGATCGCGCCAGCCTTCGCTGGATCGCGGGACGCCAGCGCGGCGCTGGTAGCGTGCCAGTAACCCTCGTAGGCCGCCACGACCTGGTCCCGCTTGGTCGGAGCGACGGCCTTGGCGCCAGCCGCCTGGACGCGGCCCGCCTTGACGGGCAATGCGACGTGGGTTGTCTGCGTGCCGCAACTGGTCAGCACCACGGCCAGCCCGGCCAGCGCGACCGCGGCCACCCGCGTGGTTCGCCGGCTGATCAGGCTGGCGACCCTGCATGTCCGCATAGCATCTCCCGAGAAATCCGCCGCGCCCGTGTTGCGGGACTATAGGGCGAGTCCGGTGATCCCTCCGTGATCGCGCCGTGAACCCGCAGCTAGAGAGGCAGGTTCACCGATGTATTCGGCTGTGTTGGCCAGGCATGTATGAGGCTTCGACCATTCGAGCCGTTTCTCCGTCGCGGACAGCAGCCATGTGCTTACGATTGGCGCGTTCCCTTCCGAGCTCCACGGGACGGAGGGTTGCTGTGCGATTCGGGATTCTCGGCCCGTTAGAGGTCACTGATGACGCGGGCCAGGCCGTCTACATCACCAGACCGCTGCATCGCTCGGCCCTCTCGCTCCTGCTCCTGAACGCAGGGCGGCCATGCTCGGCAAGAAGCCTGGTGGCGGGCCTCTGGGGCGACAATCCTCCGCTGAGCCCGCACGTATCTCTGCGCAGCTGCGTCTACGGGATACGCAAGGCCCTGCCCGATCCTGGACGGCTGCGGACGCATCCGTCCGGCTACCTGATCTCGGTAGGCCCCGGAGAGCTGGACCTGGACGACTTCCGCGATCTGGCCTGGCGCGGCATGCAGGCACTCGATGCAGGTAACGCACGTTCAGCAGCCACTCTGCTGAGCCAGGCAGTGGACTTGTGGCGCGATCCGCCGCTCGCCGACCTGCCGCCTGTTTCTGCCAGGGACCGGCTGCTCGGCCAGCGCAAGGAAACTCAGAACGTGCTGACCGACGCGAGGCTCGCGGCGGGTGAGCACCGGCAGATGCTGTCCGGGTTGCGCGAGGTAGTGGCTTCCGATCCGCTGAACGAGCACGCCTGGGCGCAGTTGATCACCGCGCTCTACCGTTCAGGCGCACGGACCGACGCGCTGGCTGCGTTCGGCAGGCTGAGGCTGACGCTGATCAGTGCGTACGGAATCGACCCGGGCCCTGAACTACAGGACCTGCACAGGCGGATCCTGGCAGATGACCCTGACCTGATGGTTGGTCCCGGCGCTGTGCGGGCCGAGACGACAACGGCGGGTGCCGCGACGCCGACGCCGGTAGCGGAGTCGGGTCGATGGCAGCCGACGTGCCAGTTGCCGCGAGCCGTCGCAGACCTCACCGGCCGGGCGGCAGAACTGGCCCGGCTGCGCAGGGTGTTGTCCGGCAAGGACATGAGCGTCACGGTGATCACCGGGATGCTCGGGGTTGGCAAGACCGCGCTGGCCGTGCACGCGGCGCACGAGGCGAAGGCTCGGTTCACCGATGGGCAGCTCTACGCCTGCCTGGATGACGGCGGCAGGCCGCGGGACCCGCAAGTGGTGCTCGGCGAGCTGTTGCGCGGGCTCGGCGTGCCAGCGGCCAGCATCCCGGTCGCGAAGTTCGAACGCGAGGCGCTGTACCGGTCGATGCTGGCCGGCCGGCGCGTCCTGCTGCTGGCGGACGGCGCGAGCAGCGCAGCTCAGGTGAAGCCGCTTCTGCCAGGCACGGAAGGCTCAGCGGTCCTGGTGACAAGCCGCGCCCGCCTGGCCGATCTCGAGGGCGCCAAGCTCATCGAGCTCAAGGGGCTGGACCCGGCGAACTCGGTCCTGCTTCTCGCCCAGATCTCAGGCCGGAACATCGCCGAGGCCGGCTGGGATGCCGCCGAGGACCCCGAGACCGAAGCTGACGCGGCGAAGGCCATCGCTGCTGCCTGCGGGTACCTTCCGCTGGCGCTGCGGATCGCCGGTGCCAGGCTCGCCGACGATCCGGAGCTGACGGTCACCGAGCTGGCCCTTCTACTGTCGGACGAGAGCCGGCGCCTCGATGAGCTGACCGTCGGCCAGGTGAGCGTCCGGACCAGGCTGGGAACCGCCGCATTCGGTGTCAGCGATCCGGCCAGGTACGCGCTCGTGCTCCTGGCGAATGGTCAAGGCACAGCGATCGAGATTTTCTCGGACGACCCCAGGACGAACAAGGCGGCCCCCGAGCTCGCCGACGCCGGCCTGCTGGACCAGGTTTCCGGCAACGGCAGCCACGGCAACGGCCGCGGCTACCAATTGCACCCGCTGGTCAGGGCCTACGCCGGCGAGCTTCTCGCCGCCAATCCTGGCCTGGCAGACTCGGCCGCCTGACCCGTTACTCCGGGCTCGCGAGATCTCGCCGCATCACGACCCGCGTCGGCGAGCGGCGCACCACCTCGCCGAACCCGGCCCGCTCATAGAGGCTGCGCGACCCGAAGAACATGAAGTCATTGTGACTGCGCTGGGCTTTGTCGATCGGATACGCCTCGAGCACACGGGCGCCGTTCTCCCGCGCGTAGCCGATCGCGGCCTCGAGCAGCAGGTGCTGCATGCCAAGACCGCGGTACGGCCGCGCGACGTAGCTGCAGACAACCGACCAGACCGGGGTGTCGTCGACCGGCTTCATGATCGGCGAGCGCCGCAGCTTGTGGTACTCCTCGCGTGGTCCGAAGCTGATCCAGCCAGCCGGATCGCCGTCGGAATAGCCGATCAGTCCCGGCACCGTCCCCGAGTCGACCAGCTCGCACAGCCCCTGCTTGTTCGCGGCCTTCATCGACCCTGGCGGGCCGTCCGAGGCAGGCGGCTTGCCAGACCTGCGGTAGAACATGCACCAGCAGCCGCGCACGATCGACCCGCCAGGCAGGACGAACAGCTGCTCCAGATCGGCCCAGGTCTGCGGGGTCAGCGGCCGGGTGCTGAACTCACCGAGACCGCGGTCCCGACCGGTCTTAGCGTTCTTGTTCTCGCCCGGCAACGGTCTGATCAGCTTCCCGTGAATCGCGGAGCGCGCTTTTCAGCGAAGGCCGCGACCCCTTCGGCAAAGTCGGCCGACCCCGCGCGCTCTTGCTGGATCTGTGCCTCGAACTCGAGCTGGTCGGCGATGTTCTGGTAGAGCCAGTTGTTGAGCTGGCGCTTGGTTCCCGCGTAAGAGCCGGTCGGGCCCTCGGCCAGCTTGGCGCACAGCGTTTCAGCCCGGTCTGCCAGTTCCTCGTTCGGCCAGACCTGGTTGATCAGCCCCCAGTCCAGAGCCTTGGGCGCGGCGAGCCGCTCGCCAAGCATCGCAAGCTCCGCCGCACGCGTGAAACCGATACGCGACGGCACCAGCAACGACGAGCCGCCGTCAGGCACCAGGCCGATGTTGACGAATGCCAGCAGGAAGTAGGCGGATTCGGCGGCCAGCACGAGGTCGCAGGCCAGCGCGAGCGAGAGGCCGATGCCGGCGGCCGCGCCGTTCACCGCGGCGACGACGGGCTTGGGCATCTGCCTGATGCACGTGATGATCGGGTGGTAGTGCCCGGTCAGCACGCTGTAGACGTCGGGATGACCCTCCGGCGTCCGCTCCCTGCTCTCCCGCAGGTCGGCACCGCTGGAGAACGCCCGCCCCGCACCGGTCAGCAGTACCGCCCTGACGCTCTCATCGACCGCGAGGTCCTGAACGGCGGCGAGGAGATCAACCCTGAGCTGGTTGTTCAGCGCATTCATGGAGTCGGGGCGGTTGAGCTCGAGCTTCACGGCCGCGCCCGACCGGTAGACGCTGACCGTTTCATAACCCTTGACCGGAAGGAAGTCGCCCATGCCGGACACTCTAGGGTGGCTGTCCGTAGGTTGATACCCGGGCCAGCCAAGCTCGCCGCCCGAAGGGAAGGTGCCCGTTGAGCTCAGATGCCAGCGCCCCAGGTCAGCCGCCAGCGCCAGGTCAGCCGCCGGCGCCGCTATTCGTCGTCTTGTACTCCTCAGCCGACAACGTCGCGGTGAAAGCTCCTCCGGTATTTCCCGCGCATAAGGCCAGGCTGGATGAGTTTCACGCACGCGGCGAGCTGCTGATGGTCGGGACGTTCGGGGATCCGCAATCAGAAGGGTCAATGGCGATCTTCCGCACCAGGGAAGGAGCCGAAGAGTTCGTGGCCGGCGACCCGTTCGTGCGCGAAGGCGTCGTCAAGTCCTGGCAGATCCGTCAGTGGAACGAAGCCCTGCGAGGGCAGCGATAATTTCCGCACCGATCTAAGCCGTTCTCAGCTCAAGACCTGCTTCCCGCTCGCGACTCTGGCCGCTTTGGCCAGGGCGTCGTTCGCCTTGTCGCGGTAGCACCGCTCCAGCTCGGCACCGGCAGAGCCTTGCCACTTGTAACCGTCCGCCACTTTGTTGTAACGGGCAGCCGCTTCGATGAGAGCCTTCACCAGGTTCCGCTCGGCCTCACCCTTGTCGTGCACGGCGTGCATCGCGTTCCCGGCCGACTTGACCATGTACTCGCGGCCTTCGATAGTTAGCAAGCGGTCGCCCACTGCGGCCATTCGATTTCGCACCTCACTCGCGTTGGGGCTGGGTCTGGTGCTCCGCAGAGCTGCCACCTTGCCCAGGTCATGCTGACTGAATGCTTCTGCTTGCCTGAAACGGCCAAGTAATGCTCGGTGTCTGCCGGGATGTTAGAGTCCGCCGGAACTCACTGGCTGCCAAGCCCGGGCAGCGCGATCGGCCAGCGCCCGTGACAGACTGCCTGCCTGTGACCTATCTTCCCGAGTCAGACCGCTATGAGCGGATGACCTACCGTCGCTGCGGCCAGAGCGGGGTAGACCTCCCGGCCATTTCCCTGGGACTCTGGCAGAACTTCGGCGATGACACTCCGATCACGACGCAGCGCGAGATTATCTGGCGTGCGTTCGACCTGGGGGTGACTCATTTCGACCTCGCGAACAACTACGGCGGGACCGCCCCTGCGCAGAATCTGCGTAAGGGTGATTACGGCAGCCCGTACGGCGCGGCCGAAAGCAACTTCGGGCGGATCCTGGCCGAAGACCTGCGGCCATACCGCGACGAACTGATGATCTCCACGAAGGCCGGCTGGGATATGTGGCCTGGCCCCTACGGCGACCGGGGTTCGCGCAAGTACCTGCTCGCGAGCCTGGACCAGTCGCTGCATCGGATGGGCCTGGATTACGTCGACATCTTCTACAGCCACCGGCCAGACCCGCACACGCCGCTCGAGGAGACAATGAGCGCGCTGGCCACGGCGGTCCAGTCCGGACGGGCGATATACGCCGGCATCTCGCAGTACTCGCCTGAGCAGACAGAGGAGGCGACGGCGATCCTGCGGCAGATGGGCGTTCGGCTGCTCATCCACCAGCCGAACTACTCGGTACTCGACCGGTGGATCGAAGATGGCCTGCTCGACGCGCTCGACCGGGACGGCCTCGGCTGCATCGCGTTCTCGCCGCTCGCCCAGGGCATGCTGACCAGCCGCTACCTGAACGGCATTCCCGATGGGTCGCGCGCCAGCAGGGCCGACTCGCTCTCGCCTGACCAGCTGACCGAGGACACCGTCGGTCATCTGCGCGCTCTCAACGAGATCGCGCAGGCCCGCGGCCAGACGCTGGCGCAACTCGCGCTGTCCTGGGTGCTCAAGGATCAGCGGGTCACGTCGGCTCTGATCGGCGCGAGCAGCGTCGCGCAGCTCGAGGAGAACCTGCACGCAATCGCCGGCCCGCCCTTCAGCTCCGATGAGCTGGCCGCTATTGACCAGCACTCCATCGAGGCAGGTATCACGTCCTGACTTGCATAACCGGACGCTCCAGGTGATCCCGGCGGACAGCGCGGATGCCGTCCGCCGGGATCGGCAGGCCTACTTCGACAGGAACGCGTTCATGGTCGGGACCTGTGCGTGATCGCTGGCGAAGACCAGTTCTGGCAGGTGCCACGCGTCCTCGATCGTGCGCAGCAGCGAGTAATGGTTGAAGTTGGTGTCGTTGACGTAGTGCCGCGGACCGCTTGGGTCGATCACGACTGCGGGAACCAGCCCGCCGCCGTAGACACCGCCCGGCCACTGCGCGCTGATGTCGGGGTCACCCGCAGGCAGTACCGGCGAGTCACAGCACCCTGCCGGTGAGTCCCAGCCGCCGTTCACCGCGTTGCCGCTGAAGTCGCCCTCATCGGCCACGACGAAGATCGCGCTGTGCGGCGTCCAGGCACGGCTGGACATGATCGTCCCGACGGCATCCTTAACGAACGCGTCGGCCTTCTGCTTCAGCGACGCGTCGTTGGGGTCATCTTTAGTGCTGCCGAACGGGCACGGGGTCTCCGGGTGTCCGGGCACCGCGGTGAACACGCCGCCGTGCATGTCGTTGCACTGGTCGGGAACGATGTACACGTACCGGGGGGCGTTGTTGCTGTTCAGGTCGCCCGACAGGTCGGTGTACGGCTTGATGTGGGAGACCCGCGCCGGGTTGTCGCGGACATCTGAGTACAGCGCGAAGGGGTTGTGCTTGGACGCGTACAGCGGGTTGCTGCTCGACGGCCAGAAGTCATCGAGCGGGTTCGGCGGAAGTGCTTCCATGTACGCGCCCCAGGAGATGTGGGCGGCCTGGAGCTGGTCGACGATGTTGGTGTGGTCGAACCGGTTGGCGGGGTTGTCGTTGTTGATCGACCAGTTCGAACCGCTGGTCATGGCGATGTAGTTCGGCTCGCTCGGATGAGTGACCCCGAAATAGTTCGTCGCCTCTCCGTACTTCTGCGCGAGTGAGGTGATGAACGGCGCGTTCGGGTCGCCGATGACGGCGTTCTCCGAGTGGTTCTCCAGCACGATGATGAAGACGCGATCGAGCCGGACGCCTGCGTTGCCGCCGGTCTGGCCGTTTCGTGCGGCCGCAGCGTTCGTGGCCGCCAGCCCGATCGAAAATGCGCCCAGTGCGGTCGCGGCAAGCGCCGCGCCGAACCTGGCGCGCTTGGTCTTCATGTGCATAGATGCCTCCTGTGCGGATGCAGTATGACGATGGTGGACAGGTAAAGAACAACCGAACACAAGGTGACAACCAATGCCCAGAACGTCAAGCGGTCTTAGGCGATTCGGCTCGGTCAGCGCTTAATCAAGCCCGCGGGGGGAGAGACTTGTGCCATGCGCTATCTGGACATGGACACGGCCAAGAAGGTCTCCAAGATCGGCCTGGGTACCTGGCAGTTCGGTTCCCGTGAGTGGGGCTATGGCGATTCTTATGCCCGATCAGAGGCCAAGGCCATCGTCCGGCGCGCGCTCGAACTGGGCGTGACGCTGTTCGACACCGCGGAGATCTACGGGTTCGGCCGCAGCGAGCGGATCCTCGGCGACGCGCTCGGCGAGGAACTTGAGTCAATTTTCCTGGCGACGAAAATCTTGCCCGTGATGCCAGTCGCGCCGATCGTCGAGCAGCGCGGAGTCGCGAGCGCCAGCCGTCTCGGAGCGCGCAAGCTCGACCTGTACCAGGTCCACCAGCCCAACCCTGCCGTCAGGGACGGCACGATCATGCGCGGGATGCGCGCGCTGCAGCGGACCGGGCTGGTCGACGAGGTGGGCGTCAGCAACTACTCGTTGCGGCGGTGGATCGCCGCCGAGGACGCGCTTGGCACCCGGGTGCTCAGCAACCAGGTCAGGTACTCACTGGCCGACCGCCGGCCTGAGCGCGATCTGGTGCCCTACGCCGAGGCGCACAATCGCGTGATCATCGCGTATAGCCCGCTGGCACAGGGGCTGCTCTCCGGTCGGTACGACGCGTACAACCGGCCGAAGAACAGTGTCAGGGCCAACAGCTTCCTGTTCCTGCCGGAGAACCTGGAACGGGCTGGCGGCCTGATCGCCGCGCTGCGCCAGGTTGCCGAGGCGCACGACGCCAGTCCATCGCAGATCGCGCTGGCCTGGCTGATCCGCAATCCCGTCGTGGTCGCGATCCCTGGCGCCTCCTCGGTCGCGCAGCTGGAGGCTAATGCTGCGGCGGCGGACATCGATCTCACCGATGAGGAGTACCGGCTGCTGCGGTCGGAGTCCGAGCAGTTTTCCCCGTCCACCGGAGCTTCGGCGATCGGCAGCCTGATCAGGAGCCGGCTAGGTCGTTAAGCACGGCGTCGTCCCTGACCACGGGCGGCAGGGTCCTGGCGTGACCGGTGGCCTGCTCGAAGGCATATGCGACTGACAGCAACGGCCAGTCGCCCCGCCGGCGGCCGACCAGCTGCAGGCCGACCGGCAGCGGCGCAGCTGACCCTTGAGCAGGCTTGGTGAATCCCGCTGGGACCGATAGCGCGGGGAGCCCCGTCGCCGAGATCAGGTAGGCCGACCGCATCCAGTCCAGGTAGGTGTGCTGCGGCACGCCGTCGATCTCGTGCACCCAGTCCAGATCGATGTCGAATGGCGGCACCTGACTCACGGGACACGCAAGGACATCGAAGCTCTCGAAGAACGTCCCGATCCGATCGGCCACCGCCGCGAGCAGCTGCGTCGCGCGGCTCAGATCGGCCGCCGACAGCTCAAGCCCGCGCTGGACGTTCCATGCCACGTTCGGGCCGACGTCGTCGGGTCGTTCGGCAAGCAGCGGCCCGAACGCGGTCGCGTACTTCAGCGCCCGCCAGGTCCTGAACCCCTCGTCGGCGCCGGTCAGGTCGGGGGTCGCGTCGATGACCTCGCAGCCCAGATCGGCGAGTGCCTGCCTCGCCGGGGCGAGCGTCTCGCGGATGGCGGGATCGACCGGGAGGCCGCCAAGGTCGGCGCTCCAGGCCACCCGGACTCCGCGCATGTCCCGTGCGAGCAGCTTTCGAACCTGCGCCGGGCCGGACAGCGCAGGTGGCGGCGCGTCCAGCGCCATCGGAACGCGCGGGTCGGGACCGCTGATCACGGCGAGGAACAGCGCGGCGTCTGCGACCGTGCGGGCCATCGGCCCCTCGACGCTGAGCCAGTCGGCGACGTCGGAGAAAGGCCATGCCGGGACGCGGCCGGGGGACGGGCGGAGCCCGACGACGTTGCAGAAGTTCGCGGGATTGCGCAGCGAGCCGCCAAGGTCGCTGCCGTCGGCGAGCGCGACCATCCGGGCGGCGAGAGCCGCCGCGGCGCCCCCACTGCTGCCGCCCGCGCTGCGGCTCAGGTCGTAGGGGTTCCTGGTCGCTCCGAACACCCGGTTCACCGTGTGTGACCCGGCGCCGAATTCAGGCGTGTTGGTCTTCCCGAGGCAGATAGCGCCTGCTCCGGCCATCCGCGCAACGATCAGGTCGTCTTGGTCGGGAACGTTGTCCGCGAAGGCGGGGGACCCGAACGTGGTGCGCACGCCGGCGGTCTGAACAAGGTCCTTGTGCGCAACCGGCA
>DATELR010000271.1:0-8322 GCA_035276345.1 Streptosporangiaceae bacterium | reverse complement strand
GGCCGACAACAGCACACGCATGTCGAGTTCTCCGTTTTCGCAGGTTGTTGCCTACGGCCTGCGATTATGCGGCACGACCCCGGCCTTGCCGCAAGCCCCCTGGTCTGCTATAGGTTGAAGCTGGAGGGGCTTAGGCCTCTCCTTTTTCTCTGGCCAGATTGACGCGCGGGTCGAACGGCACGGTGCCGACGTCGACGGCCGCAGCTGAGCCATCGACCGGGATCACCGCGCCGTTCACATAGGACGACGCATCGGAGAGCAGCCAGGTAATCACCGCGGCGACTTCGTCGGCGCTGGCCGGCCTGCGCTGCGGCACCAGCGCGGTCACGAGGTCGTAGGCCTGCTCGACGTCTAGCCCTCTTTCGCCGCCGAACGCGGCCATCTCCGTGTCGGCCATCTCGGTGATAGTCCAGCCCGGGCAGACGACATTGGCCCGTAGGCCGGCATGTGCGTGGTCCACGGCGAGGGACTGGGTCATCATCGCGAGGCCAGCTTTGGTGGCCGCGTAGCCGCCCATGTCGGAGGCCGCTCGCAGCGCCGCGACAGATGCGACTGACACGATTACGCCGCGGGCCGCGAGCAGATGCGGGAGCGCGGCCTTCGCGACGAGGAACGAGCCGGTCAGGTTGATCGCGAGCATTTCCGTGAAGTCCTCGGCGGACAAATCGGCCACGCCGCCCTGAGCGATGATCCCGGCGTTCAGCACGAGTCCGTCGAGGCGGCCGAACCTTCCGGTGACGGCGGCGACGAGCTCGGTTACCTGGCCGGCGTCGGCGACGTCGCAAACGAGGTCAAGCGCCCCCGTCCTGGCTGCGACCGCGCGCAGCGCATCGGAGCGGCGCCCGCAGATAGCGACCCTATGGCCGGCCGCTGTCAGGGCCGTGGTGACCGCGGCGCCGATGCCGCTCCCGCCACCGGTGACGAGATACGCCTTCGGGTCTGTCACCCGGTGGTCACTGAGCTTTCGCCAGTGCCCGCCGCGCTGAGGTCAGCGAGCTGCGTGCTCGCTGCCTGACGCGGCCGTAGCACGAACGTCGACGCGAAGCCGACCACCAGCAGAGCAAGCGCGAGCCACGGTGCCCAGATCGTCGGGCTCGTGACCTTGTAGAACGAGCCGTAGATGGCGCCCGCGGTGATCAGGAGGCCGAGCACAGCCGCGATGATCAGCCGCACCCGGCCCTCGGACCGCCCGAAGTTCCGCAGCGCGCCCGCGGACATCAGCAGGTAGACCACGACGAGCGCGAAGCCGCCGAAGGTTGAGCCCCAGGCAAACAGCGCGAAGAAGTGCGGCGTGCCCGGCAGCGCGAACAGGCCGGTCCAGAACTGGTTGATCAAGAGCGTGACGATCGCGGCAGCGGTCACGAAAGCGGCGGCGCCGAGCGGTGAGCCGTGCCGCCTCGACGTCCTGGCCAGGACGGCGGGCAGCCGCCGGTCGCGGGCCATCGCGAAGATGCCTCTGGACGCCGAGACCGCGCAGCCGATCGCGACCGCGATCATGTCGAACAAGACCACAAGCTCGAGCAGCCGGTCGATCCAGGTGCCGCCGTAGCCGCCGGCGCTGGCTGGCGCGCCGAGTGCGAACAGCGGCGCCGACGCCGTCTGCGTGATCGTCTTGATGCTCAGATGGAAGCCGGCGACCTCCACGTACGTGGCAAGGACATACCAGACGGTGGCGATCGTCGCAGTGGCCATGACGGCGATCGGGATCTCCCGCCGGGGATTGGGAGTTTCCTCGGCCAGGTTGGCCGCTGTCTCGAAGCCGACGAATATCAGCACGCCGTACAGCACCCCGAAGAAAATGCCTGACCAGCCAAGGGCGGACGAGGATGGTTCGAACGGCTTGACGCTGTTGGCCGATCCGAGCTTGCCGATCACGAAGATGAAGAACGCGCCGACCACGAGCATCGAGATCAATGCGAGCGCGAGCTGGCTACGCGTTGAGATCCGCACGCCGAAGTACAGGATGCCGCCGATCAGCGCGATCAGCAGCACCGTCCACGCCCAGGACGGCAGCGGGTCCACCTTGAACTCGGACTGGATCGTGCCCTCGAGGTACCCGCCGATCAGCAGCAGCAGCCCGGTCAGCAGCACGGTCACGCCGCCGTAGTACAGCCAGCCAGCAGCGGTCCCGACGCGTTCGCCGAGGCCGCGAGTTACGTAGTCGTACAGCGAGCCGGCCGCGTGGATCTGCTTGGCGTAGGTCGACACGATCCAGCCGAGCGCGAACACTCCTACGGCGGCGATCAGCACCGATAGCGGAGACGCAACCCCGCCACCCTCGCTGGAGGCGCTGATCACGCCGATGACGAGCGGGATCACGAACGCGGAGGAAAATACCGGGCCCATGAACCCGACAGACTGCGCGACGACGTCGGGCAGCGACAGCAGTTTGGCTCCCAGGCGCTCGTAGCCCGAGTCGGATCCGGCCATCAGTTGCTCCTTAGACCTCATCGATCGGCTGAGAGAGATTCAGCAGCCTGGTCGCATTGCCGGCGAAAATGGCGGCCTCGTCGGCCTCCGGCAGGCCGAGCGAGGTGATGTCGGAGATCGTGTCGGCGACCACGTTCGGACCGCCGAGCGGCATGTCGGTCCCGAAGAGGACATGATCCGCGCCGAAGAACTCCACCGCGCAGCGGACCGCATGGCTGGCACCGAACATCGCGGTGTCGGCGTAAAAGCCGCGGAAGTAATCCATCGGGTCGTTCTTCAGGCCCGCCACGATCGAGTCCCGATCAGGGTCCTCGAGCGGTGCGGCCAGCCGCCCAGCGAAATGCGGCACCATCGCGCCCGCGTGGTGCGTGATCACTACCAGATCGGGGTGCCTGTCGAAGCAGCCGGAGTAGACCAGGCGCGCCATCGCGACGGAGGTTTCATACGGCCAGCCGAGCGACCACCAGATCCCGTACTTGGACGCGGACTCGGCCGGGTAGTCAGACCACACCGGGCTGCGGGTGGGATGCAGCCAGAGCGCACCGCCGTGACGAGTTACAACGTCGAAGATGACCTCGAACCGCGGCTCATCCAGCGGTGCACCGGCCACGTTGGTATGCAGCTGCGCGCCAACAGCTCCGAGCTCTGTCATGGCCCGCTCCAGCTCCGACGCAGCGGCCTGCGGGTCGCCCATCGGCAGCGCCGCCGTGAATCCGGCGAACCGGTCAGGGTAGCGGGCAACCAGGCCGGCCAGCTCATCGTTCGCCGCCACAGCGAGCTCGAGCGCAACGGAGGGCTCACCGAGCTCCTCGAGGGGCGGCACCGCCAGCGTCAGAACCTGCCGGTAGTCGCCGAACGGGTCGATGGTCAGCCAGCGAGCATCGAGGTCGATCAGAGCGGGATCCTCGCGAATCCAAGGGCGGTAGCCGAGGATCCGGTCGCTGACAGGGCCAGCCGTGATGGATTCAAGCCGTTCGGCGTAGCGCGGCGGCAGTATGTGGGCGAACGCATCGATCTTCGTCACGTTCCCCCTCCGGGGTGCACGGGACCGGCCGGCGATGTTCGGGATCGTATGGAAGCAAACGATCTGGTGTCAAGGTCAGGCGCAGGCTGGGTAGCCGACCAGGCTTCAGTAGAGCTTCGCGGTCTTCTCCGCGAGCTCGCGGCAGAAGCCTCCGAACCTAGCGGTCTCGTCGATGAACTGTGAGGGCTTGACGCAAATTGTCATAAAGCCGCGCGCCATCATCGCCGGAATGGCATCCAGTGCCTGGTCAAGATCGGCGGCCTGGTCGGGTTCGGCAAATGTGCCTCTGGT
Source organism: Streptosporangiaceae bacterium (assembly GCA_035276345.1). GTDB lineage: Bacteria > Actinomycetota > Actinomycetes > Streptosporangiales > Streptosporangiaceae > Chersky-822. The sequence continues at coordinate 4,577 of DATELR010000271.1, read as the reverse complement.
GCCACCGACGTACTCGATGTCGTCCGGGTTCCGCCCGGCCGACATGAGCGCTTGCCGAAGGCGCGCCATTGCAACGTCGTCCGGCTGGCCGAGCGGATTGAACCCGCTGCCGTAGCGCACCATGCGCCGGATCAGGCGCTTGTGCACCGAGGACCCGCCGAACCACAGCGGCGGCCCGCCGGGGGTACACGGCGGTGGTTCGACCCAGACGTCGGCGAACCGGTAATGCGTGCCGGCGAACGACAGGGGCGATCTGGTCCAGGCGCGGGACAAGATCTCGAGCTGCTCGTCGAGGATGTCGCCGCGGTGCTCGAACGGGATACCGAGGGCGTCGTACTCGTCGCGATGCCAGCTCACGGTCGGCTGCACCACCAGCCTGCCGCCGCTCAGCCGGTCGAGCGTCGCAAGGTCCTTCGCCAATGCCAGCGGATGCCGGAGCGGGCTGATCAGCGCGCCGGCGACGAGGCGGATCCGTTGCGTCGCGGCAGCGATGGCACTGAGCAACACGAGCTGGCTCGGCCATGGCATGGCCGGGTCCTGGTTGCCGGGCAGCGCGAAGTCCCTCGGGTTCGCCGGCAGGCCAGCGGCGTTAGCTGATGGCCCGAGTACGAGGTGCTCGCTGACCATGACGCCGTCGATACCCGCGCGTTCCGCCTCGACGGCGAAGCTGACCAGGTCGGTGACGTCAGGCGAAGGCCGCATCGTCTGGTTCTCGGTCAGGATCAGCAGTATCCGCGGCGGCATCGGTCAGGCCGGCCGGATCATGACCGGCAGCTGCCGCAGTCCGTTGGTGAAATTGGACCGGATCCGTTGCGGCGGTCCGGCGAGCTCAAAGCCGGCGACCCGCTTGGCGAGTGCGGCCAGCACGACCCGGATCTCGAGCCTCGCCAGGTGCGCCCCCAGGCACAGGTGCGGTCCGCCCCGGCCAAAGCTGAGATGCCGGTTCGGCGAGCGCGCGATATCGAAAACGTCTGGATCCTCGAACTCGGCATCGTCCATGTTGCCGGAGACGTACCACAGCACTACCTTGTCCCCGGCCCGGATTCTGGCACCGCCGAAGTCGATGTCTGCGGAGGCCGTTCTGCGCATGAAATGGGTCGGGCACGTCCAGCGAAGGACTTCCTCGGTGGCGGAATCCAGGAGCGATGAATCGGCGCGCAGCCGATCCCATTGACCGGGGTTCTCGCAGAACGCGAGTACTCCCTGGGCAATCGCGATCCTGGTGGTCTCGTTGCCGGCGATGACCATAATGGAGAAGAAGTTGTCCAGATCCCGCTCGGTCAGCCGCTCGCCGTCTACTTCTGCGCGCAGCAGCGCCGAGAGCAGGTCGTTGCCTGGCGCAGCCATCCGGTCGCGGATGACCGTCCTGCCCAGGTCCCACAGCTGCTTGCCGTACGGGCTGCGGAACGGGAAAAGCCGGTAGGCATCAGTGTCGTCCCTGCCCCACACAACATCGGTGACCGCAGGATCGGTGTTGGCGATCAGGCGGTCGCCCAGGTCGATAAAGAGCGGGAGGTCGTCCGTGGGCAGGCCCATGATTTCGGCCAGCACCCGGATCGGGACCTCCTTGGCTATGGCGTCGACGAAGTCGAAGGGCCCGGTTACCAGTCCGGTGTCGAGCACCTGCTCGGTCAGGCCCTCGACGAAATGCTGGTAGACCGCTACCGCGCGCTGCGTGAAGCTGCCGGACAGGATCTTCCGCAGTTTTGTATGTGCGGGCGGGTCGGTGTCGATGATCGTGCGCCGCGCCGCCATGTCCTCATCGGTCGGATCCTCGAACGAGATGCCACGCGAGGACGAGAACGTCTTGGTGTCTCGGCTCGCGGCGACAATGTCGTCATAGCGGAGCACGGACCAGAAGCCAGGCCCGCCATCGGGTTCCTCGGACCACGCGACTGGCGCTTCGCTGCGGAGCCGGGCAAACTGCTCGTAGGGGACCCCGCGCGCCCACATGTCCAGATCGGTCAGATCGACCGTGGGGGTGGGCGTCATACCAGATAGTTTGGCACCAAACGATTTGCGCGGCAATCGAGGGAGCACCATGCGCGTCATGATCATCCGGCATCACGCCGAGGATTCGGCCGGCTTCATCGCCGATGCGTTCAAGGCGCGAGGCGCGGAGCTCAGCACGCATCTGTTCCCCGATGACGGTCCGCTTCCTGCTTTCGACGGAGTGGACCACATCGTCATGCTCGGAGCGATCCCGTCGATCTACGATCCGGCCGTGCCATGGGTCCAGCCGGAACTGGAATGGCTGCGTGCGGTGGACGAGGCGGGTGTTCCGGTGCTCGGCATCTGCTACGGCGCTCAGGAGCTCTGCACCATCTTCGGCGGCAAGGTCGTGGCCGCCGACCAGAAGGAAGTCGGCTGGCTGACCATCGACACCCTCCGCCCCGACTTGATCCCAGCCGGGCCGTGGCTGCTGTTCCACGGTGACCGCTGCGAGCCCGCGCCTGCGGCGACGATCCTCGCCAGCAACGCGACCGGGGTTCAGGCTTTCACGGTCGGCAGGCACCTGGGTGTCCAGTTCCATCCTGAAGTCGACGGAGAACAGCTGAGGCTCTGGCTGGAGTACGGCGGCCGGCAGGAGGCACTAGCGGCCGGCCAGGATCCGGACGCTCTGCTCGCGCAGGCCTATGCCGAGGAAGAAGCTTCGAGGGAGAGGGCCGACCGGCTGGTCCAGACCGCTCTGGAGTTCGCCAGCGTCGGCGCTCTAGCCTGCTAGAGCAGACGCGGCGGCTCACTCCTCGATGGCGCCGCCGACCCCGCGCAGGTGGTCGCGGAAGGTCAGGCCAGGTGTCTGGGCGCGCCGTTCCAGGTACTCGCCAAAGCCGAACTGGGCGCGGAGCGTGACACCAAGCCTGACCCGCTCAGCTTGCTCGCGCTCGGTGTCGCGGATGCTCTCGGCTATCTCGAGCACCTCTCCGGCCCGGCCGGCGGGTACGAACAGGACGCCGTCGTCATCGGCGACGACGAGGTCATCTCTGGTGATCGTCCAGTTTCCTGCGGTGGCGGCATCCAGCGCGTCGGCGGCGCGGGAATCGAGGCGCGCCGGCCCTGCCGGAACGGCGCCGAGGCTGAACACGGGCAGGCCGATCGCCCGGATGTCGGCGGTGTCGCGGTGCAGCCCCCAGATCACGACACCGGCAACTCCGGCCGACTGAGCCTCGTGGACGACGAGGTCGCCGATGCACGCCTCGTCGAGACGGCCGCCGTTATCGGCTACCAGGATGTCCCCGGCCGCGGCCTGCTCGAAGGCTTCAAGGAAGATGTCGACGCTGCCAGCATGCCTGGCTGGCAGCGCGCGCCCGGCGACCCGGCTGCCAGGCAGCACCGGGCGTAGCAGCGGTGGACCGAACCGCACTGGCAGGCCCGCCCGCATGCAGCCGTCGGCCACATTGGCGGCGCTGAGGTTAGCCATCCTCCGCTGCAGTTCCTCGTTGTCCATAGGTTCCTCCCTGACAATGGCGCGGCTGGCGCTTCGCAGAACAACCTGACATTGCGCCGTATGCCTGCGCCACGAGCTCCCTGGATACCGTGCTGGGATGGTTCCCTGCGATGAATGCGGCTACGACTACGAATCACTGAGCCGGGCCGAGATCCTTTCCGCCACACGCGCTTTGGCCCGCGAGCACGACGAGTTGCTGCGCGCGGTACCGGCAGGCCGGCTGCGGGAGCACACCCGGCCCGGCTCGTGGTCGCCGCTCGAATACGGTTGCCACGTCAGGGACATGCTCCTCGTGCAGCACGAGCGCGTGCTCCTGGCGCAGGCCGAGCAGATGCCGCGGTTCGCCTCGATGCGCAGGGATGAGCGCGCCATCGAGGAGGCATACAACGATCAGGATCCGCTGGTCGTCGCCGACGAGCTGACGGCCGCCGCCAACTCGTTCGCGCATGTGATGTCGGCACTCGATGATGCGGGGTGGGCCCGCTCAGGCGTCTACCCATGGCCCGCTCCGCAGGTCAGGACGGTCGAGTGGATCGGGCGCCGCACGGTTCACGAGCTCGCGCATCACCTGTTCGACAACCGCCGCCTGCTGGGCTAGTCACCTGCCGGGCTCGCGGCCTCGCTGTCCTCAACCGAACGGATGATCTTGCGAAGCAGAGCGGCGAGCTGACCTTTTTCCGTTTCGGTCAGGCTCGCGCTGACCGATGCCTCGCCCTGATTGAACGCCGGAAACAACCGCTCGATCACCGCGGCTCCCTTCGGCTCGAGGCTGACCATGACGAGCCGGCCATCGTCGTCGTGGGCTCGCCGTCTGGTAAGTCCGCGTTTCTCAAGCGTCTTGAGCACTCCGGTCAGCGTGCCCTTGGTCACGCCGGCCTCGTCCGCCAGGTGCCTGGTCTGCTGATCGCCCCAGATCCACAGCACGAAGAGCACGGTGAACGCGGCCCACGACAGGTCCTCGCCGGCCAGGATCTGCCGCTCCAGGTGATTGCGGACCACATTGGCGGCCCGGTAGATGTTCGATACCGCGGCCATGGCGACCAGATCAAGTTCATGCCCGGAACCCGCGATCTTGGCGCGGATGTCCTGTTCGGCGTGAACGAGATCGCGTTCATTGCCGATGGCGAGG
>DATELR010000270.1:0-30289 GCA_035276345.1 Streptosporangiaceae bacterium | reverse complement strand
GCAGTAGCCGGGGCACGGTACCCTGCGTGCGCCACAAGACCAGCGCGTAGAACCGCATCTGGAACAAGGCTCTGGCCTCGAAGTCGGCCCGCGGCGCCGTGCCGGTCTTGTAGTCCACGATCCTGATCTCGCCGGCCGCCGAGACGTCAAGCCGGTCGATGTACCCGCGCAGGCGCAAGCCAGAGTCCAGCACGGCCTCGACAAGCAGTTCCCGGTGCGCGGGCTCCAGCCGCCTCGGATCCTCGAGCGTGAAATACCGTCCGATCATCTCCCTGGCCTGCGCGAGCCAGGACGTGTGCTCCTCCGGATCGGCGAACAGCCCCGCCAGCTCCGGCTCCTCGGACAGCAAGCGATCCCACTCTGGCCCGATCAGGCTTTCTGCCGCCTCGGGGCTCCGGTCGGCGGGCGGCTCGTCGAAGAGCCGCTCGAGCACGGCGTGCACGAGCGTCCCGCGAGCCATGGCCGGACTCGGCGCCTCCGGCAGCCGGTCAATCACGCGGAACCGGTAGAGCAGCGGACAGGTCATGAAGTCTGCGGCGCGGGACGGGGAGAGCGACCAGCGCCAGCGCTGGTCGGCAGCCTCCGTTTCATACTCTGCAGCCTCATCGGGAGCCGTCACGACGGCCAGCGCCGAACTCCGTGCCGCGTCGGCTTCCGGACGGATCTGCTCCACACTTGGCAGGGTAGGGCAGAGCTCCGACAGTTCGCCGCTAACCGGGCCGGCGGGTCACGGCTATCGCCAGGCGAGCATCGCGGCGCCGAACCACGTAGCATCGTGTGGTGGCCACCAAGACGCCGGACCGCGAGACAGCGGGTGCCGGCAAAGAGGCACCAGACCGCCAGCCCAGGCGCGATCCGAGGCTCGGCCTGGTTGTCGCGCGGCCGTTCGGGATCCCCGTCTATATCTCCCCGTACTGGCTCGTCTTCGCCGTCGTGCTGGTGGTGATGTACGCCAACAGCGCAGAGGCAAACATCGCCAGCACGCAGAGCAGGTACATCGTCGCTGCCGCTTTCGTCGTGCTGCTGTACGTTTCCGTGCTGATTCACGAACTCGCCCACTGTGTCGTTGCACGCGGCTTCGGGCTCCCTGTCCGCAGGGTCCTGCTGTACCCCCTCGGCGGGTATTCCGAGATCGAGCAGGAGCCAGGCTCGCCGGGACGCGAGGCACTCATCTCGGCGGCCGGCCCCGTGATCTCGCTCGTGATCGCCGGGGTCGGCTACGTGATCGCCAGGTCCATCCCGCACGGCCTGACGCATCAGCTGGTCGCGCAGCTGTTCTTCGCGAACCTCGTCGTCGGCATCTTCAACCTCCTGCCCGGCCTGCCGCTGGATGGCGGGCGCATCTTCCGCGCGGGCGTCTGGAAGATCACCGGCCGGCAGTCCGCCGCGACCATGGCCGCGGCGTGGGCTGGCCGGGTGCTCGCGATCGCGCTCGTCGGGTTGGCCTTGTTCGGACAGCGGAGCTCCGGCTCATTCATCAGCCTGTACTGGCTGTGGCTGCTCGTGATCGCCGGGTTCATCTGGATTCAGTCGACCCAGGCGATCAAGGCCGCCAAAATCAGGGAACGGCTGCCCATGGTCAGCGCCAGGGCGCTCAGCAGGAAGGCGATACCGGTCGCGGCTAACGTGCCGGTATCGGAGGCAGTCAGACGCGCTCACGAGCTCGGTGCGCGCGCGCTGGTCATCGTTGACCACGAGAACACGCCGACCGCCCTGGTGAGCGAGTCAGCTGTGCTCGCGACTCCTGAGGAGCGAAGGCCGTGGATCGAGGTCGGCTCGCTCGCCAGATCGCTGAGCCCCGAGATGGTGCTCTCCGCCAATCTCGCCGGGATGGATCTGCTCAAGGCCGTGCAGCAGGCTCCGGCGAGTGAGTACCTGCTGATCGAGCCGTCCGGGCAGGTGTTCGGCGTGCTCGCCGCTGCCGACATCGATATGGCATTCGTCGGGGTGTGACGCGCTAGCCTGATCCGGGTGATCATCAAGCGCCGCGGGAGCTTCGCGCCAGGGGATCAGGTGCAGCTCACCGACGAGAAGGGCCGCAGCCACCGGGTTGTCCTCGCACCGGGCCGCACCTTCCACACCCATCGCGGATCGATCGCGCACGACGACCTGATCGGGGCGGACGAGGGCAGCGTGGTCCGGGCGACGGGCGGCATGTCCTACATCGCGCTGCGGCCGCTGCTGGCCGACTACACCGTCTCTATGTCGCGCGGCGCGACCGTCGTCTACCCGAAGGACGCTGCCCAGATCGTCGGCCTAGCCGACATTTACCCTGGCGCGCGCGTACTCGAGGCAGGGGCTGGCTCTGGGGCGCTTTCCTGCTGGCTGCTGCGGGCCATCGGGGAGGATGGCCAGCTTGTTTCCTATGAGCGCAGAGACGACTTCGCCGCCGTGGCGCAGGCGAACGTCGAAGGGTATTTCGGCGGCCCGCACAAGGCCTGGAGCCTCATTGTCGGCGGGCTGCCACGCGACGACGAACTGGATGCTGATCGGCAGCGAGCCGCCGGCATGCCCGCCGGGGCACCACATCCGGCGGCCGGCGGCTTCGACCGGGTCGTGCTCGACTTGCTCGCGCCATGGGAGCACGTGGCCGGTGCCGCAGATTGGCTCGCTCCTGGCGGTTTGATCTGCTGTTACGTGGCAACTACCACGCAGTTGTCGCGCGCGGTCGAGGCAATCCGCGGCCAGGGTGGTTTCACCGAGCCAGCTGTGTGGGAGTCAATGCAGCGGGGCTGGCATGTGGACGGGCTGGCCGTCCGGCCGGAGCACAGGATGGTCGGGCACACCGGGTTCCTCACCACCGCACGTAGGCTGGCACCGGGCGTCACGGCCCCGCCGCGGCGGCGTCGCCCGGCGAAGGGCGCGCACCCGGAGGAGACCGGTGGCACTGGCCGGGCAGCGGGTGGATAAATTACGTATAACGGAATCCAGTCACAGGAGGGCGCTCAGAGGCTGGACTAGCCGGTCGCTGATGAGTAACGATGCGACCGCGAGACCGGATCGTATCGGCAGAAAAGACAACTCAGGAGGCCGGCGCGAGGTTACGGAATGACCGCGCGTAGGTAGGGTCTAGGTAAGTCCGCTCTCAGGAGGGGGTGAGGGGCATGGCCGCTCGTGACGACAGCGCTCGCGCCGCACGCCATGAAGACGAAGTCAGGATCAAGGTTCTGACTGACCAGGTCTCTTTCCTTGAAGAGGAGCTTGCTGCGATCCGCAGCAAGGTCTCGGACTCGCCCCGCGCCTCCAGGCTCGTCGAAGAAAGGCTCGCTCAGACTGAGGCCGCGCTTTCGAGCCTGACCAGTCAGAACGACCGTCTGACCAGCACATTGCGCGAGGCCAGGGATCAGATCATCGCGCTGAAGGAAGAGGTCGACCGGCTGGCGCAGCCGCCGTCCGGTTTCGGGGTGTTCCTGCAGGCCAACTCCGATGGCACGGCCGATGTCTTCACCGGCGGCCGCAAGATGCGCGTCTCGGTGAGCCCGAGCATCGATCTTGACGAGCTGCGGCCTGGTCAGGAACTCGTGCTGAACGAGGCGCTGAACGTCGTCATCTCGCTTGGCTACGAGACCGTCGGCGAAGTCGTCATGCTGAAGGAGCTGCTCGAGGGCGGCGACCGGGCGCTGGTTATCTCACACGCCGACGAAGAGCGGATTGTCAGGCTCGCCGAGCCGCTGCTGGAAGGCACCCTGCGCGCGGGTGACTCGCTGCTGCTCGAGCCGCGTTCTGGCTACGTTTACGAGCGGATCCCCAAGGCCGAAGTCGAGGAACTCATCCTCGAGGAAGTGCCGGATATTACCTATGAGCTGATTGGCGGACTCGGCCCGCAGATCGAGCAGATCAGGGACGCCATCGAGCTGCCGTACCTGCACGCCGATCTCTTCAAGGAGCATCAGCTGCGGCCGCCGAAGGGCGTGCTGCTGTACGGTCCGCCCGGATGCGGCAAGACGCTGATCGCGAAGGCCGTCGCGAACTCGCTTGCTCAGCAGGTCGCCAGGCGAACCGCCGAGCTCGCCAAGGCAGACGGTGGCCAGCAAGCCGGGAAGGCAACCAAGGAAGGGAAGAGCTTCTTCCTTAACATCAAGGGCCCTGAACTGCTCAACAAGTACGTGGGCGAGACTGAGCGGCACATCAGGCTGGTCTTCCAGCGGGCCAGGGAGAAGGCCTCAGAGGGCATGCCGGTGATCGTGTTCTTCGACGAGATGGACTCGATCTTCCGTACCAGGGGCTCCGGCGTGTCGAGCGACGTCGAGAACACGATCGTTCCGCAGCTGCTCAGCGAGATCGACGGTGTTGAGGGGCTGGAGAACGTCATCGTCATCGGCGCCTCCAACCGCGAGGACATGATCGACCCGGCCATCTTGCGGCCGGGCCGCCTTGACGTGAAGATCAAGATCGAGCGCCCCGACGCCGAGGCTGCCAGGGACATCTTCTCCAAGTACGTGGTCTCCGGCCTGCCGCTGCACCCAGATGACGTGGCCGAGCATGGCGGCTCGGAGGCGGCCACCGTGGCCGAGATGATCCAGCGCGTCGTCGAGCGGATGTACAGCGAAACCCAGGAGAACAGGTTCCTCGAGGTCACCTACGCCAATGGCGACAAGGAAGTGCTCTACTTCAAGGACTTCAATTCCGGCGCGATGATCCAGAACATCGTCGACCGGGCGAAGAAAATGGCGATCAAGGAGTTCCTCGAGACCGGCAGGAAGGGCCTGCGGGTCGCGCACCTGCTCACCGCCTGCGTGGACGAGTTCAGCGAGAACGAGGACCTGCCCAACACCACCAACCCCGACGACTGGGCCAGGATCTCGGGCAAGAAGGGCGAGCGGATCGTCTACATCAGGACGCTGGTCTCTGGCAAGAGCGGGAGCGAGGCCGGGCGGTCGATCGACACCGTTGCCAACACCGGCCAGTACCTGTGACGACGACCCCTCTGTCCAGCCACATAGCGGCATGGCAGTACAGAGCAACACGATCTGGTGCCGGTCCGCTCGGCCGCAAGCTCGCTGGCCGGCCGGCACTACGCTGTGAGCTATGAGCGTCCGCCGCGTGATGGGCATCGAGACCGAGTACGGGATTTCCGTGCCCGGCCAGCCAGGTGCGAACGCGATGGTCACGTCCTCACAGGTGGTCAACGCGTACCACTCGGCGACAGCCGCCAGAGCCAGGCGCACGCGATGGGACTTCGAAGAGGAGAACCCGCTGCGCGACGCTCGCGGCTTCGATCTGTCCAGGGATACCGCTGACGCCAGCCAGCTCACGGACGAGGATCTTGGGCTGGCGAACGTGATCCTGACCAACGGCGCCAGGTTGTACGTCGACCACGCGCACCCCGAGTATTCCGGTCCTGAGTGCACCGACCCGCTTTCCGCCACGTTGTGGGATAAGGCGGGAGAGCGCGTGATGGAGGAAGCGGCGAACCAGGCCAGCGCGATCCCCGGAACCGCGCCTATCCAGCTCTATAAGAACAATACGGACAATAAAGGCGCATCTTACGGCTGCCATGAGAACTATCTGATGAGCCGCGCGACGCCGTTCGCTGAGATCGTCAGATACCTCACGCCGTTCTTCGTGACCAGGCAGGTCATCTGCGGCGCCGGGCGGGTTGGCCGCGGCGCCGACGGAAGGGAAGACGGCTTCCAGATCAGCCAGCGGGCGGACTTCTTCGAGGTCGAGGTGGGCCTCGAGACAACGCTGAAGCGGCCGATCATCAACACTAGGGACGAGCCGCACGCCGACCCTGAGAAGTACCGCCGTCTGCACGTGATCATCGGCGACGCGAACATGAGCGAGCTGTCCACGTATCTCAAGCTGGGCACGACCGCCCTGGTGCTGTCGATGATCGAGGACCGGTTCCTGGCGACCGACATGAGCATCGACGGCGCGGTCGCCGAGCTCCGCGCGGTCTCGCACGACCCCACCTGCCGGCACCTGATCCAGCTGCGCGACGGCAGGAAGATGACCGCGGTTCAGGTCCAGATGGAGTACATGGAGCTGGCCCGCAAATACACGCAGGAGCGGTTCGCCGGCGACGTGGATGACCTGACCGCCGACGTGCTCGATCGGTGGGAGTCCGCGCTGCTCACGCTCGCTGATAACCCGATGCGGCTCGCGGGCAAGTTGGACTGGGTCTCCAAGTTGCAGCTGATGGACGGATACCGGAGCAGGGACGGGATCGGCTGGAGCCATCCCAGGCTGCAGCTTGTCGACCTGCAGTACTCAGACGTAAGGGCCGGCCGGGGCCTGTACAACAAGCTGGCCGCGGCGGGACGGTTCGAGCGCTTGCTCGATGAGCAGGACGTGCGCGAGGCGGTCACGAACCCGCCGGAAGATACCAGGGCCTATTTCCGCGGACGATGCCTGCAGCAGTACCCGGACGCGGTCGCGGCCGCATCCTGGGATTCGGTGATCTTCGACATCCCCGGCCGGGAGTCGCTGCAGCGCGTCCCCACGCTCGAGCCGCTGCGCGGTACCAAGGCCCATGTCGGCGCGCTGCTCGACCGCTGCGCGACGGCGGCCGAACTCGTCACCGCACTCACCGGGAAGTGAGCGCGTTCGGACCGCCCAAAGGTCCGGTAAAGGGTCTATTTCCCCCAACTCCTCGACCGCGATGGCTGCAACACGGAATGTCGGAAACGCCCGACAGGGTTAGTACGAGTGCCGGGCGGCGAGGATAGCTTTAGGCTTCGGCACAGCAGGCGGAACACGGGAGGTTCACGATGGCGACGAAGGACACCGGGGGTCAGCGGCATACCACCAGGCGGGAGCAGGAAGAGCAGGAAGAGGTCGAGCAGGGCACCGAAGAAGGACGGGAGCGCAGGGAGAAGCTGGGCGACGACGTCGATGCGATCCTGGACGAGATCGACGAGGTGCTGGAGGAGAATGCCGAGGAGTTCGTCAGGTCCTATGTCCAGAAGGGCGGCCAGTAACCGGGCGACCGGATCCGCACCTGTCACGCAGTGGCAGTAGGGTCAGTGGCGTACCTGTGGACACCAGGAAAGGACTCCCTTGGGTTCTGATTCCAACGCCGGGCTGATGGCCACCGCCTACCTCAGCGCGGGAACCTCCTCGTTCAGCGAGTTCCTCACCTCTGCGGCGCCTGAACTGCTGCCGGGGGCTGGTGGCGTGAGCGTGCCGAGCGGCCTGGCAAGGGAACTGCCGCACGGCACCACGATCGTCGCTGCAGCGTTTAACGGCGGCGTGGTTATGGCGGGCGACCGGCGGGCCACCGCCGGGAACATGATCTCCCAGCGCGACATCGAGAAGGTCTACCGCAGCGACGAGTACTCCTGCATCGGGATCGCGGGGGTCGCCGGCATCGGGATCGACCTAGTCAGGCTTTACCAGGTCGAACTTGAGCACTACGAGAAGCTCGAGGGCAGGGCACTGTCGCTCGAGGGCAAGGCCAACCGGCTGGCCGGCATCGTCAGGGCTAACCTGGGCGGCGCGATGCAGGGGCTGGTGGTCGTGCCGATCTTCGCTGGCTACGACACCGATGAAGGCGTCGGCCGGATTTTCAGCTACGACGTAGCGGGTGGCCGGTACGAAGAGCAGCGCTTCTACTCCATCGGGTCGGGCTCGGTCTTCGCCAGGGGCGCGCTGAAGAAGCTCTACGCCGACGGGATGGAAGCGTCGACCGCCATCCTGGCGTGTATGCAGGCCCTCTACGACGCTGCCGATGACGACGCTGCGACTGGCGGCCCCGACCCGACCAGGCGGATCTGGCCGATCGTGGTGACCGTGACCGCTGACGGGTACCAGCGGCTGAGCGAGAATGAGTCGGGCTCGTACGCCGAGGCCGTGCTCAACGAGAGGTTGTCCGCGCCAGACGGGCCGACATCGACGCTTCGCGCGCCCAACACAGAATCGTAGTAACCGGCGGTCACGATAGGACCATCGCCGACCGCCCCGATAACTCAAAGTAAGGGATGCACTAGCGGTGTCAATGCCGTTCTACGTGTCGCCGGAACAGGCGATGAAGGACAAGGCGGACTACGCGCGCAAGGGGATCGCGCGCGGCCGCAGCGGAGTAGTGATCCAATACGAGTCCGGGATCCTCTTCGTCGCGCCTAACCCGTCACGCGCTCTGCACAAGATCAGCGAGATCTACGACCGCATCGCGTTCGCCGCCGTCGGCCGTTACAACGAGTACGAGATCCTCCGTAAGGCCGGCGTGCGCTATGCGGATCTGACCGGCTACCAGTACGACCGGCAGGACGTCACCGCGCGCGGGCTCGCCAACTGGTATGCACAGACGCTGGGCTCGATCTTCACCGACAGCCCGAAGCCCTTTGAGGTCGAGATCGTGGTCGCTGAGGTCGCTGAGGCGCCCGCCGAGGACCAGATCTACCGGATCACTTTCGATGGCTCGGTCAATGACGAGCACGGCTACGTGGCGATGGGCGGCCAGGCCGAGGCCATCGCGGTCGTGCTCAAGGAGCAGTATTCCGACAACATGACGCTCGCCCGGGCGCTCGCCACCGCGATCGCCGGCCTGGCAGCGCAGGCTAACGGCGACCAGATGAACATCAACGCCTCACAACTCGAGGTAGCGGTGCTCGACCGCACCAGAGACCACCGCACATTCAGGCGTCTGACCGGCACCCGTCTAGAGGCGCTGCTAGCCGAGGCGGATCAGGCCAAGAACGCCAGCCAGCAAGCTGAACGGGCCTCGACCGATCAGGCTGGCACCCAGCCCACCGATGGCGGCAGCGAGCAGGGCGGCGCGCAGTCGGCGACGCCAGACTCGCAAGACGACCAGGGAACAAGCGGCTAACACTCTCTTCAACGAATAGTGATTGCTCAAACTCGCTTCGCCGCTATGATGCTACTGTGCGTATCACCACGCCCACCATGGAGATCGACCATGCGAGCCCGATCTCATTGCATGAGCAGGTAGCTGCGGCCATCCGCCGGGCAATCGCTGATGGCGAGGCCGGGTCCGGTGAGCGGCTGCCGCCGGCCAAGGATCTCGCCGCTGTGCTGGGCGTGAATGCGAACACCGTCTTCCGCGCACTGCGAACGCTCCGCGATGAGGGACTCGTCGAGTTCCGGCGCGGGCGTGGGGTGACCGTTACGGGCATTGCACCGCACCGGAGTGCGGTGATCGCCAAGGCCCGCGAGCTGGTGGCACTGGGCCAGCGGTACGGCTACGCACCCGATCAGCTCGCCCAGATCATCAGGCAAGTGTCCTGACGCCCGAGAGGAAGCGGCCATGCGGACAGCGCTGCGGAACTCGCCCACAAGGCAGCCGAGCGATCCGGATGCCTTGATCAAAGAGGCCCGCAGGCGTCAGCGAATCCGATATCTACTCACCACAGGAGTGCTCGTCGCGCTGTGCGGAACGGGCACCTGGCTCTACGCGACCCTGGACAGCAACCCGCAGCAGTCCCGGCCGTCGCATCGCCCGGCTCGACCGTCGCCGGCCGCCAGCCTGGAGCCGACCGTGCCGCGCCTGCCGCCAATCGCCGCAGACGTCATGATGTGGCCGCTCGGCTACCCGTTGGGAGTGGGGAATTATGCAGGGCCGCCCTTCGTCATCGACCACCTCCGGGCCGGTCACTACCTGCAGACCGGCAAGATCAACCTCTGCTGCGGCGACTACCAGCCGCTGATGATCGTCGTCGGCCGATGGCTGGTGTACGCAGGCAACGGCGCGACGGCCATCCGTGCCGACCTGAGCGGGCGGCCGCGAGTCTTGGGTAGGACGGCCCTGTTCGCCCCGTCCGCCACGCCAGGGCATGTCTGGCTCGTCTACCCCACCGGGCGGGCACAGCGCATTAGGCAGGTACGAGTTGATGGCGGCGCGCCCGGCGACGCGATCAGGCTGCCGGCGAGAACGCAGCTCGTAGCTGGCACTCCGTCCGGGCTGCTGTTGCAGAACCGCCACGGCCGGCTCAGGCTGTGGCTACCCGGCCACGCGATGCGCGCACTGCCCGGTAACCCCTCCTCGGCAGACGGGTTCGGGGTGACGACCCGGCTCGTCGCCTATGGCTCCCGCTGCCATGACGCAGCGACCACGTCGCATGCAGCCGTACATCCAGGCAGCGGATACCGGGAATGTGCACTGATCCGAGTGTTCAATCTCCGCTCGGGACGAATAGTCTCGGTGCCGGCGCCAGTAGGAACGACCGGGTGGGTCCCGCCGGAATTTAACAGGGAGGACCCGCTCGCCGGCCCGATAGTTGCCGCCGAGGCCGCAAATCCGTCGCGCGACCATGACACCGGCCGCCTGTATACCGTCCGCCTGACCGGTCCGCGCCAGCCGCCGATCGCCGTGCCGGACTCAGCTGGCAACCTTTTCAGCATGGCGACATGGTCGCCAGATGGCGCCTGGCTGTTCTATCAGGGGCCAGACGGCAAGCTCTGGGGCTACCAGCCACGTACTGGCGTCGTAAGGTCATCGACAGTCCCATGCTGTCGGTACACCGTCATGGCCGCAATCCCTGCGCCGGTCGGGCACTCTCATCGTTGACCTCGACCTCGACGGGGTATGAAGCGGCCCGTTGGTAATGTCGGCGTAGGCGCGTCGTTTGGCGCGCCCACTGCATGACTTCTTGGAGGGGACGTGGCCGCGGACCTCGCAACGATCACCGGGATGAGCGCACCGACCGGATTGCTGATCGGCGGCCAGTGGGCTGCGGGGCGCGCTGGCTCGTTGCCCGTCATCGACCCGGCAACAGAAGATCCGATTGCCGACGTAGCCAACGCGACCCCGGAGGATGCGCTGGAGGCCGTCGGCGCCGCGTCGCAGGCCCTGCCTGGGTGGGCGGCCACACCGCCGCGAGTCCGCGGCGAGTGCCTGCGCCGCGCCTATGAGCTGATGATCGCCGACACAGAGTCGCTGGCGAAGCTCATGGTGATGGAGAACGGCAAGGCGCTCAAGGACGCCAAGGCCGAGATCACCTACGCCGCCGAGTTCTTCCGCTGGTTCGCCGAGGAGGCCGTCAGAATCGACGGCCTGATGACCAGAGCGCCGGGCGGCGCCAACCGGATCCTGGTGCAGCACCAGCCGGTCGGCGTGTCCGTGCTGGTGACCCCATGGAACTTCCCAGCGGCGATGGCGACACGCAAGATCGGGCCCGCGCTAGCAGCGGGCTGCACGGTCGTGCTCAAGCCCGCCAAGGAGACGCCCCTGTCCGCGCTCGCGGTGGCCGCGATCCTGACCGAGGCCGGCGTGCCCGACGGCGTGGTGAACGTGCTTCCCACTGCCACGCCGGGTCCGGTCGTCGGGGCGATGCTCGCCGACCCCCGGGTCCGCAAGCTTTCCTTCACCGGATCGACCGAAGTCGGGCGGGCGCTCCTGCGCACCGCAGCGGACACGGTGACCAACTGCTCGATGGAGCTGGGCGGGAACGCGCCGTTCCTGATCTTCAGTGATGCCGATGTCGACGCGGCAGTCGACGGGGCGATGATCGCCAAGATGCGCAACGGCGGCGAGGCCTGCACCGCGGCGAACAGGTTCTACGTTCACGAGGCGGTAGCCGATGAATTCGCCAGGAAATTTGCGGCCCGGCTGAGCGCGCTGAAGGTAGGTCCCGGCCTTGACGACGGAACCGACCTCGGGCCGCTGGTCAACTCCGACACCAGGACTAAGGTCGCGAAGCTGGTCGAGGAAGCGGCATCCGGCGGCAGCCGCGTGGTCACCGGCGGCAAGGCACCCGACCGGCGCGGCTACTTCTACGTTCCGACCGTGCTCGACGATGTGCCGCCAACGGCCGGCATCCTGAACGAGGAGATCTTCGGGCCGGTAGCCCCGATCGTCAGGTTCGCCGACACGGACCAGGCGATCGCGATGGCCAACAACACCGAGTACGGCCTGGTCTCCTACTTGTACACGGCCGATCTGAGGCGCGGTCTGCAGGTTGCGGAGGCGCTCGAGGCCGGCATGGTCGGCATCAACCGCGGTGTGGTCAGCGACCCCGCCGCGCCGTTCGGCGGTGTCAAGCAGTCCGGTCTGGGCCGCGAGGGCGGGCATGAAGGCCTGCTCGAATTCACCGAAACCAAGTACATCGCCGTGGACTGGTGAGCAGGCGCCCCGTGGACAGGCGAATCTTCGGTCTGGAGAACGAGTACGGCGTCACGTGCACGTTCCGGGGTCAGCGCCGTCTTTCTCCCGATGAGGTCGCGCGGTACTTGTTCCGCCGGGTGGTGTCCTGGGGCCGGAGCAGCAACGTGTTCCTGCGCAACGGCGCGAGGCTCTACCTCGACGTAGGCAGCCATCCCGAGTACGCCACGCCGGAGTGCGACAGCCTGGTCGACCTCGTCACCCATGACAAGGCCGGCGAGCGGATCCTGGAAGGGCTCCTCGTCGACGCCGATCGCAGGCTGCGCGAGGAGGGTATCGCCGGTGACATCTACCTGTTCAAGAACAACACCGACTCCGCGGGTAACTCTTACGGCTGCCACGAGAACTACCTGGTGGCCAGGCACGGCGAGTTCGGCAGGCTGGCCGACATACTGATCCCGTTCCTCGTGACCAGGCAGATCATCTGCGGAGCTGGGAAGGTACTGCAGACCCCCCGAGGCGCCGTCTACTGCGTCAGCCAGCGTGCTGAGCACATCTGGGAGGGCGTGTCCTCGGCGACCACCAGGTCCCGGCCGATCATCAACACCAGGGACGAGCCGCATGCCGACGCGGAGCGGTTCAGGCGGCTGCACGTGATCGTCGGCGACTCGAACATGAGCGAGACGACCATGCTGCTCAAGGTCGGCGCGACCGATCTGGTGCTGCGAATGGTCGAGGCCGGCACGGTGATGCGGGACCTGACGCTGGAGAACCCCATTCGGGCAATCAGGGACGTCAGCCACGACATGACCGGCCGCCGCAAGATCAGGCTGGCCAATGGCAGGGAGCTCAGCGCGCTGGAGATCCAGCACGAATATCTCGCTAAAGCCAGGTCATTCGTCGACGGCCGGGGCGGCGACCAGACCACCGAGCGCGTGCTCGAGCTGTGGGAGCGCGCAGTGCGCGCCGTGGAGAGCGGCAACCTCGATCTCATCTCGCGAGACATCGACTGGGTGACTAAGTACCAGCTGATCGAGCGGTACCGCAGTAAGCACGACCTGCCGCTCGCCTCGCCGCGGGTGGCTCAGCTGGACCTGGCATACCACGACGTGCACCGAGGACGCGGTCTGTACTACCTGCTCCAGCGCCGCGGATCGGTCGAGCGGGTGTGCAACGATCTGGCGATCTTCGAAGCCAAGTCGATTCCGCCGCAGACCACCAGGGCACGGCTGCGCGGCGACTTCATCAGGCGGGCCCAGGAGCGGCGCAGGGATTTCACCGTTGACTGGGTGCACCTGAAGCTCAACGATCAGGCTCAGCGGACAGTGCTGTGCAAGGACCCGTTCAGATCGGTCGACGAGCGGGTCGAGAAGCTCATCGCCGGAATGTAGCAGCCGGCTACGTAGCTAGGCCGCCCGCGGCGGACGGGTGCCGCGGCTCTCCGCGACGCCGAGAGCGCTAGCGCTGGACGGGAATTGCTCGTCGCTGAGTTCCTCCAGGCTTGCTCCCTTCGGCTCAGGCAGCAGGGTCACCGTGGCGAGCAGCCCGAGTATGCACACAGCCGCGACGATCGCACTAGTGCTGGACAGACCGATGGCCGGCAGCAGCGCGGTCAGTGCATAGGTCCCGATGAAGGCGCCCACCTTGCCGGCCGCTGCCGCGATCCCGTGACTGGTAGTCCGCACCCGGACCGGGAAGATCTCGGCCGGGTAGACGAAGGTCGTGGTGTTGGGCCCGAACTCGGCGAAGAAGTACGTGGCGCCGAACAGGAGCAGGAACGGCACCAGCGTCGTGGTGGCACCTGGTACCAGCCACAGGCACCCGAAGGCGATCGCCATGACCGCGAAGCCGATGGCCTGGAGGCTCCGGCGGCCGATCTTGTCGATCGTCGCCGCTGCGAGCAGGTAGCCAGGCAGCGCAGCCACCGCGAAGATGGCGAGCGTGATGGCGGTTATGCCGATCAGGCCGGCGTGCGGGTTAACCAGGCTCACGATCAGCGGGCTGGAGATCGTGTTGCCGTAGTAGGCGAAGTCGAACAGGAGCCAGGCAAGGCTGGCGCCGATCAGCCAGCGGAGCATACGCCGGTCGGCGAGTACCCCGCGCAGGCCAGTCGCCTTCCTGGCGCGTTCGGCATGCTGGCTTGCTTCCTTGGCCTCCATCTCGGCCAGCAGGAACCTGGGGGTCTCCTTGATCTGGCGACGTAGCCAGAACACGGCGAGCGCGGGAACGGCGCCCAGCGCGAGCATGATGCGCCACGCGTAGTCGGTGCTCATGCCGGTCTTGAGCAGCGCGATCGCCACCAGCGGCCCGATTACCAGGCCGGCACCCTGCATCGAGAAGACCAAGGCAACCATCCGGCCTCGGTTCCGCTTCGCGGCGTACTCGCTCATGATCGTCGCGCTGACCGGGTAGTCTCCGCCGATCCCGAATCCGAGCACCCCGCGCAGGCCGATCAGCCACCAGATGCTGGGCGAGAATGCCGACGCGATTGCGCCTACGGCCAGGACTAGTACCTCGAAGCCGTATATCTTGCGTCGTCCTAGCTTGTCGGCGATATGACCGAAGAACACCGCCCCGAGCGCCGATGTAAGCAGCGCAAGGGACGAGAGCAGCGACTTCTGGTAGCTCGCGATATGCCACTCATTGGTGATCATGGTGGCGGCAACGCCGATGATGAACAGATCATAGGCGTCAGTGAAGAAGCCCATTCCGGAAGTAAGCAGGATCTTCCAATGTTGGCTGCCGGTTGCCGCCTCATCCAGTCTGGCAAGCTCAGCACGGCTTACCTGAGAGTTGTCGGCGGGCTCTGCAGCCCGGCGAATCGCGTCCGCCATCGGTATTCCTCCTTTGGCTCGCGTCTTTGCTTCTCGTCGCCCTGCCCGTGCTCACTCGCCTATTCGCGATCGGAGGTTAATTCCAGATGAATCTCGTCAAGATTGCAGCGCGGTAACGGCGCGGCCAGGCGTATATGGATGGCGCATCCATTGCGGTTTTTGGTGATGACTGTCGCATCCACACCCTGTTGGATCGCTGATCGACAACGGTGATCACCAACAGTGACGCATCGACTACACAATGTCGCTAGAGTCGTTGGCGCCAGCCGCGGTGAGTACGACTGCGGCCGGATTCACATGCCAGCACGAAGCTAGGGGGAGCTTTCGTGGTCGGACGAGGACCGAACGACCGTCTGAATTTCGCGTGCGATGTGGTGATCGTCGGCGGCTGCGGTCACGCTGGGCTGCCGCTCGCGATCGCATTCGCTGAGCGCGGCGCCCACGTGATCAGCTACGACGCCAGCGCCGAAGCGGTCAATATCGTTAATGCCGGTCGCATGCCCTTCCACGAGCCGGCCGCCCTGCCTCCGCTACAGCGCGCAGTCAGCGCTGGCCGGCTGGTGGCGTCGGCCGATCCAGCCGTCGTCGCGGCCGGAGAGCATGTCGTGCTCATCGTGAACGACCGCAACGGAGCTGAGCGGGACCGTCCTGATCCGCTGCTGCGAGCGCTGGCTGAGTGTGCTGAGCAATTCCGCGACGGGCAGATCCTGATCCTGCGCAGTACCACCGCGCCAGGCATGACCGCCACCGCTGAGAAGACTGTCGCACGGCTCGGCATCGATGTGGATGTCGCGTTCTGCCCTGAGCGGATAACCGAGGGCATGGCGATGGCAGAGCTTTATGAGCTGCCGCAGATCGTGGCCAGCAGGTCGGCGCGCGGACTCGAACGGGCCAGCCGGCTGTTCTCGATGCTGACGGCCGAGCTTGTCCCGATGACGGTCGAGGAGGCCGAGCTCGCGAAGCTCTTCACCAATGCCTGGCGTTACATCAAGTTTGCGGCGGCCAATCAGTTCTACATGATCGCCAACGACCTCGGGCTGGACTACGAACGGATCAGGCAAGGGCTGGTCCGTGACTATCCGCGTGCTCGCGACATGGCTAAGGCAGGCCTCGCGGCCGGCCCGCGGCTGCTCACTGACACGGCCGGTCTGGCCAGATCGAATGCCGGTTTCACCATCGGCCGCACGGCGATCGCCGTCAACCAGGGTCTGCCCGGATACATCGTCAGCCGGCTCGAGCTGGCCTACGACCTGCCGGCCATGACGGTGGGAGTGCTCGGCATGGCATACAAAGGCGGCTCCGACAACACGCGGTCCAGCCTTGCGTACCTGCTGGCTGACCTGCTCGCGGCGAAGGCCAGCGAGGTGCTGTGTACCGACCCGCTGGTCACGACCGATCCCGACTTGCTCCCGCTCGAGGAGGTACTCAGCAGGGCTGACCTGCTGGTGATCGGCGCCCCGCATCCGCACTACCGTGACCTGCGGACGGAGCTTCCTGTCGTCGACATCTGGAACCTGCGCCGCCAGGGCGTCCTGATCTGAGCCCGCGGTAGCGCCGGTAGGCTGGCCAAACCGCCACCTCTAAGTGAAGGACATTCATGCGACGCCTCTCAGCTGCGCTCCTGGCAGCTCCTCTGGTCGCTGCCGCGGCCCTGGCTGGTTGCTCGTCATCGCCGGCTCAGTCCGGCGGCAGCAACGAGTCGGTCATGGTCAAGGGCGCAGAAGGCAAGGCCCCGACCGTACACATCCCGGCCAAGAAGGCCGATTCCGCGCTGGTGACCAAGACCCTGGTGCAGGGCCATGGCGACAAGCTGACGGCGGGGGATTCCTACCTGGCGAACTTCGACGTCTTCGTCTGGCGAGGGAACACCAACAAGCTTCTTTTCTCCAGCTTCAAGAGCACGCCAGAGGTGCTGCCCGTGACCATGGGACTGACCGGACTGCAGAAGGCGCTGACCGGCGAGCGAGTCGGCAGCCGGGTCCTCGCGGTCCTGCCGCCGAAGTACGGCTACGGGCCGCAGGGCAACTCGCAGATCGGGGTCAAGCCAGGCGACACGCTCGTGTGGGTCGTTGACCTGCTGCACGCCTTCCCGCCGAACGCGAGCGCGTCAGGCAAGCACCTGAGCAACGGCGGCGGCAAGCTGCCGACTATCTCCGCCGGTCCTGGCGGTGCTCCGCAGATCTCGGTGCCCAAGAACACGCCGCCGAGCAAGCTAGTCGTCAAGACGCTGATCAAGGGCTCTGGCGCACCGATCACGCCTAAGCAGTCGATCGTGGTCAGGTACGTCGGTTCGATCTGGCGCACCGGCAAGGTATTTAACAGCAACTGGCCGTCCGCGTCGCAGCCGTCGGTGCCGCCGAGCGTGTTCACCTTGGGCCAGCTCATCCCGGCCTGGAATACCGGCCTGGTCGGCATCCCTGTGGGCAGCCGGGTCATGCTCGTGGTACCGCCGTCACAGGGCTACGGCAAGGCCGGTAACAGCCAGGCAGGCATCAAGGGCACCGACACCCTGGTGTTCGTCCTGGACGTCCTCTCGACGGCGCCGGGTGCGCCGTCTCCGCAGCCGGTTCCCTCCGGCTAGGCCGCCTGGCCCGGCCTCCGGGCCGCTGCAGGTCATCCAGGAAAGTGCCGTCAGCCATTCTGTTTAAAGGTTGGCGGCACTTTGCTGTGCCTCGCGTCCGGCACAAGAGTGGCCGCGTGGCGGCCCGCAGCGCCGGCAGCGAGAAAGTAGGCCAGGTCGGTATCCAGGCCACGGCCCATCGTCGAGAGCCGCACCGGACACGAGGCGAGAATCTCCTGCAGGCCCTCGACGCCGACCCTGACCAGATCGTGCCTGGCGCCCAGCGGTTCTGCCGCGGCGATCACCTGCGCGCCGAAGTCGCCGGGCAGGTCTGGCACGACCACGTCGGCCGTGGCCAGCGCGACCCGGCCGTAGGCCGTCAGGCTGTGATGCGAGATGCCGCGATGCCGATCCCGCGGGTCTGCGTCGCTGATCCGCAGCGCCGCGACCGGCCTGCCGCCCAGGACCGCGGCGGCGTTCACCGCCTCACCCGCAGCGACCCCGGAGAATCCCCATCTGGTTCCGGTCCCGAGGTTGCCTGGTCCCTGGGCGACGACGACCATGCTGGCACCGAGCACATGCCTGGCCGCGAGCAGCCCGCTGTGCAAGGTGACCGCCTCTAGATCGCCGCCGAAGGCCTGCCCGACCGTGATCGTCGCGGCCAGCCAGCCGGTCTCGCGGAGCTTAGCGGCGGTCATCGAGAACCAGATCGGCAGCGCGCCGCCGTCCGGCATCACATAGACGACGCGGTCACGGTCGGCCGGGCCGGCCTGGCGGGCGAGGTTACCTGGCGTGAGCCGTTGCGCGAAATAGCCGGCCAGCACGGCTGGCAGTGCAGAGTGCAGATCGGCGATCACCACAGGGATGCCACCCAGGTCGTCAGCCTCGCGCAGGACGTCGTGGTGCTCCGAGCCCTGCTCATCGACTCCCAGCACGGTCGTCTGCAGCGGCGTGTACCTGGCTTTGACCAGATGGCCGGGTCCGGTCGGATCGGGCGGGAGCCGCTCGGGTATCGCGACGACCAGCGCGTACCCGCCGGTTCCCAGGCCAAGCTCGAGTGCGCTGGTGTTGAGCAGGACCTCGTCGCCAGGCTCCGGCCGTCCGGTCAGCCTGCTGTACGCGAGCGCTCGCGTGAGCGTGCCGTCTATCGTGACGTCAAGCTCGACTGCGCCCGGCCACTCCCGCCTGATTGTGCTCACAAGACCGCGCCGCCACCTGATCACTGTCGCAGGCTAGCGCGCGGAACCCCGCACAATCCGCCGAGTCGCGCGCCGCACGCGTTATCGTCGATCGGAGACGCGCTGTGCGCGCTGAGCCCCTGGGAGTGACGATGTCGAAGCAGAAGACCGAGCGGCTGCTCAGCCTCGTCGTCTGCCTGCTGTCGGCGCGAAGGTACCTGACCGCTGGCCAGATCCGAGCAGCCGTGCCTGGCTACCCGGAGACGTTCGACGCGTTCAAGCGGATGTTCGAGCGGGACAAGGACGAGTTGCGCGAGCTTGGCATTCCGCTGGAGACCGGGACCAACCCAGGCAGCGACGAGGAGGTCGGCTACCGGATCTCGCCGCAGGCCTACGAGCTGCCGGAGATCAGGCTTGAGCCGGACGAGGCCGCGGTGCTTGGCCTGGCCGCGCGGGTCTGGCGTCAGGCAGAACTGGCCGGCGCCGCTGCGGGCGGCCTGCTGAAGCTGCGCGCTGCTGGCATCGACGCCGAGGAAACCACGCAACCAGGGATCGAGCCGAGGCTGCAGACCGGTGACGCCGCGTTCGGGCCGCTCTGGCAGGCCGTCAGGGACCGCCGACCGGTCAGCTTCGGCTACCAGGCGGCCGGCCGGTCAACGCCTCAGTGCCGGAATCTTGAGCCGTGGGGCGTCGTGAACAGGCACGGACGCTGGTATGTGGCCGGCTTCGACAGGGACAGGGCGCAGGAACGGGTATTCCGGCTGAGCCGGATCGACGGGCCCGTCACCTTCACCGGGCCGGCCGGATCGATCACGGTCCCGCCAGGGACCGACGTGCGCAATCTGGTGCAGGCCTGGGATGGAGCTCCGCCCTCGGTGCGAACGGCCATCCTGCGGATCCGGCAGGGGACCGGCTACGGCCTGCGCCGGCGGGCCAGTTCCGACCAGCCCGACCAGGACGGATGGGATCTGGTCGAGGTGTCGTTCTCCGATGCGGGCTGGTACGCCGACTACATCGCCTCGTTCGGCTCTGACGTCGTCGTGATCGAGCCGGTCGATTTGCGCGAGGCCGTGATCCGCAGGTTGAAGGGAGCGCTGGCGTGAGCGCAGCACATAACACTGCGCGCTCAGGTTCCCAGGCTGAGCGCAGGTCGCGGGGTCCGTCTGACCGCAGGTCAGGGACCGCGACTGACCGGCTTCAGCGGCTGCTCGCCCTGGTTCCCTACGTGGTCAGCCGCGAGGTAGTAGGACTGGCCGAGACGGCCGCTGCCTTCGGCGTAACCGAGAGCGAGCTGGTCGACGACCTCAACATGCTGTGGTGCGTCGAGCTGCGCTCACCGGACCCTTACTGCCCGATCGACCTGTCCTACGAGGGCGGCGAGATCATGGTCAGCCAGGCCGAGTCGATGGACAGGCCGCTGCGGCTCGGCACGGACGAGGCCAGCGCGCTGCTCATCGGGCTGCGAACGCTGGCCGAGCTGCCAGGGCCGCAGGACGGTTCCGCGCTCCTGCGTGCCATCGCCAAGCTGGAGGCCGCGGCCGGGGAGGCGGCTGCCGCCAGCGCCCAGGTCGCCGTTCAGATGGACGGCAGGGCTCCCGCCGACCTGCAGCGCCAGGTCGCGGAAGCGATGCGTCAGGGCAGGCGACTGCACCTGTCGTATTACGTTCCTGGCAGGGACGAGGCAACCGAACGCGACGTCGATCCGATGCGGCTGCTGCTGCTGGAAGGCAGGACTTACCTGGAGGCCTGGTGCCGCAGTGCCGAGGCGGTCAGGTTGTTCCGGCTCGACCGTGTGCTCGGGCTGACTGTGCTCGACGTAGCGGCCGAGGTTCCGGACAGCGCCGAGCATCTTGACGTTGACTCCGGGCTGTTCCGGCCCTCGCCAGACGACATCCAGGTGGAGCTCGAGCTGGCGCGGGCGGGGCGGTGGGTGGCGGAGTATTACCCGTGCGAGAAGGTCACCGAACTCGGCGACGGGCGGCTCCACGTCGTGCTGAGAACCCCTGACACCCGGTGGGTCAAGCGGCTCGCACTGCGCCTCGGCGAGGATGGACGGGTGACCGCGCCCGCCAGTCTTGCCCGCGAGGTAGAAAGCGAGGCCAGCGCGGCGCTCGCCCTGTATGCGTGAATCACGGGTTGCCGGGAATGCCTGAAGCGTTCATCTCGGCCGGAATGATTCGCCAGGTTGCGGATGTAGACTACGGTGCGGGCAACCCAGCGCCTCGTCGGTGACGAAGTACCGCTGACCCGACGCGAAGTACGCCTCCCGAATGGAATGGGGACCATCATGTTCGATCCCAGCGCACCGCACATCATCATCCTGCTTGTCGTGGTGCTGCTCCTGTTCGGCTCGACGAGGCTGCCGGGAGCCGCCAAGGCCATCGGCAAGTCCATGCACATCTTCAAGAGGTCCGTCAAGGGCCTGGACGATGATGACGACAAGCAGCCCGAGTCAGGGCAGACCGTGACCACCGTCATGACGCCTAACCAGCGCCAGCTGACAAGCCAACAGCCCGATTCGGCCCAGCAGGCCCAGATTGACGCTTTGCAGCGGCAGCTGAACGACCTGCAGCGCCAGAACGTGCCAAATGACGCGCAGCAGGGCAGCGACTCTGCCGCCGCCGGACGACCTGACAGCCGCTCGTACTAATCAGGGACGGACGTGTCCGACCAGGAGGACAGCCCGGCCACGCTGAACGGCGCGACGAACGGCGATCATCCGCCCAAAAGCCGCGTTCTCCGCACCCGCCGGGTGGTGAACCCCGAGGCACGGATGTCGCTCATTGAGCACATCCGGGAGTTGCGCAACAGGATCTTTAAGGCGCTGCTCGCCGCGACCCTCGGATCCATCGCCGGATGGTTCATCGAGGAGCCGGTCTTCAAGTTCATCACCGGGCCGTATTGCAAGCTGCCGGCCCGCATCAGGGACGGCGTGCAGCCCGGCCTGCCGACCAATGCGCAGCCGCATGACTGCCACCTGATCGTGACTGGCCTGTTCGACTACTTCTTCCTGCACCTGAAGCTGGCCATCGTCATCGGCATCATCATCTCGGCCCCGTTCTGGATGTACCAGCTGTGGGCGTTCATCGCGCCCGGCCTGCACTCACGTGAGCGGCGCTGGACGTATTTCTTTGTCGGCACCGTGTTCCCGCTGTTCGCGCTCGGCGGCACGTTCGCGTATTTCGCGATGACCAAAGGCCTGCGTTTCCTGCTCGACATGCTGCCGCACAACGTGATCCCGTTCATCAGCGTGACCTCATACATCGGATATGCGATCGCGATGCTGCTGATCTTCGGGCTCGCGTTTGAGTTGCCGATGGTCATGGTGCTGCTCAATCTCGCTGGAGTGCTCACGCACAAGCGCTTCGCCAAGTGGCGGCGGATGATCATCTTCCTCGTCTTCGCTTTCGCTGCCGTCGCGACCCCGAGTCCTGACCCGATCAGCATGCTGCTGCTCGCCGTGCCCTGCGTGGCGCTGGTCGAGGCCGCGGAGCTCTTCGCGTGGTACAACGACCGCAGGAAGATTAAGCGCGGCGTGCTCTACCCCGGTTTGTCCGCAGATGAGGTATCCGAGTACGGGCTGGATACGGAGCGCGTCGCGGCCAGCGACTACGACGACGCAGACGCCACTCACTAGCGCCAGAAGCGGCCCTGCTCCAGGCTGCGGCGGATGGCCCGTAGCCTTAACTACATGACCAAGCCGGGCATCACCCCCGCGCGCCCTGCGAGCGTAGACAGCACGGCGAGCCCTGGTCCGGCGGACCGGTACGCCGCGTATATGCGGAGCAAGCAGACCGAAGAGCCAGAACTCAGTGCGTTCCGCGCACTCTACGACTTCACGTTCGACGACTACCAGCTTGAAGCCTGCCGTGCGCTGGCAGACGGGCACGGCGTGCTGCTCGCTGCGCCGACCGGCTCAGGCAAGACAGTGGTCGGCGAGTTCGCCGTCCATCTCGCGCTGGCGCAGGGACGCAAGTGCTTCTACACCACGCCGATTAAGGCGCTGTCGAACCAGAAGTACGGCGACCTCGTCAGGCGTTATTCAGCCGCCAAGGTGGGCCTGCTGACCGGCGACAACAGCATCAACGGCGACGCCCCTGTCGTGGTGATGACCACCGAGGTGCTGCGGAACATGCTCTACGCCGGCTCCCCGACGCTTGCGGGGCTCAGCCACGTCGTGCTCGACGAAGTGCACTACCTGGCCGACCGGTTCCGCGGTGCGGTGTGGGAGGAGGTGATCATTCACCTGCCTGAGTCGGTGGCGCTCACCGCGCTGTCCGCGACAGTCAGCAACGCCGAGGAGTTCGGCGAGTGGCTGACGTCCGTGCGTGGCGGCACGACGGTGATCGTTGACGAGCACCGGCCAGTTCCGCTCTGGCAGCACATGATGGCCGGCAGGCGGCTGTATGACCTGTTCGCCGATCCTGACAATCACCGCGCGGTCAATCCTGAACTGCTGAGCATTGCCCGCCGGGAGGCGGCCGCGCCGCGTGAGATTCCCCGCCGCCAGCGCTCGCAGCGTGGCCGGCCGCGCGACAAGCGCGGGGCTGTTCGCCCCCGCGTGACAACACCGCGGTTCACGCCGCCTCGCCGCGCCGAGGTGATCGCCAGGCTGGACCGGGCGGGGCTGCTTCCCGCGATCACGTTCATTTTCAGCCGGGCTGGCTGCGACGCGGCAGTACGGCAGTGCCTGGCCGCCAACTTGCGCCTCACGACGCCGGAGGAGGCAAGCGAGATCGCCGCCATCGTCGCGAGGCGCACGGCGGATATTCCTTCGCAGGATTTGCCGGTGCTGGGCTACGACGAGTGGCTGGAGGGCCTGGTGCGCGGCGTCGCCGCACATCATGCCGGGCAGCTGCCAGCGTTCAAGGAAGTAGTCGAGGAACTCTTCGCCGCCGGGCTGATCAGGGCCGTGTTTGCCACCGAAACACTGGCCCTGGGCATCAACATGCCGGCCAGGACCGTCGTGGTGGAACGGCTCGACAAGTGGAACGGCGAAGCACATGCCGACCTGACGGCGGGGGAGTACACGCAGCTGACCGGGCGAGCCGGGCGGCGCGGCATCGACGTCGAGGGCCACGCGGTCGTGCTGTGGCAGCCTGGCATTGACCCGCTTGCGGTAGCCGGACTCGCCGGCACCCGGACGTACCCCCTGAACTCGAGCTTCAAGCCTTCGTACAACATGGCGGTGAACCTGCTGGGGCAGGTCGGCCACGAGCGCGCGTCGCGGCTGCTTGAGTCGTCGTTCGCGCAGTTTCAGGCTGACCGGGCCGTGGTCGGGCTGGCCAGGAAGTCTGCCAGGATCCGCGACTCTCTGACCGGCCTGGCAGGTACCTGCGATCGCGGCGATTTCGCCGAATACGCCAGAATGCGCGCCGAGCTTTCCCAGCGGGAGCGCGAACTGGCCAAGGGCAGGTCCGCAGCGCGACGTATAGCCGTGATCGAGAGCCTCGCCGGACTACAGCGTGGTGACATCGTTGTGGTGCCCGGCGGGCGACGAGCCGGCACTGCCGTGGTCGTTGAGCCGGCGGCCAGCGCAGCGGCGGCACCGCAGGTGCTGCTGCTGACCGAGCACCACCAGCTCAGGCGCCTGTCCGCGACCGAGTGCCCCGACCCGGTTGCGACCGTGGAGAAGCTCAGGATCCCTGGCCGGTTCAACCCGCGTTCGCCGCAGCACCGCAAGGACCTGGCCGCGACCATGCGTAACAAGCTGGCCGGCGCGACGGCCCGCGAGCTACGTCAGGCCGCAAGGGCCGAGGCCGCGAACGGCGCGCCAGGCGAGACCGAAGCCGTTATCGGTGACCTGCGCCGCAGGCTGCGCGAGCATCCCTGCCACGGCTGCCCTGACCAGCAGTCGCATGCCCGGCAGGCGGAGAAGTACTTGCGCCTTGAGCGCGAGGCGCAGGCGCTGGACCGCCGGGTGGCAGGCCGGTCTCATGTGATCGCCAGAACGTTCGATCGCGTTTGCGCTGTGCTTGAGCAACTGGGCTACACCAACGGCGACAAGGTCACGTCAGAAGGCACGATGCTGGCGGGTTTGTACTCCGAGCTTGACCTGCTGACCGCCGAATGCATCAGGCGCGGCGTCTGGGACGGCCTCAGCGCGGCCGAGCTTGCGGCCTGCGTCTCGGCCCTGACGTTCGAAGCCAGAAGGGCAGACGATGCCGAGCTTCCGCGCGTGCCTGGCGGCGAGGTCAGCGCCGTTCTCATGACGATGACCAGGCTCTGGGTTGAGCTCGACGGGATCGAGAAGCGGCACAAGCTCTCGTTCCTCCGCGAGCCAGATGTGAGCTTCGCGGCTAGGGCTCATGCATGGGCATCCGGCCAGCCGCTCGAGCTGCTGCTCGCGGAAGACATGACGCCAGGTGACTTCGTCAGGGCTGTCAAGCAGCTGATCGACCTGCTCGATCAGATCGAAGGAGCGGCGCGCGGCACGACCCTTGCAGACAAGGCGAGCGAAGCAATCCGCGCGCTCCGCCGCGGCGTTGTCGCCTATAGCTCGGTTCAGTGAAAAGGAGTGACATGCCGCCGGAAGGCACATCGAGCGTGACCGAGCGCAGCATGGTGCGCAGGCTCGGGCCAGACGACTGGAAGATCAGCCGGGAGGTGCGGCTGACGGCGCTCGCTGAGGCACCGTATGCGTTCATGTCCACCCTCGCTCGCGAGCAGCGGCTCGAGGAGCACGAGTGGCGCGAGCGGCTCAGCTCACCGGGCGCGGCCACATTTCTGGCCTGGGTGGATGACGCGCCGGCTGGCACGGCAACGGGGAAGATCGACGACCCTGACGATCAATTCACCGTGCCAGGATCCTGGCAGCTCGTCGGCATGTGGGTCGACCCGGCCGCTCGCGGTACCGGCCTCGCCGAGCGGCTGATCGATGCCGTGGCCGACCACGCGCGCAAGCAAGGCGCCAGCTCCCTGAGCCTGTGGGTGACGGAAATCAACTCCCGGGCCAGGGCCTTCTATCAGCGGGTCGGCTTCGTCGCCACTGGAGCCCGCCAGCCGGTCAGGGAAGACGAGCCGGACCACTGGGAAGAGCAGATGATCCGCCAGTTCGGCTGAGCCCGCCGCGCGCGCGGGTCCGGAGTTGCCGCTTCTGGCAGGATGGCCAAGATGGCCCCGCTGATGCTGCTCGACTCCGCGTCCTTGTACTTCCGCGCGTTTTTCGGGATCCCGCCGGAGAGCATGACCGCATCGGACGGCACGCCGGTGAACGCCGTGCGCGGCTTGCTGGACATGATCGCCAGGCTGGTCCGCGCCCGCCATCCTGGCCAGCTCATCGCCTGCATGGACGCAGACTGGCGGCCAAAGTTCCGCGTCGCAGCGATCCCTTCATACAAGGAGCACCGAGCGAATCCTGATGGCTCTGAGCAAGTGCCTGACGCGCTCAACGCCCAGATCCCCGTCATCGTCGAGGTGCTGGCCGCAGCCGGCGTCACGATGGCGTGGGCAGAGGGCTACGAGGCCGACGACGTGATCGGCACGCTTGCCGCCCGCGCCGACCGCCCGGTTGAAATCGTGACCGGGGACAGGGACTTGTTCCAGCTCGTTGACGACGCGCGCGAAGTGACGATCCTGTATACCGCGCGAGGTGTCGGCCGGCTCGAAGTCGTCGACGAAGCGGCCGTGACCAAGCGCTACGACATACCTGGCCGGGACTACGCGGCGTTCGCCGCGCTGCGCGGGGATCCGAGTGACGGCCTTCCTGGCGTGCCGGGCGTAGGGGAGAAGACCGCTGCCGCGCTGGTGCGGACGTTCGGCTCGGTCGAAGGGATGCTGGCTGCCATCGACGCCGGCCACGGCGGCTGGCCGGGTGGCAGCCGCGCCAAGCTGGTTGCCGCGAGGGCGTACCTGGAGGTCGCCATGCCGGTTGTCAAGGTCGCGTCCGACGCGCCCGTCGTGCACGGAAACGACGGAACGCTTCCTGCGCGATCGCCCGACCCGGCAGCGCTTGCGGCCCTTGACGAGCGCTGGGAACTCGGCAACTCGCTGGGCCGGATGATGTCAGCTCTGGCCGCGAGACCCGACTAGCGACAGCCCGATCAGGCCTGTTTGACCAGGATCGCCCTCGTGTAGAGCAGGTCAAACCCGCTGCGCTGGACATTACGCTGGGACACCGATCCTGGCTGCGTGGTGACGACGGCGATGTCGCACCCTTCAGCCGCCGCGTCGGCGAGCCGCGCAGCCAGCAATGCGCTCTGGATTCCACGCCTGCGATGCGCCGGCACGGTCGCGGCGCCCGCCATCTGCGCGATCCCTTCGGCCATGGCGAAGCTGGCACCGCCGGCCGCGACGCCCTCCCGCAACGCGATGTAGCGCCGCACGCCGGCCGCAGCGAAGTCGCGCTGCGCCTTCTCGATCGCCTCCCGGGGAAAGTCCTCGTGCGACGGCACGCCTTCACCATCGCCATGCGAGAAGCCGTCGGTCACCACGTCGAGCCAACGAGCGAACTCTTCATCCCCGCTGCGCCTGATCTCGACTCCGGGTGGCGCGACCCGGACGGCAGGTGCGGTGATCGCGAGACCGAGCACGTTCTCGAATGAGACGAGGCGGTAACCACGCGCTGTCAGCTGCCCGCCGATCTCCGGGCTCGCGAGATTCGAGAGCTCTACCTGAACGGCCGCGCCGCAGGCGGCGAATCGGCGCTCGATGTCGTCGAGCTCAGCGTCCGGCGGCACGCCGCCGAAACCGAGTCCGGCGATCTTGTTGAAGGGCGAGCCGGAGTCGGCGTAGCTCGCCACCCCGCCAGCCAGCGGGATTGCGAAACCTGGCGGCTCAGCGCCGCGTCGGCGTGCCGCCTCGCTGGCGGTGGCAATGAGCCTCGCTTCGGCTCGCTCGATCCGGCGGGCGAGCGCTGTATCGCAGAACAGGGGCACGCGGCCGTCGGTCACGTCGCGAAGCATAGCCGTGGCTTACCCCGGGGCCGCCTGTCCAGGCTCACGCCGTCACGCCTGCGGAATCCGCCTGAGCTATCAGCGGCATACGCCATGCCAGCTCGAAGTCCAGCTTGAAGGGCTCGGCCGCGAGGTTGTCCGGCGTAAGCCTGAGCGCGGCGGCTTGAGTCTGGTATGCCGCGATCACCGCGGCCTTGCACTCTCGCTGCGCCGCGCTGAGCGTGGTCACGATCGGGGTCAGGCTTTCCGCGTCGAGTCCGGTCCCGGCGAGCTGTCCGGTGAGCCAGAATGCGGCATCCAGGTACGTGTCGCCGCGCCGCCCGCTCACCCACTCGGGCCATCCGTACGCGATGACATAGGGGAAGTCGGCGTACAGGATCACCTCGTGATGACCGGCCGCGACCGCCGCGCGCAGCCCGGCGTCCCTGGCGAACGCGTGATCGCGGTGACCGCCGATCGCCGAGGGCAGCCAGACCTCGCTCGCTCCGCAGAGCAGGTCAGTCAGCCGCTCGATGGCCGCGCCAAGGTCGGGATCTCCCTCGCGATACTGCGCCTCGGGTTCGTCCAGATGCACTGCGGTCGCGCAGAGCAGACGCATGACAGCCGCGTCCTCGGTCAGCCTTTCGCGTTGCCGCTCGGCCGAGTTCGTGGCTCCCGTGAGCCGGTCCCACCAGCTCACCGGCCAGCCGTCGGGCGGCATCGCGGTAAAGACGGTGGCGACCGTCGCGCCGCTCGCGCTGAGCGCTGCGCTGGCCGATAGCGCGGCGTCGTCCAGGTGCGGCGACACGGCGACGAGGCCGCTCATTCGTGGCGATCTTTCATGACTGATCAACTTATCCGTGCCGTACCGCGGGACGGAAGGCCAGGCTGACACACTGACGTCATGGCCGCGCTGACGATTCCCTGGCTGCCCTTCCCGCTGACTCCGCAAGGCCGCCCGCCGGTCGGGTACCAGGTGGAGCCGAACAGCCTGGTGCTGACCGCGGCGGCGGCGACCGACCTGTTCGTAGATCCGGGGGGCGCGGCTCAGGTGCCGGACGCCGGTCGCCTGGTCGGCAAGCCGCCGGCCGGCGACTTCAGCCTGGCGGCCAAGGTGACGGTTGAGTTCGCAAGCAAATACGACGCGGGCGTCCTGGTCCTGCACGCCGGCGAGCGGCGCTGGGCCAAGCTCTGCTTCGAGCTATCTCCGCAGCTCACGCCGATGGCGGTGACGGTGGTGACCAGGGGCAGCTCGGACGACTGCAACTCGTTCGAGGTCGAGGGGAACTCGCTGTGGCTGAGGATGACCAGGCACGGAGCGGCCTGGGCGTTTCATGCCTCGCACGACGGCAGCTGGTGGCGGCTGCTGCGGTACTTCGCGCTCGGCGCTGATGACAGGTCAGGCCGGCCAGACCCCGACGCAACAGTGGGCTTCCTGGCGCAGTCGCCGACAGGTCAGGGCTGCGAGGCGACCTTCGAGCAGATTTCGTTCCGGTCGGTCGCGCTATCGGACTTGCGCGACGGCAGCTGACCGGACCCGCGTACCTACTCGACTGCGAGCGCCACCAGGCAGGTGTCGTCGTCTGTGTGGCTCCGGCCGAATGCGTCAAGCGCCACCGACACCAGGCGCTCAGGATCGCCGACACCGCGCACTGCGCGCACCAGCTTGGCGACCCCCTCATCGATGGACCTGTCCCTGCGCTCGACCAGGCCGTCGCTATAGAGCAGCAGCAGATCGCCAGGTCGAAGCAGCAGCGTGTCCGCGTCGTAGCTGGCACGGCCAGCTCCTAGCAGTATCCCGGCGGGCGGGTCGAGCGGGATGGCCCACGCGCCGCGCACCAGGACGGGCGGCGGATGCCCGGCTTGCGCCCACGTCATTACCCGCTCACGCGGGTCGAAGTACCCGGCGATCACCGATGCGGTGTGCTCGAGCGAGACGTGCCAGACCAGGTCGTTCAGCCAGCCAACCAGTCGCTCGGGCGGAGCGCCGGTGATCGCCAGCCCGGCCAGGGCGCCCCGCAGCCTCGCCATCCCGGCCGCCGCTTCCAGTCCGTGCCCGCCCACATCGCCGATCGCGATCAGCACGCTGCCATCTGGCATCTCGGCGGTGATGTACCAGTCGCCGCCGACCCTGCTGTCGGCGGAAGCTGGCAGGTAGCGCACAACGGCCCGCAACCCGGGGAGCTCGAATGGCGCGTCGTGCAGCGGCAGAATGGCTCGCTGCAATTCGAGCGTGATGTGACGTTCCTGAGCGAGCTCGGCGGCAAGGCTGGCCTCGGTGGCACGCTCGCCAAGGAAACGCACGGGAGCTGAGCTAGCGCGTGACGCGGGCACCGCGGCGGATATCCGCGGCGGCACTGGCGCCTCTGACATCATCTTTACTCACATTTCGTGAGAGTTCGCTTACCAATCGTGAGGCATGACCGATGCGCCTGTCTAGATGCCCGCACGCCACAGACGGGGTGAGATGATGTTGATGCGTACTCGGTGGGGGGCAGAGCTCGGTGTCGTAACCGTGCCGGAACGGCGCCATCCCAGGGAGCAATCACAGTGACCATGCTAAACGACTTGTACCCGGCAAAGCGACTGTCGGAGGCCGCCGCAGCGGCCGGTCAGTCGGGCCTGGACGCCCTGCTGCTCACGCCGGGGCCCGACCTGCGGTACGTGTGCGGGTACGACGCCCACGCCCTGGAACGGCTGACGTGCCTCGCCGTTCCGGCCGATGGCGACCCCTTCCTGGTGGTGCCGCGGCTCGAGCTGCCCGCAGCACAGGCATCGCCAGCCGGACGGCTCGGCCTGGAACTCGTCCCGTGGGAAGAGACCGATGACGCTTACGCGCTGGT
>DATELR010000269.1:0-48444 GCA_035276345.1 Streptosporangiaceae bacterium | reverse complement strand
GACCAGATTCCGCCGGGGGCCGGAGTCCTGCTGCCAGACCCGCGCGATCTGCGATCGTTCGGCATGACGGTCAGGGAACTGCTCGATGATCCGGCCGTTGCCACCCAGATGGGCGCCGCCGCGCATGCCTACATCGGCCAGCATTACGTCGGCGATGTGCACCTGCTCAGGTATGAGCGGCTGTTCAGCTCGATGATCCAGGAGGCCGGCCGCCGTGACGCGGCGAACGGGGCCGGCGGCTAGATGTCCTCGAGGTCGTAGTGCGACGTCGTTGAAGGCTCCAGGAGGTAGCGCTCGTCCTCCGGGTACAGGACCTGATGCTCGATATCGGGGCCAGTGAACGCCTCAATTGCCGCGCGCGATTCCCAGAAGCTCAACGCGATGATCTCGGCGCGGCCGCCGTCGATCCGCGTCATTATCCAGGCGCCCCGGTTGCCCGGCGTGCGCTTATACTCACCCCCGCCGGTGTCGCGGATGTACCTGACGTACTCTTCGACATGCTCAGCACGGACCATGCCACGCCAGACGCGAGCGATCATGTTTACTCCTTCCGGTCGGCCGGCGTTGCGTGACGCTAGGCATTTGCGGCGGTCGTGGTGGGTAACACGTGCTACAAATGGCTGGACAACCCGGCGATGGTCATAGCCGCTGATGGCTGAAGATCAATATCCTGCCCGGATTCGCTGAACGTGCGGAGGACGCGTGTCATACCTGCAGGCCTTCGTGATCGCCCTCATTCAGGGTGTGACCGAGCTCTTTCCTGTTTCCAGCCTCGGTCATTCTGTGTTGGTGCCTGCCTGGCTCGGCGGAAGCTGGGAGACCATGGTCACCCAGTCCTCCGAGCAGAACAGCGGTAGCTCGTTTTACCTCTCTTATATCGTCGCGCTGCACTGCGCGACCGCGCTGGCGCTGATGTGGTTCTTCCGCGGCGACTGGGTCAGGATCATTCGCGGATTCTTCCGTAGCCTGCCGCGAAGCCTGCGGGAACGGCGGCTGGCCGCGCAGGACACCGATGAACGGCTCGCGTGGATGATCGTCCTCGGCACCATTCCCGTCGGGATCGTCGGCGTCGCGCTTGAGCACACCTTCAGGACGGTGTTCGCTAATCCGTCCGCGGCAGGCGCGTTCTTGTTCGTCAACGGGCTGATCCTGGCTGGCGCGGAGATGCTGCGCCGTTCACGCGTTCGCCGCGAAACCGAGCTTCAGGTTGCGCCGGCAGAGACCGCGGCCTCGGCGCTCAGCGCGCGATGGGCGCCGGCCGCTACCGCGACTGGTTCACCGCCTGGCGTGATCACCTCCGGCTTGCAGCCCGGCGCGGACACCACGGCATCGTCATCCGCCGTCAGGCGGCCTCACTCGCACCGGAAGTCCTCGGGCGGCCGGGCCCGCTCAGACGTCGACGACGCGCTGCGTTCGGACGAACGCATCGTCCGGCTGTCGTATCTCAACGGCGTGCTCATCGGTACGTTCCAGGTCGGGGCGCTACTGGCCGGCATCAGCCGGTCGGGAATCACGATGGCCGGCGGGCTATGGCGAGGGCTGAACCATGAGGACGCCGCTCGCTTCGCTTTCCTGCTCGCGACCCCGGTGATCCTGGCGGCGGGCGTGCTGAAAATTCCAGAGCTCTTCGCCCCGGCCGCTGCGCACATTCACGGGCAGATCGTGCTTGGCGTCATCGTTACGGGGATCAGCGCGTACCTGTCGGTCCGCTTCCTGGTCCGCTGGTTCCAGACCCGTACGCTCACGCCGTTCGCCATCTACTGTCTGGTCGTCGGTGCTGCGAGCGTTGTCCGTTTCGCCTTCTGAAATTGATATTCGCGCCAGGTGAGCCAGACCAGCGCGGCGTCAAAGACCGTCAGGGCGGTCAGGCCCCACGAGAAGTGGACGGCCGTCAGCCGGTAGATCTGATAGATGATGAAGGCGATCAGCAGCACGATCAGCCACGGGTAGGCCCAGAGCTTGCGCTTCAGGACGAGCGCAACCAGCACAACCTTGGCGGCGCCATGGCTGAGCAGGTAGATGGCGCCGAACGTCGTGGAGCTGCCACTGAGGTGGCCGGTGGCGTGCAGCAGGGACCTGGCGATCAGGTCGTGGGGATCCTCGCTGAGCTCGTGCGCGGTGATGTTGTGGACGAAATGAGAAATGGCCTGCGGGCTGACGACGGCCAGGAGTATGCCGCCGATGACCTCAAGGATTCCGTCCAGGCCCTTGAGGATCAGGCCGATCTCGAATGTCCAGTGGAGTCCTTTCGGCTCGGTCTGGGCGCCCGAGTCGGGTCGCCCGGCCGTCACGGCCGCTCCCTCGCCTGATACACCAGCTCAGCGAAGCGCTCCAGCGCGTCGGCGCATTCCTTAAGCCGGCGTTCGGCGTCAGGTGCGCTCGGCGCGCCGAAGACATCCCTGGCCCTGATTGCCCGGTACCACCTGCGGAGGCGCTCGAGGCTCTCCTCTTCCTCGTCGAGTTCTGCCAGGGTCAGCTTGCCCTTGGCGACTTCGCCGGCCAGCTCAGCGTCGTATTTGCCGCAGTCGCTGAGGAACTCGCCCCACTCGGCCTCGCGCTGGGCGGTGAACAGGTCCGCGAGGCTGACACTCCCGATGTCGTCGTCGGCGACTTTCAGTACGACCGGCTGACCGCCCGCCTCGCCGATCGTCTCGATGACCTGGGTAAGGCCCGCATCGAACCCTTCACCTTCCGGGAGCACCCAGGTGCCCTGCTGCAGCGGCACTGCACCAAGCCGCCGCAGCTCGCGCCAGACAGCGACCCGGTGCCTGGATGGCTCAGCGGGCAGCCGGTAGGTGATCAGTCGCCAGGACACGCTGCGACCGGTCCAGAGAACGAGGACAGCACAGTGAACCCCTCTCCATGCATGACCGGTTGATACCTAGTTTTACCCGGCGGGGGGATCTCCGGTATTCACTACACACCGGGTGTAACGTGTGCTACAACGCTCTAAGTAATCAGTGGTCCTCGATCGGCGCAAGGGATTCTTCCCGGTCCGTTCGGTGATTGCTCGCTCAGCGACCCGGCCGGTTGCCGCCGGGTAGAGGCTGGCCATCCACGCTAGCCAGCCTCACAAAACGCCGGCGCCTCGCCGCTACCCCCCGGGCGGCGAGGCGCCGTGCTCAGCCCGGCCGGTAAGCCCTTGCAGGGACGAATCTCGACCAGGTTGCTGTGGAACGTGCTCTGGCCGCCGATGTCGGCCAGGGCGTCAGAGGTCGTCCAGTTGACGTTGTGCCCGTCCGGGCTCAGCGACTGCCAGCGGGCCTTGGGCGACACGGCTACGCCCGGCAGGACGTTCTCCGTCACCACTGCCTGCAGCCGGCACTCGCCCCGCTTATTGGAGACGACCACCATGGCGCCGTCGTCGATTCCGCGCGTCTTCGCATCCGATGGATTTATCTCGATCCACGGCACCCGGCGCTCCTTCGCGAGCAAGCCAGGTACGTTCGCGAAGCTGCTCGAGGTGAAGTGATGCGCAGCGCCGGTGATCAGCGTGAGCCTGGAATCATCGTCCGCTCGGCCGGCGAACTCGGCCGGCTCGGTGTGCTCGGGCAGCGGGTCAAGCCCAGCGCTCGCGAAGGCCTCGGCGCGCAGCTCAAGCTTGCCCGAAGGGGTCGGGAAGCGGCCATCGGCGAACGGTATGTCGCGGCCTGGCGGAAAGTACAGCGGCACGGTTCCCTCCGCCCGCAGTCGTTCGAACGTGATCCCTTCCAGCACCGGGTTCAGCGGCCGGGAAGCGTCCAGCAACTCGGCGATCGCCTCCTCGGCGCTCTGGCGCAGCCACGGCTCCCGGTAGCCCATCGCCTCTGCCAGCAACCGCATCACTTCCCAGTTGCTCTTTGACTCGCCGAGCGGCGCGATCGCGGCCTCGTTGTACTGCAGGAAGCGGTGCCCGTACGCCTGGTGCATGTCGGTGTGCTCGAGCTGGCTCGTCGCGGGCAGCACGATGTCGGCGTAGCGCGCCGTGTCGGTCATGAAGAGCTCGTGCACGACCGTGAACAGGTCCTCCCTCATGAGACCCTGCACCACCAGGTTCGTGTTCGGAGCCACTGCGGCCGGATTCGAGGCGAACACGTACAACGACATGATCGGCGGGTCGCTGACCTCACCGGTCAGGGCCGCGCCGATCCGGTTCATGTTCACGACACGGGGTGTCGGCGGGCACTCGCCGGCGCGGGTGACCGTTTCCGCATCCATCTCGATGTAGTCGCCCGTCGAGTAGGCGAGGCCACCGCCGCGCACGCCGACCTGGCCGACGACGGCTGGCAGGCAGATGATCGCCCGCATCGTCTGGCCGCCGTTACCGTGGCGCTGCACGCCGTCGGCGACCTTGACCAGCGCAGGCTTCGCTGTGCCGAGGCGCCGCGCCAGCCCGATGATGGTTGCCGCCGGGACGCCGGTGATCTCGGCGACCCGTTCCGGCGGATAGCTCGCTGCGCGTTCGCGCAGGTCGCGCCAGCCGATCGTGTTCGCCTCAAGCCAGGCCTCGTCGTGCAGGTCTTCGGCGAACAGCACATGTATGAGGCCGAGGGCCAGCGCGCCGTCGGTGGCCGGGCGCGGCCGGACGTGCTCGTTGACCGAGCGTGCGGTGAGCGTCCTGCGCGGATCGACGACGACCACGTGGGCGCCGCGCTGCTGTGCCTCGCGCAGCATCGGCATGAAATGCGGGGCTGTGGAGGCGGGATTGTGACCCCAGAGAATGACCAGCCGGCTGTTGACGACGTCGGTGTACTCCGGAGCCCAGCGGGCGCCGTACGTTGCTCGCACAGCCGCACTGGCCGCGGCGCTGCAGATGGACCGCTCAAGCCCGCTCGCGCCCATGCGATTCCACAGGCGATGGTTGGACAGGCTGAGGTTCACCCAGCCCGTCGTCCCGCTGAACGAGTAAGGCAAGATCGCCGCCGCGCCGTGACGGTCGATGATCTGCCGCCACCGGGAAGCGATCTCGCCGATCGCGTTGTCCCAGGAGATCGGCTCCCACCTGTCTGCGTTGCCCTTCGGGCCGACCCGGCGAAGCGGTGTCAGCAGCCGGTCAGGGTGATAGACGAAGTTCAGGTAAGGACGGACCTTCGCGCACAGCCAGCCACGGGTAATCGGATGGTCGGGGTCGCCCCGGAAGCCGACGGCGGTGCCGTCGCGTACCTCGGTCACCGTTGCGCACGTGTCCGGGCAGTTGTGCGTGCACGTGCCCTTCACGAATCGGGTCCCCGATGTCACGTCCCGGAGCCTATCCGGCAGGCGTGAATGGGACAGCCACCACCTGATCTCGCAATGAGAGTGACAGCCATCCCGCGCCCGGCAGCCCGGCGGTTGACACTCATACCCGAATTACGGGACATTGGCCATTGCTCGGGTTCGACTCACTCGACCGGCGGGAGGCCGCAGGTGATCCCGAGGAATCTCGGCGAGAGCCAGCATTCATCACGCGCAGCCGGACGACACGCCTCGGCGGAGCCGGTCGGGCCGCTTCCGGACAACGTGCGCACGAGCGCCCGACTGCTGTACGCCGGTGCGGTACTCAACGTGATCGGTGTCGTCTACTACGGCCTCACCACCTCGCCCTCCAGCGGACCTCAGCTCATCCACGTCGACAATCCGCATTCCAGCTCGTACGCCATCGGTGCTGCCCTTGGTGGCATTTTCGCTGCGGCCGTCATCGCGGGCGTGTGGCTATGGATGGCATGGGCAATCAAGCGGGCCAAGAACTGGGCGCGCATCGTCTCCGCGGTGCTGCTGGGGATTGGGGCATTCGGCCTGGTTGGCCGCTTGGTCTTGATGCCCGTCACCGTCGTCACCCTGAGCTGGGCCCTGTGCTGGCTGGCCGGCCTCGGCGCGGTCATCTTGATGTTCCAGCGGTCCGTCAGCGCGTTCTTCGCGCCGGCCGACACCATGCCGCAAGCGCCGGCCTATCCGGGCGCACCGGGCATCCAGGCCGGATACGGCTACCCACAGCCGGGCCAGGCGCCTGGTTATCCCTGGCAGGATCAGGGGCAGTGGACGCAACCGGCTGCGCCGACATCAGGCAGCACCTTTCCAGCGCCATCGGCGCCAGATCGGCAACAGCCGAAGAGGCGCCACACCGGCCTGATCATCGGAGCGTCCGCTGTTGCCGCGATTGTCATTATCGCCGTGGGATTGCTGGCGGCCACAGGTCATCTGGGCAGCAGCGGAGCTCGGACGGACGCAGACACCTCTCAGCCCACCGAATCGCACACGATCGCCCTGCCGAGAACGGCGGCCGGCTATGACCGCATGACCGGGAACGTCGGTGAGCGGATCGTCGCTGCCGTCAGAAGGCGCGCTCAGAAAGAAGGCGCAAACGGAGGCGGGCCGTGGGTAAGCGCCTATACCGAGGCGCCAATCGGCGTCTACAGCAGGGCGGGCGCTTCGCCGGTATTGTTCATCGGGTTCTCGGTAGACCGAACGCCCCAGATCGCGTCCATCTTGCAGGCGCAATCGCCCGGGCCGGGGGCCGACTCATTCCTGCTAGGTGCTGGCGTCTCGTCGACCCAGGACTTCCCGGCGGGCTCGCTGGGCGGGGTACTTCGTTGCGGCAGATCAAGGAACTCGCTCATCTATTGCGTCTGGCAGGACTCGTCGGTCTTGGCGATGCTCGCTGAAGGCAATACCACCGCCAGCAAGCTCGCGCATGTCGCGCTCGCGTTCCGCGAGGCCGCCGAGCACTGAGCGGCTCAGAACTTGTAGAAGTGGCTGCGGATCTCGAACTCAGTGTCTTCTGCGGCGAAGGCTTTCTGCTCGGAGCGGCGAACCGCCAGGTAACACCGAGCCAGCATGTCGCCCATGCTGTCGGTGAGGAACTTGTCCCGCTCCAGTTCGTCCAGCGCCGCGGCCATGGTCGCCGGCAACGGCCGTGCCTTGCACCTCGCGAGATCTTCGGCCGACAGCCGGGCCGGATCGTGCTCGGCCGGATCGCCGGGTTCTAGCTGCCTGGTCACCCCGTCAAGCCCGCACGCGATCAGCGCGCCGAGGGAGAGGTACGGGTTGGCGCTGCCGTCGGACGTCTTGAACTCGATGTTGTAGCTCTGTTCCTCGCGGTTGTAGAACGGCGACGCAACCCGGAGCGCGGCCTCCTTGTTGTCGAAGCCCCATGCCGTAGTGGCGGACGCCCACGCGCCAGGCTGCAGACGGCGGAAGGAGTTATAGCTCGGCGTAGTCAGAGCGGCTAGTGCAGGCAGGTGCTCCGCGATGCCGGCGATGAAGTGCCGGCCGATCTTCGATAGCCCTCGATCTGCCTGCGGATCGTAGAGCAGGTTCTGCCGCCCATCGGGATCCCAGAGGCTGAAGTGGACATGCGCTCCGCTGCCAATCTCGTCCGGATAAGGCTTGGGAGCGAACGACGCGAGCAGACCGTGACCCCATGCGACACCGCGAACCGTGTCACGGAACTTCATCTGGTTGTCCGCCGCCCGTAGTGCCTCGGCGTGCCGGATGGCTATTTCCCGCTGGCCAGGGCCGAACTCGTTGATCGCCTGCTCGACCACCATTCCTTGCGCCTCTAGCGCGTCCACGGTCTGCACCATCAGTTCGCTGTCCACGTCGTGGCCGATGGCGCTGTAGACCGGCGCGTGACCGGGGGCGTCGACAGGAACGAAGCGGCCGTCCTCTTCTTTGGCCAGGTAGTACTCGTTCTCGAAGGTGGCTTGCACGCTGATTCCGGCCGCTGCGGCCCTTTTGGTCATGTCCTTGAGGTACGACCGCGTGCACGCTCCCCAGTTCTTCCTGTCATGGTCAAGCTGGTCGCACATGACGCTGGCGCTCGCCGGAGCCCACGGCAAGACGGTAAAGGTGGCCGGGTCCGGAACCAGCCGGATCTCGCCGACCGGCTCCATTCCGTCAATGTGAACCAGTTGCTCAAGCAGGCTGATCGACATCTGGGCGCGGGTCAGGCCGACGCCTTCGACGAGCTTGTGTGCGAGCTGCGCGACATGAACGGCTTTGGCTCGTGCGACGCCGCTGACATCGCAATACTCGAAACGGATCAGCTTCACGCCGGACTGTCGCGCGGTGGCCAGCACCTCACGGTTGTTCATTCGTTGTCCTTCCGCGCGCGGGTCGCCCCTGAGCATCTTGCCGTAGCCCATTTTCTGCTTTTGCCAACGGATGATGCCTACCTTTACTACCTTTTCTAGGACAGGTGTCCCTCGCGCCACCCGAAGCCAGGACTGCCCTGACGTCGGCTCGCC
This sequence comes from Streptosporangiaceae bacterium, assembly GCA_035276345.1. GTDB lineage: Bacteria > Actinomycetota > Actinomycetes > Streptosporangiales > Streptosporangiaceae > Chersky-822. The sequence goes on along the minus strand of DATELR010000269.1, from coordinate 40,240 downwards.
GAGTGGATGCGACGCTTCTCGGACTGGAGGGTGATGCCCGAACGACCGCGTCACGCCAAGCCAAGGTCCCGGGCCAGCAGGCTCGGTCCCCCCGGAATAGCTGCAGCGGCGGTCGTGGGTGTGGCCGCAGTAGTCGTGCTCCTGCACGGCGCACCAGCCGACGCTGGAGCGCCACACGCAGCGTCGGTGGCCAGCACGGTTAGCCGCGGTTCCGGCCTGGCGGACAACCTGGCGGCAACCTCCATCCATCGCGACTCTTCTGTCCACCGGACCCGCGCCATCCAGCGCGCACGGGCTGCCAGGCGCAAGCAACTCGCGGCTAAGCGCGCTGCGCAGCGTCGTGCCCAGCAGGCCCCGGCATCGCCGCCGCCTTCCTCGCCGCCGCCGTCATCGGGCAGTGACCCTGCCCACTCCGCGCTCGGGATCTGCATCCGCAACGCCGAAGAGGGCGGTAGCTACGCGTGGGGACCAGGCAACGGCGGAGGCGCCTACCAGTTCGTGCTCAGCACCTGGGAAAGGTACGGCGGCGCGGCTAGCGAGTACGGAGTGGCCGGGCCCGCGTATCAGGACCGGATCTTCGACAACGCCATTGCCGCTGGCGGCGCCTCAAATTGGACCGCCTACGACGGCTGCTGATCGCAGAAAGTCAGTCGCTTTACCCACTTTCGGTCGGCCTGTCGAGCCAGGAAATGTCAGTGCGGGCCGATAGCTTCGCCGCATGCAGCATGCGACGATGCCGGACTTCGATGTTGCAAGGCTGGCCAGCATCGCGGGGGCGTCAGCGTTCGGAAAGGGATTCCAGTACGCACAGCAGCACGCCGTCGTGCATATCGAATGGAGTTCGTCGGAGAGCGCCCTGCGCGGGCTGGTGCGCGGCAGCGGCGGCAACTTCTACGCCACCGCTGTCTACTTCTCGGTTCGCCCGGGAGTGCCCGCCAGCCTTGAGGTTGCGGAGTGCACCTGCCCGGTCGAGTTCAACTGCAAGCACGCGGTGGCTCTGGTGCTCACTGCCGTCATGGCCATCTCGCCGACCGAGCCGGGCCTTGATCCGGTAGCAGTCCCTGAGCATCTGGGCTGGCAGCAGACCCTCGACTCGTTGCTGTTGACGGCAGGTTCCGGCGTCGCCTCAGGTCCCGTAACGACCCCGCTGGCGATCGAGCTGGCACTGGCCAAACGTCCGAGTGACCCAAGCCGGATCAGGGAGGCCGATGGGGAGAATGACATCGCGCCGTTGCGTCTGCTCGCTCGGCTGGTTCGCCCAGGCAAGAACATCGGCTGGGTCAACGGCGGCCTCACCTGGAGCAAGCTGGACACGCTGAATTTCGCCGGCGATTACACCGGCGACCACGTGCGGCTGCTGCAGGAGCTCTACGCGCTCTACCGGGCTCGCGGCAGCCGCGGTGTCCACTACGGGTACATGTACGGAGACGACCGCACGATTGACCTCACGGCATTCGAGTCCGGACGTCTGTGGCCATTGCTGGAAGAGGCCGAATCGGCCGGCCTGCGACTCGTGTACCCGAAGAAGCTGGGTTACGTCCCGAGTATTTGTTCTGCCGAAATGTGCCTGGACGTGACGCGGGACGATCGCAGCGGCGCCCTGTCCCTCGCACCGGTGATCCGGATCGAGCATGCCCCGCGCGGTGTGCAGCCTGTCGCGTTCATCGGGACTAACGCGCACGGGCTTGTCTGGGTTGATCGCGCCGATGCCGAACGGGGTGGCGACCCGGCTAGCTGGCGGTTCCGGCTGGCCAGGCTCGACAAAGTCGCGCCGCCACAGCTTCAGCGGATGGCTGTGGCCGGCCAGCGGCTCGAGGTTCCCGTGGGCGACGAGCCGCGCTTCCTCGAGAGCTACTACGCGCGGTTGCGCCGGACGGCGAACGTGATCTCCTCCGATGAGTCGTTCACGCCTCCTGCCATCTCCGGCCCGCACCTCGTGCTTCGCGCGTCTTACGGCGCGGAACATGACCTGGAGGTGACCTGGGAGTGGGCGTACCGGGTCGGCGATTCGTCAATGCGCGCGCCGCTAGATACGGCCGAGGAGGACGACGGTTATCGCGACCTGCCCGCAGAGCAGGCCGTGCTGGCCAGCATCGAAGAGCATCTTGCCCGGTTCGGCCTCGTCAAGGTGCGCCGGGCGGGAACGGGCGGCCGGCAGCTCGTCCTGACGCCGCGCTTGCGCCTGGCGGGCCTGGACACGATGCGCTTCACCACCGAACTGTTGCCGCTGCTCACCGACCAGCCTGGCGTCATTGTCGAGATCAGCGGCGAGCCGGCCGACTACCGGGAGGCTGGCGACTCGCTCCGGATCGCCGTCTCGACGGATGAGGTGGCAGGCAACACCGACTGGTTCGACCTGGGCGTGACCCTCAGCGCGGAGGGGCGCGAGGTGCCGTTCCTCGACGTCTTCATGGCGCTGACACGCGGCGAACAGCACATGCTGCTTCCCGACGGAGCGTACTTCTCGCTGCAGAAGCCGGAGCTGCAGGCGCTCGCGAGGCTCATCGAGGAGGCGCGGGCGCTGCAGGATTCGCCACCAGGTGAGCTCAGGATCAGCCGGTATCAGGCCGGGTTGTGGGACGAACTGGCCGGGCTCGGGGTGGTTGGCCGCCAGGCCGTGGCGTGGCATGAGCAGGTCAGCGGTCTGCTGTCGCCGGATGAGGTCGGCCGCGCGGTCCCGCCCACGGCGCTGCGGGCACGGCTGCGGCCGTACCAGCAGGACGGCTTCGGCTGGCTGGCGTTCCTGTGGGAGCACCGGCTCGGCGGCATCCTCGCCGACGACATGGGCCTGGGCAAGACGCTGCAGGCTCTTGCGCTCATCGGGCACGCCAGGAAGTCCGACCCTCATGCGCCCCCGTTCCTCATCGTCGCGCCGACGAGCGTCGTCGGGAACTGGGCCGCCGAGGCGAACCGGTTCGCGCCTGACCTGAAGGTCGAGGCGATCTCTGAGACGGTGGCCCGCGGCGACCTTGATCTTGGCGAGCTGGCGACGGGTGCCGACGCCGTCGTGACCTCCTACACGCTGTTGCGGCTGGACTTCGAGGCCTACGCCGCGATCGACTGGTCTGGCCTGCTCCTGGACGAAGCGCAGAACGTCAAGAACCACCAGTCGAAGGTCTACCAGTGCGCCAGGCGGCTGACAGCACCGGTGAAGATAGCCATCACCGGCACGCCCCTGGAGAACAACCTGATGGAGCTGTGGTCGCTGCTGTCGATCACCGCACCTGGCCTGTTCCCGAACCCGGCCAGGTTCCGCGACTTCTATGCCCGCCCGATCGAGAAGGAGGGTGACGCCGAACTGCTAGCCCAGCTCCAGCGCAGGATCAAGCCGCTCGTCAAGCGTCGCACCAAGGAGCAGGTAGCCGCCGACCTGCCTGCCAAGCAGGAGCAGGTGCTTGAGGTCGAGTTGCATCCGCAGCACCGCAAGGTCTATCAAACGCATCTGCAGCGGGAGCGGCAGAAGGTTCTCGGCCTGATCGAGGACATGGACGCCCACCGGTTCACGATCTTCCGCTCGCTGACGCTGCTGCGTCAGCTCAGCCTGCACGCGGGACTTGTCGACGAGGCCCACTACGACCTGCCGTCAGCCAAGATCGATGCGCTCATGGAGCAGTTGCGGGAGGTCATCGCTGGCGGGCACAGGGCGCTGGTGTTCAGCCAGTTCACCGGGTTCCTCGGCATAGTCCGCGAGCGTCTCGATGCTGACGGGCTGCCGTATTGCTACCTGGACGGGCAAACACGTAACCGGCAGACGGTGATCGAGCGGTTCAAAGGCGGGGCCGCCCCGGTGTTCCTGATCAGTTTGAAGGCGGGCGGATTCGGGCTGAACCTGACCGAGGCCGACTATTGCTTCCTGCTCGACCCGTGGTGGAACCCGGCGACCGAGGCGCAGGCCGTGGACCGAGCGCACCGGATCGGCCAGACCCGCAACGTCATCGTGTACCGGCTCGTGGCGCGCGACACGATTGAGGAGAAGGTCATGGCATTGAAGGCGAAGAAGGCAAAGCTCTTCTCGAGCGTGCTGGATCAGGGCAACGTCTTCAGCACGGCCCTCAACGCCGACGACATACGCGGCCTGCTCGCCTGATGATGACCTGCTCCCGCTCAGGTCTGCTTCGCCGTGCCGATCGGGGCGTCCGGGGAGGCTAGGACGGCGACCACCTGGCACGGCTCGTCAGAGTCGTGAATGATGGCGTGCCTGGTTCCCGCGGCGACGATCACCGCATCGCCTGTCCTCGCGGCCTCTGGCTGCCCATCGATCGTCACCGTGCATTCGCCAGCGGTAACCACCAGGATCTCCTCGACCTCATGGGTGTGTTCGGGGACAGCTTGGCTTCCAGCGAATTTGTTAATGAGAACGGTCAGCGCAGCTGAGCCGTTGTGGCGGTCGACTAGGCGCTGCAGTGTCGGAAACTGCGGTCCACGGTCCAGGACGGGACGGTCGCCGTGACGCACGATTGGCATCTAGACCCCCTGCGGGTGGTGTCGAGGAGAATGGGCGTATGGGAGCAATCCAGTTCAGCACGCAACTGCGGCCGCGCGGTCCGGCCGCCGCCGTTGTGCTCGACGAAGACCAGGTCGCCGTCATCGGTGAAGGCGCGAAGCGGTTCCCGGTCGTCGCGACCGTCAACGGCTACACGTGGCGGACGAGCGTCGCCCGGATGGGGGGCGAGTTCCTGGTGGGGCTCAGCAAGGAGGTGCGGACGCGTGCCGGCGTCGAGGCCGGCGACAACGTCGAGGTGAGTCTGGAACTAGACGCGGCACCCAGGGAAGTCGAGGTTCCTGAGGCGCTTGCGGTGGCATTGGCGGCCGACCCGCAGGCCAAGGCCTCGTTCGAGCAGATGGCCTTCACTCACCGCAAGGAATACGCCCGCTGGATTGCCGAAGCCAAGAAGGAAGAGACCAGGGAGCGCCGTGTCGGGCAAGCGGTCGAGATGATCCGGGCCGGAAAGAGCCGCTCCTGACCGCAGTTCGCGCCCGGCTCGAGATACGCGCAAGCGCGCTCGGGTTCTGGTTCACCGAATCCGGTCTAGTGCCTCTTTGATCAGTTTGGCAACCAGCGCGGGCTCTTCAACTGGAGTGAAATAGCTCGCGCCGGGAATCGTGATGACGCTGATCTGACGACACGCTTCGAGGGTGCGACGCTCCTCGTCAGTCACCCCGCCGTCGCCGCGCTCGCCGTGTACGACCCACGCGGGAACGCCGGATTCGCAGAGCCGGCTGGCGACCGAGCCGTGCTTGTCCAGGTACTTGAAGTAGACGTGAATCATCCGCTGGAACACTGCAGGGGAGTTCTTCCGCATCTCCGCGAGCAGCGCATCGCGGCGCTCGGGGGCGACCGGGACCTGCTTCATCGCCGGGCCCATCAGCTGCAGCAGAGCACTGAATGGCAGGTGTCCGAGCACGCGGCCAAGCTGGTCGAGGATGCGCATGAAGAGCGCCTCGTCACCGCGCGAGAAGCTCGGCGCGAGCAGTATCAGCGGACCTGTGAATGCGCCAGAGCCGGCCATCTCAAGTGCGTAGTTGGCGCCCATGCTGAAGCCGACGACGACGTCGCAGGCGAGGTCGGCTGAGCACTTGGCGATCAGCCGAGCGTAGTTCTCAACGCTGATGTCGTCTGGCTCGGCGGTGCCGCCATGTCCGGGCAGCGTCACGGCGATGAGGCGCACGTCGGCGAGATCAGGCTCGGCCATGAGCTCCTCGTACTGAGATGCGGTGCCCATGCCTCCAGGCAGCAGCAGAACCGTACGTTCAGCGTGAGAGGGTCCGCTTTCCCTGCGCTCCCAGCGCTCCCACTCAGCGGTCACAGCGAGCCGTCCAGCCCGGCGCGTCGCCCGGTGAATCTCATATCAGCTCCTAGTGCCGAACCTGTCCTCCTGGCAACGCTACGTCCCTGCCAGCTCGGCAACCATGAGGCGAATGCCTCATCTCGGTGTCACGGGATGCGGGCCTTGGCAAGTCATGCGGGTTCGAAGCTGGTGCCGATCAGGCCGTGCTGCATGGCGAACAACGTCGCCGCAGCGCGGCTGGAGATGCCCAGCTTGGCGTAGATGTTCTGGACATGGTTCGACGCGGTCTTCGGAGCGACGCCTAGCTTCCTGGCGATTTGCCGGTTGGAGTTGCCGCGCGCCAGCAGCACGAGGACCTCGACTTCACGCGTAGTGAGGCCACCTGGGCCAGCGCGGCGCGCAACAGTACGTGCGCCTGCAGCTTTGAGTACGGCATTGACTGCGTCGCCATCGAGTCGTCCGGCACGGGCCTCGTCCTGGAGTGCGCGAGCTGCCGTGTCCAGTTCGAGAGGGTCTCGGTGGGGGCGTGGCTCGGTCATCGCGTGGTAGACGTCCGCAGCGGCAAGCAGGCGATCAAGCCGCGTGAGGGAGGCCCCTGTCAGGCCGTGCGGGTAGCCCGAGCCGTCGAGGCGTTCGTGGTGGCGGGAAGCGATCTCCCGGCTTTGCTTGAGCGCATCGAGCCGGGCGAGCATGCGATCGGTGAGGTACGGATGGAGCAGGACGCGCTCGCGCTCAGGGTCAGTGAGCGAGCCAGGCTTATCCCAGACGGAGTTAGAGATGCCCAGCCGACCGAGATCATGCAGGTAGCCCGCGCGGCGCAGTGCGGTCACATCTTGCGCATTGAGACCCAGGGAGCACGCTGCGCGGCTAGCCAGCGCCGCCACGCCGCGCGAATGGCCGGCCAGATACGGGGATTTCAGGTCCACTAGGTCGGCCATGGCCTGGAGGACCTCATCGAGGTCGGCACCGGCGACGCGGCGGCGCAGCGCCGGTTCGGAGTCGAGGATCGCATCCCATCGTGCCGCCTGGTCAAGGCCGTCGAGCAGCTCATGCGCACGGTCGCAGAAGAGATCGGCCACCGCCGGGTCGAACTGAGTGCCCCGGTGCCTGCCGGCGAACGCTCGCGCCGCCGCACTGCCGCGCTGGCGGCTGAAGACCTCTACCGGGCCAGTGAGCTGCACGAGTCGTGCGGGGAGGCAGATGTCCTCGCCCTTCAGGTGCGCCGGATAGCCCTTGCCATCCCACTGCTCGAACGCCTGCCGAATCGCTTGGCAGGTGAACTCATCGAGGCCGATACGCTCGGCGAACTGCACACTGAGCGCGGAATGCGTCGCTAGGAAGGACATCGCTTCCTTGAGTCCCGTTACCGGGAACGCCGCCAGCCGGCGGGCGCGTGCCATGCCGCTGCCATGCGATCCGACCCGACGCAAGATGAACGAGATTATCTGTGCGGTGCTCTTGTCGAGCAGTTCAAAGGTGTCCCCTTTGAAAGCTATGTCGTCGCCGAACCACCTCGCCTGCTCAGCCGCGTCGGCATGGCAGTAGGTGTTCATCAGCAATCCGACGTAGTAGGTCGCTACCCGGTCTTGATCGCTGGCGCCGATCATGTCAGCCAGGCGCAGCGCAAGTACTGTCTGCCGCATCGAGTGCTCGAGCGGCTGGCCAAGTCCCAGATCAGCCGCGTAAGACAGGGTCGCCACCAGTTCTGCGAGCCTGACGCCGCCAGCGTCGGCTGACCCCCCAGCCATGGCGCAAAGCTTAATCCTGAGCAGCTGGGCTCAACCGCAGCTAAAGACCCGTCATGCCCGGTGTGTCCGCCTGGTCGACCCTGCTCCTGGCTGCCGGGGGTGGTCTAGGAACCGCCAGCCGGCGGACGTAGCGTTAAGCAAGAGCTCGGGCGCCTTCGTGGTGCGCCCAACCGGGGGGAGGCTCGTCATGTTCGTTCAGGTAATCCGTGGCCAGGCGACAGACCCGCAGGAGCTGCGCTCTGCGTTTGATACCTGGTATCAGCAATGCGCGCCCGGCGCGCGGGGCTGGCTTGGATCGACGGCAGGGGTCACCGATGATGGCCGGTTCGTTGGCATCGCCCGCTTCGAGTCGGAGGATGCAGCCCGGCGCAACAGCGACCGGCCCGAGCAGCACCAGTGGTGGATGGAGACGTCGAAGCTCTTCGGCGGAGATGTGACGTTCCAGGACAGCAACGACGTAACAGCCGACGTCGTCGGAGATCCGAACGCGGCCGGGTTCGTCCAGCTGATGCAGGGCAGGGGAAGTGACCCCGAGCGCGCCAAGGAACTCATGACGCAGAACCGCGATGCATGGGCAGCCTTCCGGCCCGACGTCATCGGAAGCCTGGCAGTGGGGCATGAGGGCGGTGCCTACACCATGGCGACGTACTTCACATCGGAAGCGGCCGCCCGTCAAGGCGAGCAGAAGGAGCCGCCGCCCGAGCTGAAAGCTCAGATGGATGAGATGTACCAGCTCGGTATCGGCGACCCGGAATTCATGGACCTCAAGGATCCGTGGCTGTACTCACCCTGATGACTGCGCCGGGGAACCGTTAAGGGGTCCGTAGATCTGGTAGATGTTCCCGCCGGGTGCCTGCACGTATATCCAGCCCAGGTCACCCTCGTGAAAGATGTCACCGACGAATACCGCGCCCCGTCGTTCCATCTCGGCTTTGGCTTCCAGCAGGTCAGGAACCGTGAAGCACAAGATCTGCTTGCCGTGCAGCTGGTCAGCGGACGGCGACGGCTCCACGATCTCGAGGGTGCCGCCGCCCGGCAGATTCGCGCACGCGTAACGCGAGAAGTGCGTGTCAGTCTGTGCTGGCCCTCGCCTGGCGATCGTCAGTCCTAGCACGTCCTGCACGAAGGCGATGGTGGCTTCGAAATCGCTCGTACAGCTGAGCAGCCAGTCAAAGCCGGTCACCAGCGACGCGTCGTGTTCCATTCACGCCTCCGCCATGCGAGTGGCTGACGTCATTTTCCGCCAGCCACGACGCAAAGCTTACGTGCAGATGCGGCGCCCAGGCCGCTGGTGAGCTGCGGCCGGATTAGGAACCCTCAGCGGAACCTGTTAGGGAACTGGTGCATGATGCCCGAGCTAAGCAGGTCAGCCATGGCCAGGATGTGCAGGTGAATGGCCTCGTAGTCGCTGACGCTCGCCGCGTACTTGCCATTGAGCTCATCGACTGCCTCGGCGAGCGTCTGGTCGAGATGCTCCTTCATCGCCGCCCGCATCGTCGCGTCCGGCCAGAATCGAGGGTTCGCCGCTGACAGGAAGTCGGCGATCTGGTTGGCGTTGTCATACCAGCGCGCCTTCGCGTCGTTGAACGCCTGCGTGTTGCCTGCCTTCGCGTCCTGGAGCAGTTCGACGGCGATCGTGATGTGATCGTGGAGCAGCGCAGCCAGCTGCTCACCTGCGGCGGCGCCGTAGAAGGGCGCGATCGCGTTGCCGATGTCGCTCTGGTTCTGCAGCAGCCTCGCGGCCGTGGCGTTGAACCCCTGGGAGCCGTCGGCAAAGGTCACGATCGCGAGCCGGGTCCATGTCACGTGGTCTTCCCAGAGCTTGCGGATCTGGTCGTGGAAGGCGACCTGAGCGGCGGTGGGAAGACCGGTCGGCCTGCCGTGAAGATGGTCGTGGCTGTCTGCCGCGTGAGCCGAGCCGCGCTGGAAGGTAAATGTGAGCAAACCTGCGAGCACCGCGATCAGCACGGCGAAGGTCAGGGGGACGGCGCGACGGCGCGCAGCGGCGGTCGATGTCATGCTCTGTCCTTTCGTGGCAGCAACAGCGCGGCACTTGCCACAGCACCGACGATCTCGGCGCTGGTGGTGGCTATGCCAAGCGGGTCGAGTTCCTCTGCGCGACCAATGAGCAGCGGTATCCCGCTGCTTCGCGACAGCACGTAGGCAATAGCGATCAGGCAAAGAGCGGCAGCCGCGACGCCTGGCGCCCAGGGATCGTGACGCGGCTGCCGGACCGCAAGGGCGGCGAGGGCCAGGACGGCCGTTGCCGCGGCGAAACCCAGCCCGATCGGCAGCCCTTCCGCGAGGTGAGGGCCGATGAGCGCCGCGTGAATACCAGCACTCGCAGCACAAACGGCCGTGACTACGTAGCGAAGAACGGTGTCAGCAACGGCGGTCAACCGGAAGCCAACGGGGACGGGATGAGCCGAAGACAGTCCCATGCCTTGTTAGTGCTGCCAAAGGCTCAGCTTCTTACCACCGGCCGGAACTATCAGCCGTCTTCCCGTGCGGCACGGAGCAACGCAAGAAGGCTGTCGTGATCCTCGCGGCAAGCTGAGCAGCCACGAAGGTGGATGCTCATCGTTGGCATCTCGGCATCGGCCGGCCGGCCAGCCAGTTCGAGCTCGACGTACGCGTCGAGGACATCGAAGCACTCATCACAGCCAAGTTCAGGACCCGCCGGTCCGACCAGGTCCGTGACGTCGCGTGGCCAGTTATCTGGCATGTTCCCGGTCACCCCCGTTCCCCGTCGACGCCGAGCCCTCGCGCCGCGAGCGCGGCCCGCAGCTTGCGCCGGGCGTCGTGCAATGTCTTGTAAAGCGCGCCGCGGGTGGTGCTCAGCCGCTCGGCCATGACGTCGATAGGCACCCCGCCGAGCGTGAGGGCGATGAACACCTCACGCTGGCGCGCGGTGAGCTGCAACTCGATTTCTTCCCACAGCGCTCCGAGCAGGTCGCTTGCCTCGGCGTGCTGGTGCGGGCTGGGCGCGCCGTCGGCGACGGCTGGCCACGACGCCGGGGTGACGGGAATCTCCCTCCCCCGCCAGGCCTGCCGGCGGACCTTGACGCCAGCCTCGACGATTGCGAACTTGCAGGCCCAGGTCGTAAAACGGCTCTCCCCGCGGAAATCGCCAAGCCTGCGCAGGATCGACATCAGCGCGTCGTCCGCACTCTGCAACGCAAGGTCATCGAGGTCAGCACCCCCCAGCTGGGGGAACGCTGGCCGACGGCGGCGGACCTCGAAGCGCGCCGCCCGCAGCAACAGGGCATGCAGCTCGGCAAGCGCGGCCTCGCGCTCCGGACCGGGATGGCCGAGCCGCTGCACCAGTTCGAAGGATCCATTCCCGGCCGGGCCCGCGACGTCAGCCGCGGCACGCGATCCCGGCGATTCCGTCGTCATCCGTCCAAGCCAAGCGCGGTCGGGCCGCAAGAGCAAGGTCGTCATCCCAAGCCGGTCGGCTTCGCACACCCCAAATCAATTATTGGTGGCGCAACCATACGCTCAGGGTGAAGCTTGGCTCGTGAAGCCGCACAATCCGCAGGGCGTCCTAATTACCGGGGTGTTCGGCTCCGGGAAGAGCTCGGTAGCCGCCGAGATCACCTACCTGCTTGAGCAGCAGGACGAGCTGTACGCCCTGCTGGATCTGGACTACCTCGGCTGGGTCGGCGATCATGCCACCGGCCAGGCCATGATGCTGCGAAACCTGGCCGCCGTCGCCGCCAACTACCGGGAGCTCGGAGTGACGACGTACGTGGCTGCTTACTTCGTTCGCGACCACAAGGCACTGCAGGGAATCAGGGAGTCGCTCGGCGTGCCGCTGCGGGTCGTCCGGCTGTCGTTGCCGCTGAAAGACATCGAGCAGCGGCTGGCGGCAGACGTCACCAGCGGGCGCCGCGATGACTTGCGCGACGCGGCCGCCTCGATTGCCGCCTCAGAAGGCGTTGGCGTGGAGGACCTTGTGCTCAGCAATGACCGGCCGGTCTCGGTGATCGCGCATGAAGTGATGACGTGGCTCGGATGGCTGTGAAGCCGCCGCCCTGACCGCCCTGGCCGTTGACCAGTCCCGAAGTGTCAGTAGGCCTTGTTAGCGTGCCACTCGTGAACCGGACCGATCGGCTGTACGCGCTGGTCGAAGAGCTGCGGGCCCTCGCACCCCGACCACGGTCCGCGTCGCAGCTCGCGCGGAAGTTCGAGGTCAGCACCCGCACGATTGAACGGGACATCCTGGCGCTTCAGGAGTCCGGCGTCCCGGTCTATGCGGAGACTGGACGGCGCGGCGGCTATGTCATCGACAAGACGCTCACCCTGCCGCCGGTCAATTTCACCGCAGCTGAAATGGTCGCGATTGCTGTCTCACTGGCGGAGGCGGACGAGACGCCGTTCGAAACGGCAGCGCGGAGCGCGCTTAGGAAAGTGCTGGCCGCTGCGCCGCCAGGGCAGATGGCCGAGGCAGAGCGGCTAGTGAATCGGATCAGGCTGATCGAGAGCACCCGGGGCGATTCATCGCAGCGCGCCCGTGCAGCCAGGAAGCGAACTCCGGTCCCGGTCGCAATACAGGAGGCGATCACCGCCCGCCATGTCCTCGTGATCGACTACCGCGACAGACGTGATGTCGTCACCGTGCGCGAAGTTGAGCCCGTGGCCTTTGCGGGGACGCGTACACACTGGTACCTGGTGGCGTGGTGCAGGCTGCGTGACCACGCGCGAGCATTCCGGGTGGACCGGATTCTTGCAGCGGTGGATACGGGCGCACCCGCGCCGTACCGTGCGTATGGCGACCTCGATGTGGACATTCCGGACGCTCTCGTCCGCGTTCCCGAGCTCGCGAGCTAATTCCCGCGGAAACACCGACAGGGGGCTGTCGCGCCGGCCCGGCAGTGTCAGTCATGACACATGCCCGGACTTACGGAGGACCCAATGACGTCACCAGCGCAAAACGCAGTCACCTGGTTCGAGATAGGCGCACCGGATGTCGGCGCCGCCAAGGCGTTCTACGGCGAGCTCTTCGGCTGGTCATTTGCAGCTGACGGGGAGTACACGCTCATCACCGCCCCTGATGCGGCAGGGCCATCTGGCGGGATCTTCAACACCGGCGGCAACATCCCGCCGTACGCCGTGTTCGTCGTCCAGGTCGCCGACGTAGCCGCGACGGCCACGCGGACGGAGAAGCTCGGCGGCAAGGTCGTCGTCGCGCCGATGGAACTTGACGGCGGCATGGTCGTCGCGTACCTGACAGACCCGAACGGCGCCATGTTCGCCCTGTTCAGCCCGAAGACGGACGGCTAAGCGTCGTCGGCTTCGCCTGCACGCGATGTGGGATCCTGCGTGCAGGCGAGGCCGATGAGTTAGCTGACTAACTTGACTCGATACCGCATCGCGTAGAGACTGAGTGAGTTAACTCACTTACTCGGTTGACCGGGAGGCGGCACTCGGCATGGAAACAGTCCATCGGCAGGCCATCTCAGGCGCAGATTCGCGCCTGGCTCTGCGTTCCGCGCTCGGCGTGATCACGCTGATGCTGCTGTGCGCGGTGCAGTTCCTCGATATCGCCGACTCGGCGATCGTCAACGTTGCCCTGCCATCTATCCAGCACAGCCTGAGCTTCTCGCAGCAGAACTTGCAGTGGGTAGCTAGCGGCTACATCCTCACCTACGGCGGCTTCCTGCTGCTTGGCGGCCGCCTCGGCGACCTGCTCGGCCGTCGCCGCATGCTGCTGGCTGGCCTGGCAGTGTTCGGGGTGTCGTCGCTGACCGCCGGGATGGCCGGCAGCGGAGCGCTGCTTGTCGCCGCCAGGCTTGTTCAAGGCGCTGGAGCCGCGCTCATGGCGCCTGCGGCACTATCAGCGCTCACAACCGGTTTCCGTGAGGGCAAGGATCGCAATACGGCTCTCGGCGTGTGGGGAGCCGTCAGCGGCATCGCGGCGGCGGCCGGTGTCTTTCTGGGCGGCGTGATCTCGCAGGGACCTGGCTGGCGCTGGGTGTTCTTCGTCAACCCGCCGATATGTCTGGTCGTGGCGGCAGTGGCGCTCGCCTTGCTCACGAAAGACCGCGGGATCAAGAAGGCGGGCACGGCGTTCGACTCGCAGGGGGCCGCGCTCATCACCGGCGGGATGCTCCTGCTTGTGTACAGCCTTGTTCGCGCGCCCGTTGTCGGATGGGGATCGATTCAGACGATCCTGACACTGGCCGGATCAGGCGTCCTGATCGCCGCGTTCGCGGTCAACGAAGCGCGGAGCAGCAACCCCCTAGTCCCGTTCTCCATCCTGCGGGTGAAGGGTTTGGTGGCGGCCGATGTGACGCAACTGCTTGCCTTCTGCGGGTTCTTCTCGATGTTCTTCTACGCCACGCTGTATATGCAGGAGATCCTGCATTACTCGCCGCTCAAGGCGGGAGCCGCTTATCTCCCGATCACCGCCGGGTTCGCGGTTGCCGGCGGCACGGCGTCACAACTGATCTCGCGGATCGGTTCCAGGCCAGTTGCAGCCATCGGCTGCCTGATCGCCGGAGCGGGCATCTACTACGTGTCCAGGGTGCCGTTGCACGGTTCGTACGTGAGCGATCTGCTGCCCGGGTTCCTGATGCTGTCAGTGGGCGCAGGGTCGGTATTCGTATCGGTTACCGCCGCCGCGAACGCCGGCGTGCCATCCGATAAAGCGGGTCTGGCGGCTGGGCTGCTCAACTCGTCCCAGCAAATCGGCAGTGCTCTCGGCCTCGCCGTCCTCTCGGCGGTGGCGATCACGCGCACCAGTCAGCTTGTCGCCGCTCATGTGGCGCGCGCTGTCGCCTCGGACGCCGGGTACCACCAGGCCCTGCTCACCGGCAGCATCTTGATGGCAGCTGCGGCGTTGTTCGCGCTGCGCATCGGCAATACGCGAAATGCTCCGCCCTTGGTCATGGTCAGCGCCGACCCGGACCCAGCTGCCCCGCGGCGAGAACAGGACGCGGTTCAGCAGCGCTTGTAAGCTAGTTAGTGAGATGACTGACTCTGTAGCACCGCCCGTTGAGAGGCACCGGCCAGGGAAACGAGAGCGCCTGGTCGCTGCCGCCGCACAGCTCGTGCACGAACAGGGAATCGAACGGACCACGCTCGCGGAGATCGCCAAGGCTGCCGATGTTCCCGCCGGGAATGTCTACTACTACTTCAAGACCAAGGACGACGTCATCGCTGCGGTGATCGAATCCTATGTTCGGCAGTCCAAGGCGACCCTCGACCTCATCGAGGAACGACACCGCTCCCCGAAGGGCAGGCTGAAGGCCCTGGTCGGAGACTTTGTGTCCCGAAGTGAGCTCATCGCGGAGTACGGCTGTCCGCTGGGCACCCTGTGCTCAGAAGTCGACAAGCGCATGGCGGAGCCACGCTTGCCCGCGGCTGAGCTGATGCGTATCCCGATCGAATGGGCTGAGACGCAGTTCAAGTCCCTCGGCCGCCAGGACGCGCACGACCTTGCCGTTGACCTCATGGCCGCATACGAGGGCAGCGCGCTGCTTGCGAATACCCTGCGGGATCCGAAGATCCTGACCAGCGCGGCGCGTCGCCTCGACCACTGGATCGACACTCTCTGAGGTCGGGCCGTAGCCGAACAACGAAAAGAGGGGACTGCGCAGTCCCCTCCACTTTCAACTTATAACGCACATGGGGGCTTGCCGCAAGACCCGGGTCGTGCCGCATAATCGCAGGCCGGGCCCTGAATATGCGGGAGCGGGACCCGTGCCAAGGGGGCGACGGTGCCGCGCGTCCGGGCGCCTCAGCAACGGCCTTATATGCGATCTCTGATCGGAGCTGATTCCTTGAACACGCTGACCAACAGCGCGTTTGACCTTCCTGACCGTCTCATCGCCAAGGCAGATCCGGCGCTGATTGCCGACGACGAGCGGCATTTCGCCGCCATCGCCGAGAGTCTCGAGCTGTCGGTCGCCGACCTGTCGGATCGCCTCGATGCCATGCGCAAGGCACCCGGCGGCATCGGGCAGGAAGCGATGGACCGGGACATGGAAGTCCACCGGCTGACCGCGCGCTTGCGCGTCCTGCGTCGCTTCGGGCTGGACCTGTGCCTCGGACGGATCGTCAGGACAGAGAGCGCCGAACCCGTTTACGTCGGACGGCTCGGCCTGCGGGACAAGGCCGGCCGTCGGCTGCTCCTGGACTGGCGTTCCCCCGCGGCCGAGCCCTTCTTCGGAGCGACTCACGCCAGTCCGATGGGTCTGGCGAGCCGCCGCCGGTATCGCTGGACCCGCGGCCGGATCAGCGACTACTGGGACGAGGTGTTCACCCAGGACGGGCTTGAAGGGCATGCTGCGCTCGACGATCAGTCCGCTTTCATCGCCAGCCTCGGCACTCACCGGTCGGCCCGCATGCGAGACGTGCTGGGAACCATCCAGGCCGACCAGGACGCCATCATCCGCGCTGGATCCCGAGGTGCTCTCGTGGTCGACGGCGGTCCTGGTACCGGGAAGACCGTGGTCGCCTTGCACCGCTCCGCCTACCTCCTCTACTCCGACCCTCGCCTCGATCGCCACCGGGGCGGGGTGCTCTTCGTGGGTCCGCACCAGCCCTACCTGGCTTACGTCGCCGACGTTCTTCCCAGCCTTGGCGAGGAAGGCGTCCAGACCTGCACGCTGCGCGACCTCGTAACCGAGGGAGCTTCGGCAGCACCAGAGAAGGATCCGGAGGTGGCGCGCCTGAAATCGGCCGCGGACCTGGTGAAGGCGATCGAGCCGGCCGTCAGGTTCTATGAGAAGCCGCCGTCCAAGCCCATGACGGTCGAGACACCCTGGTCCGACATCTGGCTCAGCGCCGAGGACTGGACCGAGGCGTTCGCGGCGCCAGATCCCAGCACACCGCACAACGAAGCTCGCGAACAGATCATGGAGCAACTGCTTGCGATCCTGATGGACAATCACGACGGCGACGTCCCAGCGCATCTGCTCCGCAGGTCGCTGCTGCAGAACACAGAACTGCTCACGATCCTGAACCGCGCATGGCCGCTCATCGAAGCCGCTGACCTTGTCGGGGACCTGTGGTCGGTCCCTGCTTACCTGCGCATGTGCGCTCCTTGGCTCAGCCCCGGAGAGGTTCAGATGCTGCAGCGGGGCGACGCCCACGCCTGGACGGTATCCGACCTGCCTCTCCTGGACGCAGCGCGGCAACGGCTCGGCGACCCTGAGGCATCCCAGCGCAAGCGCAGGCAGGAAGCGGCCATCGCCGCGGAGCGGGAACAGATGGCGCGGGTCGTCGACGACCTCATCGTGGTGGCCGACGATGAGTACGGCGTCGGCCTGGTGTCTATGCTGCGCGGCGAGGACTTCCAGGATGCACTGGTCGATCAGGCCGCGCTGCCTAGCGCCGATCCTGACCTGCTCGCTGGCCCGTTCGCGCACATCGTCGTTGACGAAGCTCAGGAATTGACCGACGCCGAGTGGCAGATGCTGCTGCTCCGCTGCCCGTCCAGGAGCTTCACCATCGTCGGGGACCGCGCCCAGGCCAGGCACGGGTTCACCGAATCGTGGCAGGAAAGGCTTGAGCGGATCGGGTTTGACCGGATCACTATGGCTTCCCTGAGCATCAACTACCGGACGCCAGAAGAGGTCATGGCCGAGGCGGAGCCCATCATCAGGGCGGCGCTGCCGGACGCGAACGTGCCGGTTTCCATCCGCCGCACCGGCGTCCCCGTCGGACACGGACCGGCATCGGGTCTGGGTTCGATCCTCAACTCCTGGCTCGCCGCGAACGCCGAGGGAATCGCCTGTGTTATCGGTGAACCCGCCTTCCAGGCGACCTCGCGCATCAGATCGCTGACACCAGAGCTGTCCAAGGGACTCGAATTCGACCTGGTCGTGCTCGTCGACCCGGAGGCTTTCGGCGAGGGCATCGAAGGGGCGGTGGACCGCTACGTCGCGATGACCCGGGCGACGCAGCAGCTGGTCATCCTCACAAGCAGGTCCACCAGCGCCGTCTAGCCGCCAGTGCTGATGATCTCGGCGATCTTCTCGCCGACGAGGATTGCGCTGAAGTTGGTATTGGCGCTCGGAACCCACGGGAAGATGCTGGCGTCGGCGACGCGAAGGTTGTCGAGGCCCAGTACCCGGCCGTGATCGTCGACGACGACCTGAGGATCATCTGCTGCACCCATCCGGCAGGTCCCGCTGATGTGCGCGGCATCGAAGACATTCGAGAGCACGAAGGCCTTCAGCTCGCTCTCAGTCACTGACCTGTCAAAGATGGCCAGGCCCGGTACCGGTTCGGCGGCCTTGAACGCATAGATGATGTCCATGGGCGCCAGCTCGGCCGATTCGGTGTACCTGCTCATGGCGGAATATCCCACCAGAGCTTTCATGTCGCTGATCATCTGCAGCATGCGGCGCATATCGTCTGGGTGCGCGAGAAGGTTAGAGTCCACGACCGGTTCCATCGCAGGATCTGGCGTGGCGAGCTTGATGCGGCCGGTCGATGTGACGTTGTTCAGCCATCCGTACAGCATGCCGACGTTCGGCGCGGACGCGACGCTCATGAGAGCCAGCATGGCGTCTGCAGGTTCGGCGGTCGCTCCGAGCCCGTAGCGGATGCAATAGCGGGCAGTGCGGGTTCCTTCCGCCTGCCATTGCATTTCCTCGACCAGCTGCATGCGGAGCAGCATCAGGGGGTGATCCCGCAACCCACTGCCGACCGGAAGGTCGGCTATCACGTCGATCCCAAGGTTTCGAAGATCCGCTGCGGGCCCGACGCCCGAACGAAGCAGGATCGCCGGAGAATAAACAGATCCCGCCGAAACGATCACCTGCCCGCCGCGGAATTCGACCGTCTCGCCTGCCCGGGCTGCCTGCACTCCCACGGCGCGTGAGCCATCGAAGAGGATCCGGCCGACGCGGGTGTCGCCAATGATCCGCAGATTGCTGCGGCCGCGGGCCGGCTCGAGGTAGCCGTCATTAACCGAGACCCGCGTGCCTCCTGGCGCGTTGTAGGCGTAGGGGGAGATGCCGTAGGTCTTCGGAGCGTTGTGATCAGGCTCCCACGGATGTCCCATGGCGAGCGCCGCTTGCCGGAAGGCGTCGTCGATCGGCAGGATGTCGTCCCCGGCTGGACGCACGACCGGAATCGGGCCTTCGGTGCCGTGATAATCCGCGCTCCCGTAGTCCAGATCGGATTCAAGCCGCTTGAGCAGCGGAAGCGTGTCGTGGAACGACCACCCTCGGGCGCCAGCCGCGCACCAGCCGTCCAGGTCCTCCACTGTCGGACGAATCGCGAACATGCCGTTGACTGCCGAGCTGCCGCCGACCCCTCGACCGCGTAGCAGCGCCGTCGGGACTTGCTGCGAGGTACGGCGCGCCGTCAGCGAGGGGAAGAAGTGCCGCGCGATGGTCTGGTCCGGCGGAGGAAAGCCGTCGATGAGCAGGCCGGTGTCATCACGACTGCGCATCGCCGGAGGTGTCGAGGCCGACCGATAGTCCGGTCCGGTCTCAAGCAGCAGCACCTCGCGCGTCGCGTCCTCCGACAAACGGGCTGCTAGTACCGCGCCGGCCGAACCTCCGCCGACGATAATCACATCGCAATCGGACATGCGGACCTTCCTCGGGCGCGCCCGACGCTCATCAGCCCTCGGCTGCCACCGAGCGCGCGTCGTCCGCATTTCCTGCCGGAACGGGGCTACCACGGTGACGACCGGGATGCATGAGCACCCGCCATATCATGACCCGCAACCACCGCACGGCCGCGAGATGACTGGTATTACGGAGCACCCGTTTCGCGAAGGGCCCGTTCAGGATCGTCCACTCCAGCCGGCTGATCCTCTGCCGTAGGCCCTGTGGTTTAGGCAGCCGCGGTCCGGTCGGCTGACTTTCCAGGAACTGGTGATCCGCCAGGGCTGCTGCCGCGCAGACGGCGGCGTCGAGCATCTGGTCTGCCGTCACGCCTGCGGTCGAGAAGGACCGGCCGGTTGCAGGCTGCGGGAGGAGATCGTCGAGATCACCAACTAGGTCGTACTTGGAGTCCCGCAGGCGCTCGATGAGCACTTCTGCTTGATCCTTGGCCCATGCCTCGTGTGCGGTAGGCAACCCGAGGCGCTCTTTCCCTGGCCGCGTGATCAGGACATCGTGGGCAAGAATTCGCTTGATGTTCCTGGTGTAAAACCAGTAGGGCATCTCCGCGGACAATGCACCGTTCATCTGGCGCAGGAACTCGACTTCCGCGAGCCCGAGCGAGGTATTAGCGTGCACCTGGCGGATGCTCATACCGCCAGAATCGATGCCGAGCACAGACGCAAACCGTTCCCACAGCAACTCGGGCGGTCCCTGCCGCGGCAGCGTGATCACATGGACATGCTCCGGCGGAATGTGCCGTGACCACATGTCGAGGATGGCCATCGTGTCATGCACCCGCCAGAACCACGAGTGGCGGCGCCTGTCTGCGGCGGGCGCGACGTCGATGACGTGCCTCAGCCATTCCTCCCATGAGGCAGTGCCGCGGCACTTGATGGTTTCCTGCCATTCGGCAGGCAGCAGGCTCCCGATGTCCCGCGTCGTGAGAACGATGTGCACTTCGGCCGCATGCAGCTTCCTGACGGCGCGGTCGGCCGTATCAGGTTGGCACGCCGCGAGCACCTCATCGGATATGACAGCTGCCTGCGGAGCCTGGAGCGCCTGACCGGTCAGGACATCCCATTCGCCCTGCCACTTTTCGGCCGGATCGGACTCCGGCCTGCGGGTCGAGCGCAAGTCCCTGCTCGCACGAGAATGGTCGCGATCGCTGTAGCCCGGCAGCAGGACTCCTCTGGCCGCCAGCTTGGCGCGGTTATCCCACAAGGTCTCCTGCACGAACGTCGTGCCAGTCTTCGGCTCGCCGATGTGCAGGTAAAGGCGGGGGGTGTGCATGCCCGGCACCCTGTTCCTCCTATCGGGCCCGGACGCTCGCCGGCCCATCGGGTCATGGGATGCCACTAATGGCTAAGGCAACCGCAATGGTACTGCCGAAGCTCGGCCTCGTGTGCCGAACGCGCAGGCTGCAGCCGCCTCACGCGACGTCGGCAAACCGCCGACCTGCCGCTCATGACGGCCCGGTCAGCCAGCCGGCCGAGTAGGGCAGCAGGTACCGGTCCGTCGCTGTGTTCAGGACCCGGCGGGCTGGCCAGAAGTGTTCGGCATGCTCCAGCAGGTCTCGCGACGCGTCGCCGGTGACGTGCCGGGCCGCCTGCTGATACCAGCGGGTGCCCAGCCATTCGATCAGGTCGGGTGCTCCGCCGCCACGGAAGCGCTCCGGCCCTGTGCCTGGAGCGTCAGTGCCCAAGGTGCGACGAGCCAGCCGGCTGGCAGCCGCCTCGTCAGGTACGAGCCGTTCCGCTGCATCGGGGAACACGCCGGCCAGGAACAAGGCCAGGTCGCCGAGTCGCTTCCACACCGGCGGGCGTTCGGCAGGCGGCAAGGAGTCGAGCAGGACAGCCAGCCGGTGCGGGTCGGCGTCGTTCCACCGGCGGCGGTGCCTGCCGTCGGGCGCAAGCACCACACCGCCGGAGATCCGGGCGAACGACGTCAGCAGGTCGGCCAGGAATAGCCGGTGCCGGGGTGCTGCCAGATAGGCGGTCAGGCGCCCGCCATCGAACAGCGGGACCCGCTGCCGGGGCGCCGTCCGCTCGGGCGCGTAGCTTGCTCCGGCCAGGTCGGCGGCGGTGCGGTGAACAGCGGCGGCGAAGAGCAGGAACGGTGAGATCATCGCGAAGCGATCAGCCGCGCGGGCCGCGCCGCGTGCGGCACCGGGCTCGGCGGCACGGGCCAGGTTGAGTACCGCCGCCGAGGTGGCAGGCCGGTCGAGGGCGTCGAGGAGCAGGGCGGGTTGCCGGCGGAGCGCCTCAATCCGGGCTGTCGCGCGGTCCGCTGTGACCGCGTCCGCGTGGACGAGCGCGCGGAGGTCGGCGTCGCTCAGCCGGGCCAGGTACTCCCGCCCGGCCTGCTCCAGCTCAGCCTGAGGCGCAGTCATACGTGATCGATTATTACGCGTCCCAGATGGCCTGAAGCCTGCCCGCCTCCGCGGCCGCCTGCCGGACGCCCGCCTCGTAAGCTCCGGCCACCCTGGACGGGTTCATCAACTCGGCGCCCCAGCCGCTCACCTCAAGGAACTCCGCGCCCGGGACGATGATCTCAACCGAGGTGCCGCCGTCGCGCAGGACCGCAAGCTCAGCTTCGATCTGGGTCGCTGTTGCTTCGAATACCGGGTCGGTGATCCCCTCAGGCAAGGCCATGGCCAGGCACGACACGAGGATCACCGCCGCGTGCCCGGCGGCCAGGTCGGCGTTCAGCGGCGTGCGCATCCCGCCGTCCATGTAGCGCGTGCCATCTATTGACACTGGCGGGAACACCATCGGAACGGCGCAGCTCGAAGCGACAGCCCGGTCCAGCGGTGCGCCGGTACCGGCGTCCCACACCCGCAATGCGCCGGTCTTCGTGTCGATCGCCGTGCACTGGAACGACGCCGGCCAGCTGCGTCCCGCGAGCTGCGCGAACACTGCCGCCCCTGTGAAGTCGTCTTCGGCCACCGTTTGCGCGCCCAGCGCGAGCTTGCCCAGTTCGGTCCGCATCCCCTCAGGAGTCTGCGCCCGGCTCGCGGCGCTCGCCCATGCCGTCATCAGATCGGCAATCGTGGCGCCCGCGCCGACCTCGACCGGCAGCGGCTGGCCGACAGCGCTGACCGCTTCGGTCAGGTCAAGCCCGAGGGCCAGCCGTGCCCCGACGATCGAGCCGGCTGAGGTTCCCACCACGAGATCTGCCTCGCCCAGCACAACCCCGGCCTTGGCCAGGCCCACGGCCAGACCCGCCTCCCAGCCCACGCCGACCGGACCGCCGCCGCCAAGCACAAGCGCTCGTGTCATGGGCGCTACCTTAGTTGACGGCGCGGGCGCAACCTGCACATTCTGGACGGGACTTCGGGTACCGAATTGGGCCCAAACGGCAGAGGAGGCGACCGTCAGATGCCACTGCGACTCCCGGCAGGAAAGCGACTTGCCGTCAACATCGGAGTGGACTTCGATGCGATGTGCGCGTTCAGCGGGCACATGGCCACGCTGAGCCCGTCGATCCTGTCTCGCGGAGAGTTCGATGCGGAGGTCGGCACCCCGCGGCTGCTGAGGCTGTTCGCCAAGCACGGCATCCCGACGACGTGGTGCACGCCCGGGCACACGCTGATTACGTTTCCTGACCGCATCAGGGAGGTCATCGACGCTGGTCACGAGATCGCTGCGCACGGCGCCTATCACGAGTCCGTGCCGTCGCTCGGCGAAGCCGAAGAGCGCCGGTTGATGGAGGTCCAGCTCGGCCAGCACGAGAAGATCGTGGGCCGCCGGCCGCGTGGTTACCGCTCGCCCGCATGGGATTTCTCCCCGTGGACGCTGGACATCCTGGAAGAGCACGGTTTCGAGTGGGACAGCTCCTTGATGGGCAGGGACTTCGAGCCGTACCGGCCGCGGCAGGTCACCGTGCACCGGGAAGAGCCGAACGAGTTCGGCCCGCCCAGCCCGGTGCTGGAGCTCCCCGTGTCCTGGTTCATGGATGACTTCCCTGCGCTGGACCACGTGCCAGGGGTGCTGGCCGGACTGATGTCGACCGACGACACGTTCGCTCGTTGGCGCGACAACTTCGACTACGCCTACGAGCACCACCCGGGCGGCATTCTCACTCACACCGTGCATGGCCTGGTCAGCGGCCGGGCGCACGCCATCATGCTGCTGGAACGGTTCGTCATGCACATGAAACAGCGTGACGACGTGTGGTTCGCCACCTTGAGCGACATTTACGACTGCTGGAGCGACAGCTGAAGGCGCCGGCCGAGCTGACCGTTTCCGGGCTGCGGGCACCGGCCGAGATCCTGACTGACCCTTGGGGCATCCCGCACATCTACGCCTCGAGCACCCACGACGCGTTCTGGACACAGGGCTTCCAGGTCGCGCGGGACCGTCTGTGGCAGATCGACACCTGGCGGCGGCGCGGCCTCGGCCTGCTGGCCTCGGTCTGGGGCGAGGAGTACGCCGAGCAAGACCGCGCAGCCCGGCTGTTCCTGTTCCGCGGGGCCATGCACGCTGAATGGCTCGCTTACGCATCCGATACCAAAGAAGTCGCCACCGCGTTCACGGCCGGGATCAACGCGTACGTGACCCTGACCCGCGAGGAGCCCTCCCGGTTGCCACTGGAGTTCCGCGAACTGGGCTACGAGCCTGCGTTCTGGGCGCCGTCCGACGTCGCCAGGATCCGCAGCCACGGCCTGTTCCATAACGTCGCGCACGAGGTGAGCCGCGCGCTGATCCTGCGTGATTTCGGGCCGGGCGCCGAGAAGCTCTGGCGCAGGCGCGAACCCGGCGGCGAGGTGACAGTGCCCGACGGCCTGGACCTGACCGTCATTCCCGACGACGTCCTGCGCGACTACACGCTGGCGGTTTCTCCGGCCCAGCTACCTGGACCGGCGCGCGCTGGAAGCGTGGCCGCAGCCCTGCCGCTAGACGCCGATGAGGGCAGCAACAACTGGGCGCTCGCGCCCGAACTGACGGCGACGGGGCGGGCGCTGCTGGCCAACGACCCGCACCGGACAGTGTCGCTGCCTTCACTGCGGTATATCGCGCATCTGAGCGCGCCAGGCTTCGATGTGATCGGCGCGGGTGAACCGGCCCTGCCCGGCCTGTCGGTCGGCCACAACGGTTGCGTGGCGTTCGGGTTCACGGTGTTCTCCATCGATCAGGAGGACCTGTATGTCTACCGGACCCGGCCGGGTGAGCCGCATGAGTACTGGTACCGGGACCGCTGGGAGCCGATGACAGTGGTCCGCGAGGAGATCCCGGTCAGGGGTGCTCCGCCGGTGCCGGCCGAGCTCTGGTTCACCAGACACGGCCCGGTGATCCGCTCCGTGCCGGAATCTGACGCCGCGTTCGCGGTCCGCGCGGCCTGGCTGGAGCCCGGCATGGCCCCTTACCTGGGCAGCATCGAGACCATGCGGGCGTCAGATGTGGAACGGTTCACCGCCGCGCTGAACCGGTGGGGCGCGCCAGGGGAGAACCTGGTCTACGCAGATGAGACAGGCACCATCGGCTGGAAAGCGGCCGGCTTGACCCCGGTCCGCCCGAACTGGGACGGCACCCTCCCGGTGCCTGGCGACGGGCGCTATGAGTGGGCCGGCTTCTGCGACATGGACGAGCTTCCCGCCGAGGTGAACCCGGCGCGCGGCTGGATCGCCACCGCGAACGAGATGAACCTACCGCCTGGTTTCCCGGACGATCTGGTCATCACCCGCGATTGGCCCGCACGGTTCCGTGCGGAGCGGATCGCCCAGGTCCTGGGAAGGTCGGCGCGGAGCACCGTCGCTGACATGGTGCGCCTCCAGGCCGACCATGTCAGCCTGCCCGCGCAGCAGATAGTGGCTTACCTGGCTGGGCGGACCTGGAGCGACGGTGCCGCCGAGCGCGCGGCCGGTTTGCTGGCTGCCTGGGACGGCGCCCTCGCCGCGGACTCCGCTGCGGCAGCCCTGTTCGAGGTCTGGTACCGGCGGCACTTGCGTCCTGCCCTGCGCGGGCTGGCTCTCGCGCAGTTTCTGCCGCCTGACAGAGTCCCGGCCGCGCTAGCCGTCGTGCTGCCGGCGGAGGACGCGGTCGGCAATCCCCAGATCGACCTGGACCTGATCGAGAACCCAGGCGACCGGCTGGGTCCGAACCCGGCCGCGGCATTGGCCGACCTGTTCGAGACATCGCTGTCCGCCGCCATCGCCGACCTGACCGATCTGCTCGGTCCCGCCGAACAGGACTGGGCATGGGGGCAGCTGCATCAGGCAAGGCTCGCCCACCCGGCCGGCCCGGCCCTGTCTGATGCTGCTCGCGCGAAGGCCGCGATCGAACCGCTGCCGCGCGGCGGCGGCCCGGACACGGTCGGCGCAGCCACCTACCTGCCGGACTTCACGCAGACGGCGGGCGCGACGTTCCGGCTCGTCGTGGACGTGGGCGGATGGGACAACTCCGTGGTTATGAACAGTCCAGGCCAGTCAGGCGACCCGGCCAGCCCGCATTACGCGGACCTGTTCGCGTCTTGGGCCGCCGACGAAGCCGTCCCGCTGCTGTACAGCCGAGACCGCATCGAGGCTGTTGCCGACGAGCGGATCACGCTGTTGCCACGAAGCGGTGAGCACGACCTGCTGCGCTAATGACTACACCGCTTGCCGTCGTCCACAGCGGCGATGAGGCGGAACTGGGTTTTCCACAGGTGTTGCGGCGCCTGTTGCGGCGGTTCGGGGGTCAAAGCTTGGCTTGAGCCATGTTGAAAACCACAGGTGGGACACCCGAATTCGATCTCTTAGCACCGCTCGACACCGACATCGACGTGCTCGACCGCGTCGACCAGCTGATCAGCCAGAATGAGCGACGTGATCGCTCGTTGTGGCTGCTTTTCCTCAGCGCAGATGCGGTGCAACTGCCCGTCATCCTCCCGATCGACGGGATGCCAGCGGATCCAGAGCCTGATGACGCCGAACGCATCTGCGATGTGCTCGCGACCGTGCTCGATGACGCCGCGCCCGGCGGCTCCGCTGTGATCACGCTGGTGCGGGCCGTCGACGGCGGCACCACCGAATGCGACCAGCGGTGGCTCATGGCCTTCAAAGCAGCCGCCGCGCGGCGCGATGTGCGCATCAGGCTGTTCTGCTTAGCGACCACGGACGGCGTACGGCGACTCGAACTCCAGGCCGAGCGAAGGTGACGCTTGATCCACTTGCTGCTGGACTCACCGGCGCTGTGGCGCGTTCTCGCAAAGCCGAGCGACGGGAGGGCTGTTCCGCCTGGCGGCCACGGACGCGGTACCGATCGACATCAGGTGGTCTGCGGTTCCGCCAGCACGCAGTGGGTGCCGCGGTAGATCGTCGGCATGCACTTGTTGCAGTGAATGCACAGTGATCTTGTCTCAGGGTCGGCCTGCATCCGCTGAATCAAATCAGGCTCGCGCAGCAGCGCGCGGGCCAATGCCACGAACTCGAACCCCTCCGCCATGGCTAGGTCCATGGTCTGCTTGCGTGTGATCCCGCCCAGCAGAATGAGCGGCAGGGCCAGCCCGGCCCGGAATTGGCGGGCACGCTCGAGCAGGTATGCCTCCTGGAACGGATAGGTGCGCAGGAACCGGCTGCCGACGAGCCGCAGGCCGGTTCGCAACGGCTGCGGGAAGGCGGCAGCGAACTCCCGGACCGGCGCGTCTCCGGTGAACAAGTACATCGGATTGAGCAGCGAGCTGCCGGCGGTGAGCTCGAGAGCGTCCACACTGCCGTCGGCTTCGAGCCACTGGGCGACCTGGAGGCTCTCGTCCAGCCAGAATCCGCCTGGAACACCGTCGTCCATGTTCAGCTTGGCGGTGATGGCGAGCTTGCCGCCGACCGCGTTGCGAACAGCGCGCGCTATGTCGCGCGCGAGCCGGGCCCGGTTGGCCAGGCTGCCGCCGTACTCGTCGGCACGCTTGTTGAGCCGGGGGCTGAGGAACGCGCTGGCCAGGTAATTGTGGCCAAGGTGGATCTCCACCGCGTCAAACCCAGCATCGCGCGCGATCACCGCGGCCTCGGCGTGGGCACGGGTGATCCGCTCCAAATCGGCGGCGCTCGCGCTCCTCGTCATCCGGAAGCCGAGCGGGCTGAACTGGCGCGTCGGGGCAAGTGCCGGCAGCCTGTTAGACGCAGCGTTGGCGACCGGTCCCGCGTGGCCGAGCTGGGCGCAGACCGCGGCCCCCTCTGCGTGTACAGCGTCGGTGAGCTTGCGCAGGCCGACCACAGCTTCCTGGCGCATCCAGATTTGGTGACGGTCCGTGCGGCCCTCAGGGGAAACGGCGCAGTAGGCGACCGTGGTCATGCCGACCCCGCCGCGGGCGGGCCGCAGGTGGTAATCGATCAGGTCGTCCGTGACCAGGGCATGTGGTGTCCGGCCCTCGAAGGTGGCAGCCTTGATGACCCGATTGCGCAGCCTGAGCGGACCCAGCTGCGCTGGCGCGAACACATCAGGAACGGTGCCGGTCATCGCGCATCCAGCTCAGCGGCTGCCACAGCGGCCGTCACGTTCTGCCACACCGGTCGAGTGGAACATGTTCTCGAGCGAGGATTCAACCATTCCATGATCCGGAAGGATCCTAGGTCGCGATGGATTGCTCGAAGGTGAGCATCGCTCACCAAGGGTCGGCTCGCCGCCCGGGCTGCTGAGTGGTTATTCCTCTATGGCCCCGCCCACCGTGCGCAGATGCTCGCGGAAACTCAGGGAGGGCGTGTTCTCGCGCTTGGCAAGGTAGGCGCGGAACTGTACCTGGGTGCGTAGTGAGGCACCGGCCCGGATCCGTTCGGCCTGGCGCCGTTCGGTATCGCGGATCGTCTCGGCCAGCGTGAAGATCTCCTCGGCCTGCGGGCTGGGTAGGAAGAGCACGCCATCATCGTCGCCGAGAACCAGGTCCTCGCGGCTCACGGTCCAATCTCCGACGACGGCGGATTCCAGCGCGTCATGCGCGCGGGCGTCGAGCCGGAGGGGGCCAGTGGGGGTCGCTCCCAGGCTGAAGACCGGCAGCCCGATCGCCCGTATGTCAGCGGTATCGCGATGCAGCCCCCAGATCACCATCCCTTCCACACCGGCTGCCTGAGCCTCCAGAGCCACCAGGTCACCGACGCACGCTTCATCCAGCCGCCCGCCGTTGTCGACTACCAGCACGTCGCCGGGTGCTGCCATTTCGAATGCCTCCAGGAAGGCATCGACGCTGCCAGCATGCCGGGCAGGACAGACACGCCCAGCCAGGCGGCTGCCAGGCACCACAGCACGCAAGAGCGCAGATGCGCAACGCACTGGCACTCCGGCGCGTATACAGGCGTCGGCCACGTGGGCTGTGGTGAGGGCTGCGAACCGGTGGCGCAACATTTGGTGGTCCATGTCGATGTTTCCTCCCTGAGGTGGGTTGCTGCCGACCGCGGTGCGCACCGGCTTTACCGGGCCCGGGAACTGCTATGCGTAGCTGGCGTTGAACTCGGCGAACTGCGCGAGATCGCTCAGCCCACGACCACATCCATCTCAACCGCCGCGCCCAGCGGCAGGGCGGCGACGCCGATCGCGGTGCGTGCCGGGTAGGGCTCGGCGAAGTGCTCGCTGTATGCCTGACTCATCGCCGCGAAATCGGATATATCAGTCAAGTAGACGCCAACTCGAAGTACGTCTCCCAGATCCTTGCCGACCGTTTCCAGGGCCTTCGCGATGTTGCGCAGGATCTGGTGAGTCTGACGGACAACATCACCGTCGATCAGCTTGCCGGTGGCCGGGTCCTGGGCCACCTGCCCGCTGAGGAACAGCAGCCCGACCCCGCGCACGCCGAGCGAGAACGGGCCGACCGGTGCCGCGAGCTTGTCCGTGGCAATCGCGTGGCGTGTCATGGTGAATGAGTCCTTTCACTTACCGAGGTGGCTGCATCAAGCGCTCGTAGCCGAGGCGGAGCGAGCTCCTGCTCAGTTGCTTCCTGCCGTTGGCTGGTCCGGTGGGCGGATCGTCCGGGCGGTCGGTAGTGCATACACCGCGGCGCGGGGAAACTGGGCGCCCGCGAGCCGCCCAGTTCGCGCCGTGGGCGGTGTATATACCGGGCGGAGGTGCGACGTGGTGCGGGAGGAAGGAGCGCAGGATGGTGACAGCCGATCTTCTGTCACGGGCGCGGGCCGGTGATGGAGAGGCGTTCCGGGAGCTGGCCGAGTCCCACCGGCGGGAGCTGCAGGTGCACTGCTACCGGATGCTGGGGTCGTTCCAGGACGCTGAGGACGCCATCCAGGAGACGATGCTGGCCGCGTGGCAGGGCATCGGCGGGTTCGTGGAGGAACGCGCATCGCTGCGTACGTGGCTGTACAAGATCGCCACCAACCGGTGCCTGAACGCCCGCCGCGCGGCGAGCCGGCGCCCGGCCAGGGAGTGGGATATGTCGCAGTTCGAGCCGCCGGTGCCGACGCCGCGCGACGAGCCGGTCTGGCTGCAGCCGTTTCCCGACGCGTTCCTCGAGGGCGCCGCCGGGGACGGGCTGCTCGGGCCGGAGGCCCGCTACGAGCAGACCGAGGCCATCTCGCTCGCGTTCGTAACCGCCCTGCAGCTGCTGCCGCCGCGCCAGCTCGCCGTCCTGATCCTGCGTGACGTCCTCGGCTTCCGCGCCAGTGAGGTCGCCGGCATGCTGGAGGTGAGCATCGGATCGGTCAACAGCGCCCTCAAACGAGCCCGCGCCAGCCTGCAGCGCCGCCAGCAGCCGGCCGCCGGGCACCAGCCGCCGCCCTCCGCAGGCTCGCCCGCCGAGGACGCGATCGTCACCCTGTTCGCGAGGGCGTGGGAGTCGGCCGACCTGGACGCGCTGGTGGCCCTGCTGACCGACGACGTGTTCATCGCGATGCCTCCTGAGCCGTTCGGCTACGAGGGCCGTGACCTGGTGGCCCGCTACTGCGCCCGCCAGTTCGCCGCGGGCCGCAGGTTCGACCTCGTGCCGGCCCGGGCCAACGGCCAGCCCGCGTTCGGGGCCTACCTGCGCGGCCCGGCCGGAGTCCGTCACGCGACCGCCTTGTACGTGCTCACCCTGGCCGGCGGCCAGATCTGCGGCATGACCCGTTTCGAGGCCAGCGTGCTGCCATGGTTCGGGCTACCGCGCTCACTCCCTAGCCGATAGCCAGCACCAGGCCATGGACAGGCTGCACGCGCCGTATACCGCCTACTCCTGCCTGGAGGGAGCCTTATGACCGTCGCCAGCGACCTCGTGAGGCGGGCATGCCCGGAGATCAGCTACCTTGGCGGATTGTTCTATTTCGCGCCGCAGACGCTGGCGCGAGCCGCCGAACTTGGGTTGAGCCCGTCGCAGTTCTACTTCGTCGGCCGCGCCGGCGTGCTCGGGAATGTCGGTGCCGCCGTCGCCGACAGCGCGCTGGGGTACTTCGCCCCGTCCGTCGTCGTGCGGCACTGGGAAGCCGCGAGCAAAGTCCTGCCGCCATCGGAGATCGCGGCCGCATATCTGGAGTGCTGCCGAGAATTCGGCCGCCACCACCTGAGCGGCGAGGACTGGCTCGGGCCGTTGTGCGCAGCCGCCGAATCGGTCCTGAATGCGGCCAGCTCCGTGGCACTTCCCCTGTTTGCCGCGGTCAAGGCGCTACCGCTAGCCGAGGATCTTGCGGCGAAGGCGATGCAGCTGGTGACCTCCTTGCGCGAGTTTCGCGGTGGCGTTCACCTGATGGCGATCGTCGCATCGGGTCTTGAGCCCCGCGTCGCGCACTGGCTGACGAGACCCGACGCTTGGGAGAACTTCGGCTACCAGCCGAGCGACATCCCTGAGGTAGGCGAGGAGCACCGGCAGAGGCTCATGCGGGCCGACGAGCTCACCGATCAGCTGACCGCACCAGCGTTCTCCGTGCTCGATGAACCGGCGGCCGAAGCGCTGCTGACTGGGCTCGAGGCAATGCGAGTCAGGTTGCCGCTGCCTGAATTCCCTGGCTAAACCACCGCAGCGCCTCGCGATTCAGACGGCGACCAGGCGCCCGGCTTGGCGACATGATCGACCTGCTAGCCGAGGCATCCGGCCCGAGGCATGGACAGCGGTAAAGGTCACTGGTTTGTGTCCGAGGGGGGACTTGAACCCCCATGCCCTTATCGGGCACTAGCACCTCAAGCTAGCGCGTCTGCCTATTCCGCCACCCGGACTCACGATGGACAGGCCGAGAAAGCCAGTCCAGCCGCATCACGATAGCAAACAGGCTACCGCTAGGCGAGGCCACAACCAGACCGTATGGGAGTCGGTGGCACTATGGCGGGATGACCCCCATTACCGCGCAGCAGGAGGTCGCTGGCCTCGCCAGCGACCTGATCAGGATCGACACGACGAATATGGGCGATGACTCGGGCCCGGGCGAGCGCAGGGCCGCCGAGCATGTCGCAGGCCTGCTCGCCGAGGTGGGGCTTGAGCCGACAGTGCTCGAATCCCGCAGGAACCGGGCCAGCGTCGTGACCAGGATCGAAGGTTCGGACTCGACCCGCCCGGCGCTGCTCATCCATGGCCATCTCGACGTCGTTCCTTTCGATCCAGGCGACTGGCGCGTGCACCCGCTGTCCGGTGACGTCAGCGACGGCTGCGTATGGGGTCGCGGCGCGGTTGACATGAAGGACATGGACGCGATGATGCTGGCCGTCACGCGCCAGCGGCTGCGCGAGGGCCGGCGACCGCCGCGCGACATCGTGCTCGCATTCCTCGCCGACGAGGAAGCTGGCGGCGACCATGGCGCGGGCTGGCTCGTCGACAATCACCCTGGGCTCTTCGAAGGCGTCACTGAGGCGATCGGCGAGGTCGGCGGCTTCAGCACGGTCATCGGGGGCCAGCGCCTTTACCTGCTGCAGACTGCGGAGAAGGGCATGGCCTGGCTGCGCCTGCTCGCCCGCGGCACCGCGGGACACGGCTCGATGATCAACCCCGACAACGCCGTCACCGAGATCGCCGAGGCGGTCGCGCGGATTGGGCGGCACGAATGGCCGGTGCGCCTGACTCCGTCGGTCACGGCATTCCTGCAGGCCGCCGCCGAGGCGCTGGACGTCAGTTTTTCGCAGAACGACCCTGTGGCTGTACTTGCCAAAATCGGGCCGATGGCTCGCATGATTGGTGCAACCCTGACGAATACAGCAAATCCCTCCATGCTGAATGCCGGTTACAAAGTGAACGTGGTGCCGCAGCATGCATCGGCGCAGATCGACGGTCGTTTCCTGCCTGGTCATGAGGCGGAGTTCTTCGAGGAAATCGACGAACTGCTCGGCCCGAACGTGCGGCGCGAGTTCGTCAACAACTCGATCGCGATGGAGACCACGTTCGACGGAGCGCTCTGCGATGCCATGACATCGGCCCTGGTAGAGGCCGATCCTGGTGCTCGTGTCGTGCCGTACTGCCTGTCAGGCGGCACGGACGCGAAGTCGTTCAGCAGGCTGGGCGTCCGGTGCTTCGGGTTCACGCCGCTGAGGTTGCCGCCCGAATTGGACTTTTCCGGTCTATTCCATGGTGTTGACGAGCGGGTGCCGGTTGACGCGCTGGAATTTGGTACCCGGGTGCTCGACCGCTTCATCGATCTCTGCTAACCGTGATTGGCCTGTGCCTTATTGGTGTCAGCCAGGAAAAGTGTCAGCACCAGTCCACGCCATGATCATTACGCATTAGTCGGTAAGCGTTATGTTGTTTCGGCGTTTACGACGGCGACAAACGGCCAGTAGTGGTACGGTAACTCCTTGTGTGGATCTGACTGCGGGACGTACCCCCTTCCTTCACGTCTTGTAGCGATCTCCACGGCCGGTTCAGAGCAAGGAGGGTTGGCTGTGCTGCCGGATCAGCTCCAGGGCCCCCACGGGCCGTCGCCCGATCCCGCCTTATCGCGGGTGGGTGACGCCGCGCCTGATGCGCCGGCCTGGCAGTCCGGCTGCTTGATCCTTGTGCCCGGCGGCGGGAGCCATCCCGCTCCGGCGACCACGGTCTGTGCGGCACCGCACGGGGCCGTGGTCGCCGTATTGATACGACCATAAGTTCACTGCGACCTGGGGGTCGGACGGAACGTCGCATGCCTGGTAGTCATAACTAAAAGTAGTCAGTCAGTTACAAAGAGCCCTGAGTGTTTGCAATCCGGGGCGGGGGTTAGACACAGACTCAAAGCGAGGACTGTCATGCAGACCTGGGCGATTCTGACCAAACACGCCGCGCTTACGTCGGGCGTCGGCTTCGGCACGATCTCCGTGCCGGGGTGGGGCTCGCTGGAAGTGGGCGTGATCTGCTTGCTGTTCGCTGGCATCGGGCTTGCGGTCGCGTCGGCGCGCCGGGCGCCGGCTTGCCCGATCGGACCGGCTGGCGGCCAGGTCGCCGCAGCTCAGGGAGGCAGCACCCGTCCAGGCGGCAGGATGTCCAGGATCAGGCGGCGCGTGGACGGAGTATTGACGGGGATGCTGAGCGACGACGAGGACAAGCTGACGTCTGACTCAAACGGCCGTACCACTGCCGAACCTGCGGAGGCCGACGAGAATCGCTTCGAGGCCCCGTCTACGTGGGACGGCGACTACGTCGACGCATTGCCCTGGCACCTGCCGGCCAAGCCTCCTGACCCTTATCCGGCTGTCCTGCCAAGGTCGCCAGACCCGAACCTGGCGTCACGCGCCTCAGCAGGACGCTCCAGCGGCATCGCCGGGCTACCGGAGAGCTCAGTCACGCCGTGGCCCCAGCCACCCCGTGCATACGCCGCCGGGACATTCAGTGACTCGCCTTGGCTTACCGTGAGCGCCGCGTTCGACGGTGAGCAGCTCTGGCCGCTGGGCAACCGGCGGCCCGGCGAGACCCGCAAGCGCGGCGGTCGACGGACAGCGAAGGCGGCGAACGACCTCGACCAGTTCCACCCGCTTCCGCCTCCTGCGCCGCGCCGTGATGACCTGCTCCCGACTGAGCCAGTGCCCGGGGATAAGTTCAAGTGGTTCGGCGCCGCTGCCGCCAGCGACCATGACGCGGGGCGCGATGAGGCCATCGACTCAAGCGATGAACAAGACGCGCGGCGCTGGTCAGCGGGCCCGGCCGGTGCCGCAGACGAGGTGAGCGGCTATCGGAGCAAACATCGGCTGGACGGACCGGGCAAGGAGGCCAGACCGCAGGAGGCCCGCAAGCCGAAGGCGCGCCATGCAGCGCCTGGATCTGGCGTGGCCGGCTCCGGGCTCGCACGCAAGCGCGGCCCGCGGCCGTCGCTGCCGGACTAGCCGGTCATGCATGACTGGCCGGTTACCGCATAACTAATGAGCGCGGCCTGGTGCGGGCGGGGACCTGGTGCGGGGCGGGACAGCGCCGCTCGCTGGCGCGACAGGAATGCGCCGAGCGGTCGTAACGTTCTCGGGTCAGTAACGTTGCTGCTCAGGGACGCCAGAACTGGCCACTACCGGTGGTGGTTCCCTTGGCGTCGGCGAGTCGCGGACGGATAATCTTGCGCCGCAAGGTTGCCGTGCGGCTACCATCGGCAGCCAGGCGCATCCTGGCGAGTTCCCAGTTCCCGTACTCAGCGTGGTCCGTAAGGATTCGCCGCGCGACGTCCCTGGACGTGCTGCGCGGCAAGTTGAGTATCAGGTATGAGTACTCCGTCATTACCACTTATTGTGCGCGCAGACGGCGATGATTCAATCGGCCTGTGGGAATCAGTTCGCACGAAAAGCGTTTGGGTGGACTGAGGAGCGACATGAAGGGACTCTAGTCGGTTGGAAGCCTACGGTAGGCTCCTGGCGCTCTGGCAGTACTGCGAGATGTGAGGTAACAAGGCGTGGCAGCAAGGACGAGCCCGGCCAAGCAGAACGGCCGGGTGAGTACGGACACCGCCTCGAACGGCTCGAGGCGGCTTGTCATCGTGGAGTCGCCCGCCAAGGCGCGGACGATTGCCGGGTATCTCGGCAAGGGCTATGTCGTGGAGTCGAGCATTGGCCACATCCGCGACATGCCGGGCAGCGCTGCTGACATTCCGGACAGCCTGCGCAAGGAGCCCTGGGCCAGGCTCGGCGTCAACATCGACGCTGACTTCGAGCCCCTGTACGTGGTCAACGCGGACAAGCGCCAGCAGGTCAGCAAGCTCAAGAAGCTGCTGAAGGACGCCGACGAATTGCTGCTCGCCACCGATGAAGACCGGGAGGGCGAGGCCATCGCCTGGCACCTGGTCCAGGAACTCAAGCCCAAGGTCCCTGCCAGGCGGATGGTCTTCCACGAGATCACGCCGGAAGCGATCGCCGCCGCGGTTGCGAGCCCGCGCGACGTTGACGACGGGCTGGTCGAGGCATACCAGACTCGCCGCGTGCTCGACCGCCTCTACGGCTACGAGGTCTCGCCAGTGCTGTGGAAGAAGGTCATGCCGCAGCTTTCCGCTGGCCGCGTGCAGTCCGTCGCCGTGCGGCTCGTCGTCCAGCGGGAGAAAGAGCGGATTGCTTTCCGGCCCGCCAGGTACTGGGACCTCGAGGCGGAGTTCGCGCCGCAGCCAGCTGACCAGGACTCGACCTGGTTCTCGGCGAACCTGGTCGCGCTTGACGGGCGGCGAATCGCTCAGGGCCGCGACTTCCTGCCGACCGGCGAGCTCCGTACCGCGCAGGCCGCGGACGGCCAGCAGGCGGCGCCGATCCTGCATCTGGATGGGGCGGCTGCTGCTGGGCTGGCTGACCGGCTTCAGGGGGCTGCGTTCTCCGTTAAGACGGTTGAACGCAAGCCGTACCGCCGCTCGCCCTATGCGCCTTTCCGCACCACGACGCTGCAGCAAGAGGCCTCGCGCAAGCTGGGCTTTTCTGCGAAGTACACAATGCAGGTGGCGCAGCGCCTCTATGAAAACGGCCATATCACCTATATGCGGACCGATTCGGTCACGCTATCTCAGACCGCACTCGCCGCAGCCCGGGCACAGGCCCGCGAGCTGTACGGCGCCGAGTATGTCCCCGACGCGCCGCGGACGTACTCCAGCAAGGTGAAGAGCGCGCAGGAAGCGCATGAGGCGATCAGGCCTTCCGGCGACACGTTCCGCACGCCGTCCCAGGCCGGGCTGTCCGGTGACGAGCTGCGACTGTACGAGCTGGTCTGGAAGCGCACGGTCGCCTCCCAGATGAAGGATGCGATCGGGGAGTCGGTCTCGGTCAGGATCGCCGGCCGGTCCACCGCTGGTGAGGAGGCCGAGTTCGGTGCCTCCGGCAAGATCATCACGTTCTTCGGCTTCCTCAAGGCGTATGTGGAGTCCGTTGACGAAGGTGACAGCACCGACCGCGATGACCGGGAGCGCAGGCTGCCGGCGCTCGCCGAGAACGACCCGATGGCGGCCAGGGGCCTGCATGCGGAGGATCACGCCACCAGGCCGCCAGCCCGCTACACCGAGGCGTCGCTGATCAAGGAGCTGGAAGACCGCGAGATCGGCAGGCCGTCGACCTACGCGACGATCATCGGCACGATCCTGGACCGCGGCTACGTGTTCAAGAAAGGCACGGCGCTGGTGCCCTCGTTCGTGGCGTTCGCGGTGGTGAACCTGCTCGAACGGCACTTCGCGCACCTGGTGGACTACGAGTTCACGGCGCGGATGGAGGAGGCGCTCGACGAGATCGCGCGGGGCGAAGCGGGCCGGGTGCCATGGCTGCGCCGGTTCTACTTCGGCGCCGACGGTGCCGACGGGCACAAGGAAGAGGGCCTGAAGGACCTGGTCAGCGACCTTGGCGATATCGACGCTCGCGATGTGAGCTCGTTCCCGCTGTCGGGGACCGACATCGTGATCAGGGTTGGCCGGTACGGGCCGTACCTCGAGCGGGACGGCCAGCGGGTGAACGTGCCGGATGGGACGGCGCCCGATGAGCTGACGCCCGAGTTCGCTGCCGAGCTGTTCGAGCGGCCGAGCGGGGACAAGATCCTCGGCACCGATCCGAATAGCGGCCGGACGATCGTGGCCAGGGCTGGCCGGTACGGTCCCTACGTGACCGAGGTGTTCGAGGAGGACGCGCCGGCGTCGGTCAAGCCAAGGACTGCGTCGTTGCTCAAGGCGATGGACCTGGACAGCGTCACACTCGACGACGCGCTGCGGCTGCTTACGCTGCCGCGGACGATCGGCGAGCTCGACGGCGAGTCCGTGGTCGTGCGCAACGGCAGGTACGGGCCTTACGTTCAAAGGGGCGCGGATTCTAAGGACTCCCGGTCGCTGGAGTCGGAGGATCAGCTGTTCACGCTCACGCTCGACCAGGCGAAGGAGCTGTTCGCGCAGCCCAAGCAGCGGGGCAGAACTGCACGCGCAGCAGCTGCGCCGCCGTTGCGAGAGCTGGGCGATGACACCGCGTCCGGCAAGCCGATCGTGCTGCGCGAGGGCAGGTTCGGGCCGTACGTGACCGACGGCGAGACCAACGCGTCCTTGCGCAAGGGCGACGTGCCGGAATCGATTACCCTGCAGCGGGCGATCGAGCTGCTCGCCGAGCGCCGGGCCGCGGCCCCGTCGCCGAAACGGCGGAGTACGGCAAGGAAGAAGACCACGTCTGGCAGCGCAAAGAAGACGACCTCAAAGTCGGCAGCTGCCAAGAAGAAGCCCTCTGCGCGGTCAAGCGACTAGCGCGGCGCGGTCAGCCGGCTAACGCAGGGCGGGGTCGCGCACGATCGGCTCGCCGCCCGAGGCTTCGATGTACTCATCGATGATGCCTGGCACGTCATCGCCCATCCGGACGATCTTGCCCTGCTCCAGCCAGATCACCCGGTTGCATGTCTCCTCCACGTGGAGGAGGTTGTGCGCCACCAGGAACACGGTCCCCGCGTCGCGGCGGAGTTCCTCGATCCGCTCCTGGCTCCGGACCCGGAACTGAGCGTCCCCCGTCGCCAGCGCCTCGTCGACCAGCAAGATGTTCTGGTGCTGCGCCGAGGCGATCGCGAACCGAAGCCTGGAGCCCATGCCGGTGGAATAGGTCTTCATCGGCAGGTTGACGAAGTCGCCGACCCCTGAAAAGTCCGCGATCCCCTGGAACCGTTGCTTGACCTCCTTGGGCGGCATGCCCATGGCCAGGCAGCCAAGCGTGATGTTCTTGGCCCCGGTGAGGTCGTCCAGCAATGCCGCGTTGACGCCCAGGAGAGCGGCGTGACCGTCGGTGTAGACGCCGCCTTTCTCGGCAGGAAGCAGGCCGGCGATGGCGCGAAGCAAGGTCGACTTGCCTGAGCCGTTGCGGCCGATGACGCCGACGGCGTCGCCGCGGTAGGCGACGAACGAAACGCCGCGGATCGCGTGCACCTCGCGGATGGAAGAACGCCGCTGGCGGCGCACCATCCGCATCAGCGCGGTCGCGGCGGTACCGCGATCCCGGCCGGCCCCGTACACCCGGTACACCACGTGCAGGTCATCGACGACGACCATCGGCTCAGCCACGGCCGTACCTCGTCTCTGCCTGCCAGAAGTAGAAGAACCCGATCACGATCGCGACCAGGGCCCAGCCAGCCCCAAGCCACCACTCGCCGGCTTGGCTGATCACGGGGTGGCAGTACTTGCTGAAGGTCACGTAGGCCGGGTTGTCGGGGAAGTGCGAGTACAGCGAGCAATTGTGGGCGTTAAATGGTGCCGCCCCTGGCGCGGCTTCTCGCTGCGAAGACAAGATTGCGTTCCTGACCAGCGTGATGTAGACCGCTGCCGGGTTCGCCTGCAGGAACGCGGCCGCATGAGGATGCCGGTTGAGCAGCCCGCCGTGGATCAGCGCCAGGCCCTGGATGCTGAACAGCACTCCCGATATGTACATCCAGGTCCGCATGAGGAACGGCATCAGCTGGCTGACATCGTCGAAGCCAGCGCCCCACCTGGCCATGATCAGGCCGCCGCCGGCGTTGAAGACCGTCTGCATCGCCAGCGCCGGGATCGCGAGCAGCCAGTACCAGGTGAGCGGCTCGCCGGTCACCAGCACGATGACGAACAGGACGCCGAAGGAGATCAGCAGCTGCTGCAGCTCGATCAGCACGTATCCGAGCGGCAGGCTCGCGCGGGGGAAATGCAAGACGCGGATCAGCGGCAGGCTGTCGTTCATCACCCTGGAGGCGATGATGAACGAGCGCATCGTGAAGTTGTAGACGAAGACTCCCGTGACCAGGAACGGGAGGTAATTGGGCACGCCGCGGCTGGTGTGGAGCAGCTCGCCGAAGACGAAGAAGTACACCGCCACGTTGAGCAGTGGCGTGAGCACCTGCCAGAGCTGTCCGAGCCTGGCCTCGGTGTACATCGACACGTTGAGCGCGGTCGCCAGGCCGCCGATGAAGTGCCGGCGCTGCCATAGCTGGCGCAGGTAGTTAAGAGCCGGAGGTCGCGCCGAGCTCAGGGCGAGGCCGTGATCGACGGCGAATTCACCCAGCGGCTTGTCCGGCAGACCCGCGCCCTCCGCCGGCTCCCCGCCGATATCGCCCAGGCTTCCTGGGCCCCTCATCCGGCCAGGTTCGCCGTTCTCGCGGCGAGACTCGGGTGCGCCTACCTTGCCGGGAGCGCGCGTACGCCCGGCATGGCTCACTGCGGATCCATGTCGGTGTTCACGGGCCACGACAGAACGCTCACGTCGGTGAAGGTTACAGGACGATCGGAGGCCACAGGTTGTGCTGGGCGGCGATCGGGTCGCCCGGCCACTCATGCATGGCTGCCAGGTTGTCGTGCGCCGGGTGCTTGGCCGCGGCCGGGCCGTCCGCGAACCCGTGCAGGAGGTTGTCCGTGACGTGCCTGGTGAACACGGCCGAGCGGCGGTTCAGGCCGAAGCGGAACGGCGGACCGAAGGAAGCGACCCAGCGCATGGTGCCGGTGTTGAAGACGCCGGCGCCGCCGTGATGGGTGTAGTAAGCGGAGTCGGAGTAACTGTGAACGCCGCGGCAGGTGAGCGGGGAATGCGAGAGGACCTCGATCGGCCGCTCGACTGGCGAGTCCGGGTTCACCCTGTCGTACTCGATACCGACCAGCCCGGTGAACTTGGTGCCCTTACTGACTCCCGAGCCCTTGAACATCCATGCGGCAGGCTCGGCGATGACAAATGGCGCGCTCACCGGGTTCGACTCATACAGCGTGCCGGTCAGAGACGACTCAGGATCCGGATTCGGCGGTTCCCGCCAGTCGCTGGTGACGAGGTTGTTGTGCTTGCCGTACATCGGGTCGTCGAGGTAGCTGGTCTTGTAGCAGATGATCAGCCGCGCCTTGCCCAGCCGGGTGCTTGCGAGCCGGGTGCGCCGGAACATC
>DATELR010000268.1:0-10553 GCA_035276345.1 Streptosporangiaceae bacterium | reverse complement strand
GCCGTCGCCTTCGGCGGGATCCAGCCGAGCCGCAATGCCATCCGGTAGACGTGCGTGTCGATCGGGAACGCCGCTCGCCCCATCGAGAACACCAGCACGCATGCGGCCGTCTTCGGCCCGACGCCGGGCAGCGCCCTCAGGTAGGTCTCGACCTCCGCGTCATCGCATTCGTGCAAGCGGCTGAGGTCCAGCTTGCCTTCCTTGTCCTCGATCGCGGCCAGGATCTGCCTGATGCGGCGCGCCTTCTGGTTCGCGATGCCGCCGGCCCTGATCGCGTCCGCGACCTCGTCCTCCGGCGCGTCCGCGACCTGTTCCCAGGCCGGGAACCGCTCCTTGAGCTGGGCGAACGCGCGCTCTGAATTGACATCAGAGGTGTGCTGCGACAACACGGTCGCTACCAGCTCGTCGATGATGGGCAGCCCGGGCTTCGGGACAAACGGACCCTGGCTGGCCCGCAGACGGCGCTGCACGTCCCTGATCTCGTCCGTGTCCGGCGCCGTCATAACCGCTCCAGCCGGCTGGCCGCGTGCCGGGCCGAGGTCAGCCAAAGGTGAAGTCGTAGGCCTGGACGCCCGGCGATGCGTGAAGCAGCAGCTTCCCGCTCGTTTCCCTGCCTGCCTCGTAGAGCGTATAGAGCCTGGGCACCCCGGCGACATGAATGGTCTGGGTATGGCCGCCGTTGACGGCGACGTCGAGTGACCCGTGGCCGCCGAGCACCAAGTACACGGTGCGCGCCAGGAAGGATAGTTCCAGCTTGGCGTCGGCGCCGGCCGTTGCCTCCTCCGAGTGGTCGGTCCACGTTCCGGACAGCGCGAAGGCGCCGAGCGGGAGCGAGGCAGGAAAGTGGTATCGGGCAGGCGTGTTGCGGACGAGGCCGGCCGAGGGAAGCAGATACTGCAGCCGCTCGTAGCCGATATAAGTCTCCGGGCTCATCTGGCCGGTCGGCGTCTTGTTGGCCACGTCGGTCGCGGTAGCGAGCCGCATGCCGGGATGGGCGGCGCGAAGCAGCTGGCGGATCAGACGCTCGGTAGTGCCGTAATCGCCCTCACCGAAATGAACGTGCCGGACTCTCCCGTTCGCGTCGATGAGATAGTCGGCTGGCCAGTATTCGTTGTGATAGGCGTTCCAGGTCGCATAGTCATCGTCAATCGCGACCGGGTAGCGAACGCCGAAGGCCGCGCTCTGGGCACGCACATTTGACACGACGTGCTCGAAGGCGAACTCCGGTGTGTGCACGCCCACCACGACGAAGCCGTCTTTGGCGTACTTGCTGTACCACGCTTCCACGTGCGGCAACGTCCGCTGGCAGTTGACGCACGAGTAGGTCCAGAAGTCGACGAGGACAACTTTCCCGCGGAGTGAGCGCAGCGACAGTGGCCGGCCTCCAGGCGTGTTCAGCCATGCGGTGACGCCGGTGAAGTTGGGGGCCGCGCCGCAGTTCACGAGCGCAGTGGCGTCCGGCTTGCAAGCGGTCAGCGACGTGCTGCCCGAGCCCGTCAGCGTGGTGAGCTGCTTGCGGACGTGCTGGCTTCCCTGGAGCGCCGATGTGTAGCCGGGCACCAGGCGCTGCAGGCCGGCGAACACGTTGAAGGCGATGGCCACCGCCATGGCCACCAGCACGACACCGCCGACCTGTCGCACCAGCGGCGCGCGACGGCGGAAGGCGGCGATCCGGCCGCTGAGCTGTCCTCCCGCCAGCGCCACGGCGAGCAGCGGAATGGCGGTTCCCGCAGCGAACGCCGCGGTGAGCGCGACCGCGGTCAGGCCTACGTGGTGAGTCGCGCCGAGCACGGTGATCGCGGCGAGGATTGGCCCAGCGCAGGGAACGTAGACCAGACCCAGGGCCAGGCCAAGCACGAAGCCACTCGCAGTGCCGCCGGGCCGGCGGCCGCCGAGGCGTGCAAACGGGCGCTCGAGTAGGACGCCGAGCTGTGGGATCAGGTAGCCGAGGCCGACCAGCGCCAGCAAAGCGATCCCCGCGTCGCGCAGCGAGTCCTGCGGCAGGTGGAGCAGTGAGATGACCTCCGAGCCCACGAGCACCAGCAGGCTGAAGCTGAGCACCAGGCCAGCGATCACCGACAGCGGCCGCCTGAGGCCGATCCGGCGCGGTGCCGCATCGCTCTCGCTGTCCTGCGGGACCGGCCTGGTGGCGCCGGCGACCAGCACGACGGGCAGGACCGGCAGGATGCACGGCGAAATACCGGCCAGGAACCCGGCCACGAAGCCGACCAGGACAAGTCCGATCATGATGCCGTCTCCTCGATCGCAGCCCAGTTGCCCCCACTGACTATTCGTTGCCGACGGCATCAGGGCTTGCATCACCATTGTTTCTGGCGATCTGCGCATACTGGCGGCATGCCTGTCCGACTTCACCACATCGTCATTGACAGCCACGACCTGCCTGGGCTCGCCCGGTTCTGGACGCAGGCGCTCGGCTGGCAGGTCCTGTCCGAGCGAGAACGGGAGATCGTGATCGGCCCTGACGTGAACGCGCCGGTCGGGATCTGCCTCATGCCCGTCACCGACGCCAAGACCGTCAAGAACCGCGTGCACGTGGACCTCACGACCAGCGCCGCTGACCGCGACCAGGAGATTGAGCGCCTGATCGGGCTGGGCGCCAGCCGGGTCGATGTCGGCCAGACCGGCGAAGAGTCGTGGACGGTGCTCGCCGATCCCGAAGGCAACGAGTTCTGCGTGGTCCGGCCCAAGGACACCCTCATCGGCTAACGCGCCGCTGCAACGAATGGAGCCCCGGCAATGAAGATCCTGATCTCAGCCGACATGGAGGGCGCGACCGGCGTCACCTGGCCGGCCGATGTCGAACCAGGCACCGAGCAGTGGCAGCGCTGCAGGCGGATGTTCACATCCGACGTGAACGCGGCCGTCGCCGGGTGCTACGAAGGCGGCGCCACCTCGATCCTCATCAACGAGGCTCATGCCACCATGCGAAACCTGCTGCTCGAGGAGCTCGACCCCAGGGCCGTGATGCTCACTGGCAGGCACAAGGACCTGAGCATGGTCGAGGGGATCCAGCACAACGACGTTGATGGCGTCGCGTTCGTCGGTTACCACGCCGCCGCCGGAGCGGAAGGCGTGCTCGCTCATACGTACCTGGCGAACTCGATCACGGCGATCGTGCTCAACGGTGAGCGGGCCAGCGAGGGCCTGCTGAATTCCTATGTGGCAGCGGAGTACGGGGTGCCGATCGTCCTGGTCACCGGTGACGACCGGACCTGTGCGGATGCGAAGGGCTACGCTCCCGGCGTTCCGGCCGTCGCGGTGAAGGACTGCGTGAGCCGGTACGCGGCAGTCTGCCGGCCACCTGAGGTCACGGCAGAGGCGA
The DNA here is from genome assembly GCA_035276345.1 of Streptosporangiaceae bacterium. Taxonomy (GTDB): domain Bacteria; phylum Actinomycetota; class Actinomycetes; order Streptosporangiales; family Streptosporangiaceae; genus Chersky-822. The sequence goes on along the minus strand of DATELR010000268.1, from coordinate 7,210 downwards.
TCAGGTCCGGGGCCCGCGATGGGATGAAGCTGGCCGGGCGGGTGGCGCCGGCTAGTGAGGTCCAGTTCAGCGTGGAAATCGAGGTGGACGCCGCGCAGCTCGCGCAGTCCGCCGCAATCGTGCCGACGGTGCGGCGCACCGGCGACCGCACGGTCGCATTCGAGAGCCCGACGGCGTACGAGATGGTCCGCTGTTTCAAGGTCGTCTGCACGATGATCTCCGCGGCCATGGAGGAGCACTACGGCTGAGCATGGCTAGTAACACGACGCAGCTCGCGGCGCTGGCATGAGGACCAGACGCCGCGAGCCACGGATCGTGGGCGCTGTTACCGCTCTGAGGCCAGCGGGCCGTCCAGCTGGCCAGAACGGCGGGTGGTGGCGCGGCGCGCCCGTGCCGCCAGGGATCCGGTCCTGGCCAGCAGCATCGCGACCGACAGGAAGATCAGGCCGTCGGTAAGCGCGCCCACCGTGATCTGGTTGGTCAGCATCCAGTCGCCAAGCTGGCGGCCGAACACGTGGTTTGCGCCGTAAGCGAAGTACATGCGTCCCGCCACGACAGCGACCCATATCAGTGCGTACGGCAGTCCGGCTCGGGACACCGCGATGCACGCCTTGTTGTCATAGGAGACGCGCATCATCGCGGCAGCGAGCACGCCGAGCGCCAGTCCCGCCGCAGCAGCCGCGACCTCGAGGAGCAGGCCGTTGCCTGATGTGGCCGCGCCCTTGAAGAAGAACGGGATGATGACGGCGGCCGCGATGCTCATGGACCTGAACATGCCGCGCTGTGATGGCGTCGAAGCCACCAGGCGCATCACGGCCGAGCACCCGGACACGCGGGTGGTCGTTCTGACCACATACGCCGATGACGAGTCAATCATCGGAGCACTCCAGGCCGGCGCGCTTGGTTATCTCACCAAGGACGCGACGCGGGCTGAAATCGGCCGGGCCGTGGTCGCTGCCGCAGCAGGGCAGGCAGTCCTCGATCCCGGCGTGCAGAAACGGCTGCTGACCGCCGCTGCTCGCGCGGCACAAGCGGCGACGGCAGCGCCGGAATCCGGCGGAGCCGCAGCGCCGGAACCCGATGGAGCGGACCTGACGCCCCGCGAAGCCGAAGTACTGCGGCTGATCGCCGCCGGGCAGACCAACCGCGAGATCGCCAGGGGCTTGTTCGTTACCGAGGCGTCAACCGGATCTTCGCGAAGACAGGAGCCAGGGACCGGGTGCAGGCCATGCGTTACGCCTACATGCACGGGTATGCCGATCCCGCAGCGGCAGGCTGACCGCAGCGCGGTCACGTCCCTCACCGCTCCACGTATACGTGCGGCCTAAATGGGCAAGGCTTCCATGGCGCGTTGAGCGGCTCTGCCGCACGCGGAGAGAGGAGTCCCAGATGACCGACCCGAACCGGTATGAGTCCCAAGATCTTGAGGACTATGAGGTGCGCGACGCGTCGGAGACGCTCGACGGCGACATCGGGGACGATCCGCTCGACACCGGAGTGATTCCGCCGCAGCACTGGTCGGCCGGCATGCGCTACGGCACGACGGCCGAAGAGGAGGACGAGGGCGAATCGCTCGACCAGTTGCTGGCCGAGGAAGAACCAGACGCGGGCGACTACGACGTCGACGACGAAGTCCCTGAATCGGCAGGCGACGACGAGGATGCCGGCGATGAGTACGTGGACGGCCTGTTGCTCGACGATGGCCAGGACCCGCGGGCGGGCAGGCTGGTGGCGGAGGACGAGGGAGCGCACGCGGTCGCCGAGGAGGACCTGGTCGCGCGCGATGTGGGTGTCGATAGCGGCGCGGCGACCTCCGAGGAGGCCGCGGTGCACGTCGTCGAGGACGACGACAATGACGTCAGCTCTGATAGCTGACTAGTACCTACCACCGAGGCATCTGGAGCGGCGATGCAGGCGATCATGGTCAGCGAGTTCGGCGGGCCCGAGGTGCTTCGTGTCCAGGAGGCGCCGGTGCCCCAGCCTGGCCCGGATGAGGTGCTCGTCAGGGTCATGGCCGCGGGGGTAGGGCCGTGGGACGTCAGCATGCGCAGCGGCGGCTGGACCGGGCCCATGCCGTACATACCAGGCGCTGAGTTCGCCGGTCTCGTCGAGGGCGATACCGGCGCCGACGCGTCCTTTGACGACGGCACGCCGGTGTACGGCTATCCGGGGCTGAGCGGGTGCTACGCCCAGTACGTGGCGTGCCCGATCGAGAGGCTCGCGCCGATCCCTGCCGGGCTGCCTCTGGTGGACGCGGCTGGTACGCCGGTCGATGCGATGACCGCCGTGCAAGGGATCACTGACGTGCTCGATGTCACCAGGGGTGACACGGTGCTGATCACCGCCGGATCCGGCGGCCTTGGTCACTTCGCGGTCCAGATCGCCCACAATCTCGGGGCAAATGTCATCTCTACTGCGAGCCCGCGGAACCACGAGCTCGTACACCAGCTTGGCGCCGCCGAGGTCGTCGATCACACCGACCCGGACTGGCCAGACCTGGTACGCAAGTTCGCCGCCGGTGGCGTGGACAAGGTGCTGGCGACGGTCGCGCCGACCCTTGAGGGCGCCGCGCGAGCGGCGCGGGACGGCGCGGTGATCGCTACGCCGGTACACGCCGAGCTTCCTGACGCTGCCAATGTCCAGTGGAAGCCGTACGACGGCAAGGAGCGCGGGAGCAGCCTGATCAGGCTGGCGCCGTGGTTCGATGACGGGTCTCTCTCGGTGACGATCCAGGGCAGGTACTTCTTCCGCGACGCGGCGCAGGCGCACGCAGCCGTCGAAAGCGGCCATACCAGGGGGAAGGTCGTGCTGGTCGTCGACGAGGATCTCGCTGCCACGATGGAAGTGTGAGGACCGCGGTTACTGGCCCGCTGGCCGGAATCGCAGCGCCGACCAGGTGTCGTCGATAGACACCTGGCGGACGGGCTGAACGCCAAGACCGGCGACGGCCTGGACCAGCAGGTCACGATTGAGGTCGGTGCCGAGCTTGCCGCCTTTCGGATACCCGATCCACGCCAGCCGGTCGGCCCTGGCGGCGTCGATCACCGCGCCAAGAGCATTCAGATCCCGGCGAGTTACCGCGAACCCGATGACGACATCGGCGGCGCCAGGGTTCTCGTCGGCCGGGTTCACCGGCCACGCCAGCCCCGGCGGGATGTTGACCACCGAAACCGTCTGGCCCGGCTTGATCTGCAGCTTGACGCTCACTTCCATGGCCGAGAGCATCCCACGACTGGCGTAAGCGGGCATAGGGGGAAGACAGTTATGGACCCGCAATAGTGCCAGGTCACGAGGGCGGTACGGCTGGCATCGGGGTTGCTTGTTAAGCAGGAGATCTGCCGATATTCATCCGTGGCGGTGCATAGCATGCGGTAAACCGGGCAGAAGCGCTGGGCGTCACACATTTGCGGCTCGGATGAGCAGGGGAGCTGGCAAGTCGACATGGCGCAGGACACGAACGGTCGGCCTCGTCTGGACGTGGTTGCGGCGCTGCTGAGCCTGGACCAGGCAGCGAGCACCGTCACTGGAGCATGGACCGCGCTGGACGGCGAGCAACTCACCGCCAGTGATGCGGCGATGATCGACTGGGCGACCGACGAAGAGTGGGAGCTTGCCGCGGCGCTTCGTGGCGCTCGGGGCGAGCTGTCCGAGCTGGACGCAGAGGCGGTCGCCGGCTTGCTGCGGATCGCGGCTGGCACGACGCGCGGAACGCTGCTGCTGACCGGGCTGTACTGGGAGTTCATCCAGGACGATCCGGACGACCGCGGGGCCGCGTTCGCTGAGTTGTTCGAGCGTCTGATCATTCCTGGCCTGGTGGGTGCTGACCGCCACGCAGGCAGGTCGCTGCTGCGCGCGCTCACCGCGACTTCACCGCTGACCCGGCTTTAGCTGGCCGTCGGATCACGCCGCGGCCGGCCTGGACCTCGCATCTGCTTGGCATCACGCGGCTGCCTCCCTGCCTCCGCGAGCGCCCTGCGCAGCAGGAACTCGATCTGAGCGTTCGTGCTGCGAAGCTCGTCGGAGGCCCATCTGGCCAGGGCGTCGTGCACGGCTGGATCCAACCGCAGCAGGACGCCCTTTCGCTCAGTCATCGCAGATCCACGCGGCTCGTCACTGGTAGAGCGAGCCGGTGTTGACGACCTGCTGGGTGGCTTGTTCGCTGCACAGCACCACCAGGAGGTTCGAGACCATCGCGGCCTTGCGCTCCTCGTCCAGCTCGACAACGCCTTCTTCCTCGAGCCGCTCAAGCGCTAGGCGGACCATGCCGACCGCACCTTCGACGATGCGTTGCCTGGCGCCGACGACGGCGCTGGCCTGCTGCTGACGCAGCATCGCCTGGGCGATCTCCGCTGCGTACGACAGCCGGGTCAGCCGGGTTTCGATGACCTGGACGCCAGCCGACCTGACCCGCGCGCTCAGCTCAGCCGACAACCGCTCGGTGATCTCATCGGCGTTGTCGCGCAACGAGAGCGCGCCAGTGCCACGGCTGTCGTACGGATAGCTGGACGCGATGTGCCGGACCGCGGTCTCGGTCTGCACGGTGACGAAGTGTCGATAGTCGTCGACGGCGTAAGTAGCGTGCGCGGTGTCCTGGACCAGCCAGACGACGACGGCGGCGATCTCGATCGGGTTGCCGTCCGCGTCGTTGACCTTCAGCTGCGCCGACTCCTGATTTCGGATCCTGATGGAGACCACGATCCGGTTGGTGAACGGGTTGACCCACTGCAGGCCCGGCTCGCGGATGGTGCCGCGGTATTTGCCGAACAGCTGCACGACGTGGGCGCGCCCGGGGACCACCGGCGTCAGGCCCCTGAGGACCCCGGCTCCGGCCAGCAGCAGAATCGCGCCGAGCCAGATCAGCCCGGTCTTGGCGTCGCTGCTGACGCGGGTGGACAGCCATAGCACTGCGATCCCAGCGGCCAGCAGGACGATGCCGAGCACCAGCATCGGCAGACCTGGAAGGAACCGCGCCTCACGTTCCGTGACTTGCTGGCTGGTGATCTTGCCTCTTCCCGGGTCCAGCTCCTGTGCTGTCATGACCCACCTCCATTGACGTGCTTGATACCACGTGTCTAGCATAGTGATATCAGTTTTTCAAGCAGCAGTTCCTGGAGGTGGCCATGAGCCATCAAGCCGAGCGGAGCGGACCAACGGCGCTCTCCGTCCGCGGCCTCAGCAAGCGATTCGGCGACCGGGTCGCGTTCGAGAACGTGTCCTTCGACATCGGTTCAGGTGAGGTCTTCGGATTTCTCGGGCCGAACGGCGCAGGCAAGACGACGACCGTGCGGACGCTCAGCACCCTGATCGCGCCGACCTCGGGAACGGCTACGGTGGCTGGCATCCCGCTGACGCCGGAGAACGGCGTGGAAATCCGCCGCCGGGTCGCGGTCATGCCCGAGGCACCTGGCCTGTACCTCCGGCTGAGCGTGGCCGAGAACCTCGAGTGCTTCGCCGATCTCTACGAGGTCCCTGATCCGGCCGCCCGCATCGACCATGCACTGCAGGCGGTACATCTGACCGAGCGCGCCAAGGATCCGTGCGGCACCCTCTCCAAGGGCCTGCGCCAGCGAGTGGCTCTGGCCAGGGCGTTGCTGAGCGATCCGCAGGTGCTGTTCCTCGACGAGCCGACGTCTGGCCTGGATCCGGTCGCGGCACGCGACGTGCACGACCTGATCACCGCGCTAGGCCGCGAGGGAACGACCATCTTCCTCACGACTCACCGCCTGGAAGAGGCCGAACGACTTTGCGACCGGGTCGCGATCCTGAACACCACGCTGCGAACGATCGGGCGTCCCGAGGAACTGCGCGAGCGGCTGTTCGCCAGGGCGCTTGCGGTCAGGACGCTTGCCCCGCTCGCCAATCCGGCCGCGATCTTCGGCGGACTGCCTGCGGTCGAGAGCTGGCATGCGGACGGGGCGGACGGCTACATCATCGCGGTTACCGATCCCGACGTCGCAGCGCCCGCTGTGACTCGCGCGCTGGTCGCGGCCGGCGCGGACGTGCGGTCGGTCGGCGAATCGCGGCACTCACTCGAGGATGTCTACCTCGAGCTGGTCGACGAGGACGAGGAGGCGATCCGCCGATGAACACGACGACGAGTTCAAAGCGCAGGCGCGGCATCATCGCGGGACGGGCTGGCGCCACCGGCACCAGGAAGGCGCGAAGGATCAGCACCCGGCGGGTCAGGTCGATCTTCCGCAAGGAGATGCGCGACTACCGGCGCAACGGGCACATCGTTGCGACGATGATCATCCTGCCGCTGATCTTCGTGATTCCGCCCCTGATCAACATCTTCGCGCTGTCGGCGCAGTCGGCGATCGCGCTGGGCCACGAAGACCCGCTGCTGTACCTGCTCGGCATTCCCGCACTGGTCCCGGCGACCATCTCCGCCTTTTCGGTGGTCGGCGAGCGTCAGCAAGGCACGCTAGAGCCGGTACTGAGCACGCCGATCCGCCGGCAGGAATTCGTTCTTGGCAAGGCGCTGGCGGCGCTTGTCCCGTCCGTCGTGGTCGCCTATTTCGTCTACGCCCTGACCGTTCTCGCGATCGCGATCCTCGCCAATCCGGCCGTCGCTTCGGCGTTGCTTCAGAGCCAGGATGTACTGGCCCAGCTCGCCTTCACGCCACTGCTGGCCATCTGGTCGATCTGGCTCGGCATCGCGATCTCGACGCGGTCCAGCGACGTGCGGGTCGCCCAGCAGCTCGGGACGCTCGCCAACCTTCCTTCGGTCATCGTGGTGGCGCTCATCGCGTACAACGTCATCCACCCGTCGGCAAGGCTGGCGTTGGCGGCCGCGGTGCTGTTGCTGTTCCTCGACGTCGCAGGCTGGCGGCTGGCCTCGGCTATCTTCGGCCGCGAGCGGCTCATCATCGGCGCGAAATAGCGAGCCGTTCATCAATCGGCGGGCGGTCGGGAAAGCGCCCGGAAAGGCACTAACTTGGCAATAACCGGCGCGCGCAGAACGGCATGGCAAATGTCATTGGCGGACAAACCGGTGTCTTCGTATCAGCGGAGTGTGGATGGCGCTCCTGTATCAGCCACCCGTAGCGATGCGTTCGGTATGCGCGCGGCAGCTAGCGAGCGAACGCCACCTCCAGAAGGAGACGAACATGACCACGGCAGCGGCCTCTCTTCAGGAGATCCTGCTCGCGCCTGAGACCCAGCCGAAGGTGATCGACGACTGCTGCGCGCTCATCGAGCAGGAGGTCAA
>DATELR010000267.1:0-7540 GCA_035276345.1 Streptosporangiaceae bacterium | reverse complement strand
TGATCGCCGGCGAGCTGGCCGGGACGTGCGGTGAGCAAACGTGGACGGCGCGGCCAGGAAGTTTCGTCTTCGTTCCCCGTGACACGCCGCACAGCCTCACCGTCATCAGCGCCGAGCCGGCCGTCGCGCTCGTCATTACCGGACCGCCGCGGCTTGACCAGCAGATCATCGCTCGCGCTGAGCCCGTGCCTGACTCCTTCTGATCACCGAGGAGCGCGAGGGCCTGGCGCTCACAAATGGTAGGCGTACTCGCGGAACTCCCAGTCGGTCACGTGGCGCTCGAACCGCTCGATCTCATTGCGCTTGTAAGCAAGGAACGAGTCGACGAAGTACGGACCGAGCACATCGCCGAGCTCGTGATCTGCTTCAAAGGCATCGAGCGCGTCGCACAAGCGGGCCGGCAGTTTCTCTGCCGTTTCCGGGTCGTATCCGTAACCCTGGAGCTTCGCCGGAGGTTCAACCTTGTCCTTGATGCCCAGATACACCGCTGCGCCCACAGCCGCGATCGCGAGGTACGGGTTGGCGGTGGCGTCGCCGAGGCGGATCTCCATCCGCGACGCCGGTCCTCGCTCAGGCGGGATCCGCACCATCGCGCTCCTGTTGTCCAGCCCCCAGTCGATCAGCCACGGCGCCAGCGTGTCAGGCCCGAACCGCTTGTAGGAGTTGATCGTCGGGTTCAGCAGCGCGCTGAGCGCCCTGGCATGCCTGAGCACGCCGCCGATCGCGTGCCTGCCAGCCGCCGACAGCCCGTCAGCCCCTTCCGGGTCGCCGAAAACGTTGCTTCCCGCGTCATCGCTCAGCGAGGCGTGCACGTGGAATCCTGATCCGCCTTCGTCGTTGAACGGCTTGGCCATGAAGGTGGCGAGCAGGTCCTGCTGCCTGGCGATCTCCTGCACGGCCGACTTCAGCCGGAACGAGCGATCGGCGGCATCTTGCATCTCAGAGTGGCCGAGGTTGATCTCAAACTGACCGGGCGAGAACTCGTGATTGGCCGCCGTCACGTTCAGTCCCGCGTCGCGCAGCAGCCTGAGCATGCGCAACAGCAAACCGCGCGGGTCGCCCTTACGGCCGACCACGTAGACATTTCCCAGGTCATTCGCGTAGCGCTGCCAGGCGCCGTTCTCATCACGCTCGCAGACGAAGAACTCAAGCTCCGGCCCGCAGATCAGCCGGTACCCGAGACCCGCGATCTGGTCAGCGACGCGCCGCACGACGACCCGCGGCGACTCCGGCGCCGGCTGACCATCAGGGGTGCTGGCATCACCCAGGCACCAGGCAGCGTTCGGCTCCCACGGGAGCGGCGTCAGCGTGGCCAGATCAGGGCGGACGATGATGTCGGGCAGGCCGGCCTCGAGGCCGCCCTGGACCGGTACCACGTCACCCATCGGCGAGGTGTGATAGACCGCCCGGCAGAACGCGAGCCCATGATCCGTTGCCGCGGCAAGCTCGTCCAGCAGCACGTCACGGCCGCGGTCCACGCCGATGAGATCCGGATAGGAGACCCTCACGACGTCCACGTAGTCAGCTCGCAGCCGCTCGCTGATGGTGGCGTGATCGGCGCCCGGCACGTTCTGCACTGTGACTCCACCAAAGAACGTTCGGCAACAAATGATCTCGAAAGCGTAGTTGCCTGCACAATGGGCGGGCAACCATGGCTGACTGGAAGCGGACGTGACCGAGATGACCGGGTTCTTCTATCCACGGACGGCGACGGGCAAGTCGTCGCTCCTACCGCCGCCGCCCTGGTACTACTCCGGCGACCTGCTCACCGTGGAGTACCGCACCGATCCGGCGAACGTCGCGCGACTGCTGCCGGCGCCGTTGCAGCCTGCCGACGAGGACCCCGGGGCTGTCGCGCTGATCTGGGCCGACTGGCAGTCCTGCGGGTCCGGCGGGGACGAGCTGCTCGACCCGGTCAGGGCGCAGTACTCCGAGTGTTTCGTGGTCGTCCGGTGCACGTTCAGCGGCGTGACCTACTCGCGCTGCCTGTTCATCTGGGTGGACACGGACTTCGCCCTGGCCCGCGGGCTTGTCCAGGGCTATCCGAAGAAGCTGGGTTCGATCCACCAGACCAGGCCGCACCCATTCGGCCGGGCGGCACCGAGGATCGCGCCCGGCGGAGTCTTCGCCGGAACGCTGTCGGCCGGCGGCAGGCGCCTCGCACAGGCCGTCGTGACGCTCCGCGAGGAAGCCCCGGCTAATGGCTTCGTCAATGCGCACCCCATGGCGCACCACCGGTGGATGCCGTCGGTTGAGAAGGGTGCACCAGACGCGCTCAGCGAGCTGATCTCCTCCGGCAGCGCCGGCTTCGAAGCTGGCCAGGCCTGGCGCGGCGACGCGGCGCTCGAGCTGTTCGAGTCGCCCACCGAGGAACTGGCGGACCTCGAGGTCAACGAGATCATCGGTGGCTACTTCCGCCAGGTCGGCGTCACCTGGGACGGCGGCTCTGTCCTATCCAGCGGCTCTTGACCGCCCCGGTCGGCCTTCATAGTGTTTGGTTCCAAACGACCAGCGGGCGGCTGAACGCCCGGTGACGGCAGGATGGCGATGAGCGAGGGACAGCTGACACGGGTTGCTGGTGTCGACGTGGATCCCCGTCACTGGATCGGCGGCCGCAGGGTGCGTTCCGCTCCGACCTTCACCGACATCTCCCCCATCGACGAGCAGCCGATAGCCGAGATCGCCAGCGGCGGCCAGGCCGAGGTCGACGCCGCTGTCGAAGCGGCGCAGGACGCGTTCCCGGCGTGGGCGCGGACCCCGGCCGGCGAACGCGCAGCGGCGCTGCGAAGAATCGCGGACGGAATTGACGCGCAGATCGAGGATCTCGCCCAGGTCGAGACCGCCGACAATGGCGCGCTGCTGCGATCGCACCGGCGCAGCGTGATGCCGCGCGTCGCGCACAACTTTCGCTTCTTCGCTGACTGGCTCACCAAACTGGACGGAACCGGCCTGGACATCTCTGGCCACCGCGAACGGGTCTCCTGGGATCCTGCGGGAGTTACGGCTGTCATTACCCCGTGGAACGCGCCGCTCATGCTTGCCACCTGGCGAATCGCCCCGGCTCTTGCCGCCGGCAACACCGTCGTCGCCAAGCCGCCCGAGTGGGCGCCGCTCACGGCCAGCGTGCTCGCCGACATCACCGCGGCGGCCGGCCTGCCCGATGGCGTCTTCAACGTGGTCCACGGACTGGGCAGCCAGGCCGGTGCGGCCCTGGTCGCGCACCCCGACGTGGCCAGGGTCGCCTTCACGGGGTCAGCGGCCACCGGTCGTACGGTAGCGGCCGCCGCCGGCGCTCACCTCGCCCCGGTCTCGCTGGAACTCGGCGGAAAATCCGCTCTGCTGGTCTTCGCCGACGCCGACCTCGACCTGGCCGTCTCCCACGCCGTCGGTCAGTATGACAATGCCGGGCAGGTCTGCCTCGCAGGAACCAGGCTGCTGGTCGATGCCGCCATCGCTGACGAGTTCACCGCGCGTTTCGTCGAGAAGGCGGGAAGGCTGCGTCAAGGCGACCCCCGGCAAGACGGCACCGACATCGGCCCGAACATCTGCCGCGCGCATCTGGAGCGAATCGACGGATTCGTACGCCGCGCGATTGACGCCGGCGCCGCACCGCTGCTGGGCGGCTCGGTCAACTCCGGCCTGGGCGGCTTGTACTACGAGCCGACGCTGCTGGTCGGCGCGGAGCATGGCGCGGAGATCCTCACCGAGGAAGTGTTCGGCCCCGTCCTGACGTTGCAGACCTTCCGCGGTGACGACGACGCGGTGGCGCTTGCCAACAACACCAGGTACGGGCTCGCTGCGACGCTTTTCACCGGCGATCAGGCCCGCGCTGAACGGATCTCCGGCCAGCTCCGGGCCGGCACGGTCTGGGTTAACTGCTTCTTCGTCAGGGACCTGCGCGCTCCGTTCGGCGGGGCGGGCCAGTCCGGCATCGGCCGCGAGGGCGGCAACTGGAGCTTCGACTTCTACTGCGACGTGAAGAACACCGTCTACGCCCCGCAGGGGTGGCGCGCCGGAGGAGATAACCCGAATGCTGAGACCCGTGGGTGAGCTGTGGGTGAGGTAGTAGGCGCTGGCCTGCTCGCGCACGTCCCGACCATCATGCTGCCGCCCGAGTCGCGCAGGGAGCTCAACGAAGGCAGGGAGATCAGCCTCGTACCAGGACTGCAGCGGCTCCGCGCCGAGGTCTTCGAGGCACTCGACTACGACACGGTCCTTGTGCTCGATTCGCACTGGCACACCACGGTCGAGTTCGTCATCGCGGCGCACCAGACGCGGGCGGGCTTGTTCACCTCCGACGAACTGCCGCGCGGCATGTGCCGCGTCCCTTATGACTGGCGGGGAGATCCCGAGCTCGCGTTCGCAGTCGCGGGGCAAGCCGACCAGCACGCAACCTGGATCACTGCGATCGATGATCCGTACCTGCCCGTGCACTACGCCACCGTGAACTTGTGGACCTACCTCGGCAAGGGCCTGGACCGGCGCTGGCTGTCAATCAGCAACACCGCCTACACCGGCGACACAGACGACTTCCTGCGAGCGGGCCAGGCCATCGGCGCCGCGATCGCGGCCACCGACCGGCGGGTGCTGCTCGTTGGCTCCGGTGCCCTGTCACACACCTTCTGGCCGCTGCGTGAGCTGCGGGCGCACGAGGCAAGCGACCCGGCGCACATCAGGACCGAGCAGGCCAGGACGGCGGATGCTGCCAGGATCGGCTGGCTCACGGCAGGCGAGCATGCCCGGGTGATAGACACGATGGATGAGTACCTGGCGGTGCGGCCCGAGGCCAAGTTCGCGCACTACCTGATGATGATCGGAGCGCTCGGCGGGCACGCGGTGACCGCGCCGGCGCGGCCGTTCAGCGACTATGAGAACGCGATCGGCACCGCGCAGATGCACCTCTGGCTTGACTGCCCGGCCGGCGGCTGGACTGCGGTTCGCCAGAATGCTCGTTAGGAGGACGGCATGCCGGAGTACCGGCGGATCCTGCTCGACGGCGCCAGCGTCCAGGTGCGCCGCGACGGCGACGATCTGGTCGCGGCAGATGGCCGCCGGATCAGGACGGGCGAGGCCATGCACTTGCCGCCCGTCACGCCTTCCAAGATCATTGCGGTGCACCTCAACCACCGCAGCAGGGTCGCCGAATTTCGCGCCACGCTGCCCGCAGCGCCGACGTACTTCCACAAGCCGGTGTCCGCGCTGCTCGGTCATCGCGGCGCGGTGATCAGGCCAGCCAATTGCAGGTACCTGAACTACGAGGGTGAAGTCGCCATCGTGATCGGCCGCACCTGCCGCGGCGTGTCCCCGGCTGAGGCAGGCGACTTTATCGCCGGGTACACGATCGGGAACGACTTCGGGCTGCATGACTTCCGCGACACCGACGCAGGATCGATGCTCCGGGTCAAGGGGTCAGATACCCTCGCGCCGATTGGTCCTGGCCTCGTGACTGGCTGGGACTTCCACGGCAAGCGGCTGCGCACCTACGTGAACGGCGACCTGGTACAGGATGGCTCGACCGACGAGATGGCCTGGGACATGCACTACCTGGTCGCCGACATTGCCAGGACCATCACGCTCTGCCCTGGCGATGTGCTGCTGTCTGGCACCCCGGCCAATTCGAGGCCGGTTCAACCAGGTGACGTCGTCGATGTCGAGGTTGACGGCCTTGGCACGCTGACCAACCACATCGTCTCTGGCCCGCAGCAAGTCGCCGCCGGCTACGGCGCCCAGCCCACCGAGAGCGAGGAGGTCATCTCGACGGCCTTCGGCGGGGACTGGGAGTTCCGCGGGATCCGCTCGCCGATCAGGGCCTAGAGGTGTCCGCACGCAAATGAACCTGCAGCAGTGGCTGAAGCACGCAACCGATTCGGCGCATGACTGGCAGTCGAGTTATCCGCCGTTCGAGACGCACCCGTCGCTCGAGATCAGCGACGAGCGGTTCACGGCAGCGTTCGGGGAGTTCGCCGACCGGATGCGCGGCAACTACCCGTATTTTCATCCGAGCTACGCCGGCCAGATGCTGAAGCCACCGCATCCGGCAGCCGTCGCCGGCTACGTCGCCGCCATGCTGGTGAACCCCAACAATCACGCGCTCGACGGCGGCAAGGTCACGTCCGAGATGGAGAAGGAGGTTGTCGCCGAGCTGGCAGCCATGTTCGGCTATGGCACTCACCTCGGGCACTTGACCAGCAGCGGCACGATCGCGAACCTCGAGGCCCTGTATGTCGCGCGCGAGCTGCGTCCCGATCGCGGCGTGGCCTATAGCGCGGAGGCGCACTACACGCACGGCCGGATGTGCGGCCTGCTCGGCCTCAAGGGCACCGCGGTCGGCACCGACGCCGCCGGCCGGATCGACCTGGACGCACTCGATGATCTGCTGGCGGGCGGCACGATCGGCACCGTCGTGGCGACAGCAGGCACCACGGGACTAGGCGCGATAGACCCGGTGCACGACGTTGTGGCAATCGCTCGCAGGCACGGCGTCCGGGTACACGTGGACGCGGCTTACGGCGGATTCTTTACGCTGCTGGCCGGCGGCGAAGGCAGGACGGGCCTCGATGCACGGCCCTGGCTGGCGATCACCGACTGCGATTCCGTGGTCGTCGACCCGCACAAACACGGACTGCAGCCTTACGGCTGCGGGGCCGTGCTGTTCGCCGATCCGGGAGTCGGCAGGTTCTACGCGCACGACTCGCCGTATACCTACTTCACCTCCGACGAGCTGCACCTCGGCGAGATCAGCCTCGAATGCTCGCGGGCCGGCGCGGCCGCAGCGGCGCTGTGGCTCACCTTCCGGCTGCTGCCACCTTCACCTGACGGTCTCGGCCGGGTGCTCGCGGCCTGCCGGGGAGCGGCGCTGGACTGGGCTGACCTGCTCGACGGCTCTGACCGGCTGCGCCTGTATCAGCGCCCGGAACTAGACATTGTCAGCTACTTTCCCCGCACCGCGGCGCCCAGCATGGCGGCCATCGACAAGGCGTCTGCGCGGATGCTCGCCGATGGTATGGCTGACCACGACCGGCCCGTGTTCGTCAGCACGCTGAGCGTCGGAGCCGAAGCATTCGCCCGTCGCCACCCGGACATCACGGCCGACCTGGACCAGGGCAGGATCTTGCGCAGCGTGCTGATGAAACCTGAGTCGCGGGCCTACGTACCGGAACTGCACGCCCGCGCCGAGGCCCTGGTCTCCCGCTGACCGCGCGTACCATCGTCCCATGTCACGCCGCCTAGCCGCCGACAGCGCCAGCGACCTGGTGCAGGCCGAGCGCGACATCCGCGACAGAATCGGCGGCCAGCCACTCGATTTCACGGCGATGGCGGCCGTGTCGAACATCTACCGGGCCGCCAATGTGGTCCGTAATCACCTGGAGCGGCAGATCCTCGCCGACGAGGACTTGTCGTGGGCCGCGTTCACTGTGCTCTTCGTGCTGTGGATATGGGGCGATCAGCAGACCAGGCATCTGGCCGACGAGGCCGGCGTGACCAAGGGCACGCTGACCGGAGTGCTCAAGACCCTTGAGAAACGCGGACTCACCAGACG
>DATELR010000266.1:0-9667 GCA_035276345.1 Streptosporangiaceae bacterium | reverse complement strand
TCCCGTCGATCATGCGCGGGCACCAGATCGTCGTTGCCGGTGACGACCGACAGCTGCCGCCGACCAACTTCTTCCGTCAAGTCGGCGACGGCGAGGACGATTTCGCAGACGATGAGGAGCTCGTCTCGTTCGGGGCTGGATTCGAGTCCGTGCTCGATGCGCTCAGGCCGCTGCTGCCAACCTGGCCGCTGGCCTGGCACTACCGGAGCAGAGACGAGCGCCTGGTGGCGTTCTCGAACGCCCACATCTACGGCGGTGCGCTGACCACGTTCCCCGGTGTTGCCAGGGACGACTGCCTGCGACACGTAGTTGTGCAGCAGACTCCAGAGCCCGGCCAGGAGGTATCGGTCACCGCCGAGGTCGAGAAGGTTGTCGAGCTGATCCTCGAGCACGCGAGGACCAGGCCGCACCAGTCGCTTGGCGTGATCGCGCTCGGGATCAAGCACGCGGAGCGGATCGACACCGCGCTGCGGCACGCCCTGGCACACCGGCCCGAACTCGAATTCTTCTTCGCCGATGACCAGGCCGAGCCGTTCTTCGTCAAGAACCTGGAACGGGTGCAGGGCGACGAGCGGGACGCGATCATCCTGTCGATCGGGTACGGCAAGCATCCGGACGGCCGGATGCGGTACCAGTGGGGACCGTTGCTGCGCGACGGCGGTGAGCGGCGGCTCAACGTGGCCGCGACCAGGGCGAAGCACAACCTGACGCTGGTCAGCTCGTTCTCCAGCCAGGACGTCGATCCTGACAGGCTTACTAAGGCGGGCGCGAAACTGCTCGCCGATTACCTCGAATACGCCGGATCTGGCGGCACCTCCGCGGCGACGTCGGGCAGTGGCGTGCTGAACCCGTTCGAGGCCGACGTCCGGGACCGGCTGGCCGCGGCGGGTATCACTGTCGTGCCGCAATTCGGCGTGGGCGGCTACCGGGTCGATTTCGCCGCCACGCACCCAGACGACGCCGACCGGATGCTGCTGGCGATCGAGGCCGACGGGACCTCCTACCGGCAATCGGGCAGCGTCCGCGACCGGGACCGGCTGCGGGGCGAACATCTGCAGCGGCTGGGCTGGCGGTTCCACCGGATCTGGTCGACGAACTGGTTCCGCGACCCGGACGCCGAAATCACCAAGCTCCAGAAGGCGTACGAGGACGCGGCTCTGGACGCAAAGCTGGCTGAACCCGAGCCTGAGCCGGTGCCGGCATCCGAGCCACCTGTCTCGGTACCCGAGCCGCTCGTCCCTGAGGCGTCCGAGCAGCTGGTCGGCTCCGAACCGACGACGGTGCCGCAGCCACGGCCGACGAGCGTTGCGCACGCCGAGCCGGGTAGTTCTGCGAGGCCAGGTGCGCCAGCTCCGTCGGCCGAACTAGTCCGCAGGAACGCCGCCGCACCCGCGACGTCAGTTGCTGGCGCGCCGACTCGGAACCTGGAGCGGCCTGCGGCCGCGAGCGCCCTGTCAGCGGACGCCAAGCCCGCCATTACGGCCGGGGCGAGCTCGCCCGGCCTGCCAGCGGCGTTGCGCGCCGCGGATGACGGGGCCGAGGAGATCGCCGAGGCGAATCAGGTTCCGGCGCTAGACCCGCCCGACACGTCCTGACTCCCCTCACCACCGCCGGTACGCCCGATTTGCGGGTGACCTAATCCGTGCTATGTCGCGCGGGCTGCAACGAAGGTCACCGTGATGTGCCGGAATCCGAGCGAGCTCAGCAGGCCGGTGAGCATGGACCTGGTGTTCCGCTGAGCTTGGGTGAGCAGGGCGCTGTGCTGAGCGGCGTGCTGGATCTTCCGCTGCGCCAGCACGTAGACCTGGTGCTGGCTGTTCGGGTTCCCTGAGAAGAAGTCACCGACCCGGTTCAGCAGACCTTGCTGCTCCGCGAACACGTACGAACGCTTGACGTTCAGCGTCGCGGGCTCGAGCCGCGCCCGAGGCACGCGGACGGTGACCGCCGTGCGGTTGCGCGAGACCTTGATCGCGCTGCCCTTGAGCTTGGAGAAGTCGACGAACGCGATATCGGTGCCCTGTCCGACGAATAGCGTCTGGCTGCCTGCGATGAACGATGGGAGCCAGGACACCTGACGGTCCAGGTTGACGACCACCTGGAACGAGCCGCTGGCAGCCTCGTACCGGCTCAGCTTGCTGATCGACTTGAGCACCACGGGCGAGCTGCGGTCAATGGTGGTTTCCGCGAACGGATTCCTCAGCTGAGGCAGCAGGTGAACAACCGAAAGAACCAGCACCACGGCGATCAACACCGCGACTATTGCCACGATCAGTCCAACGACTCGGCCAATCCGGCGCCGCCGCGGCGGACCTTGTATTGGCTGGTCTGGTCTTTCGCGCGGGTCGATTCTGATGGTCGGGTCCATCCCTGACCTCCGTGCTCGCCGTGCCTGGCGCCAGCAATTGCCGGTGCCATTGCGCGGCTAGGTACCGCCCGCGCCAGAGCCGAAACATGCCTCGAAGGGCGGGCAGCTAACGCGCCCCGGATCGAAGACGTTGCCGAGCGGGCGACGCTCTGCGATATTGCGCCCATGTTCGGCATCGTCCGTCCTTGTCGGCACCGGCTTCGCGGGCCGCTCTTCGGCCAGTGGATGGCCCACTTGTGCGGCCTGTGCCTAACTCTGCGCGACCTGCACGGGCAGAGCGCACGTCTGGTCACCAACTACGACGGCCTGCTGGTCTCGGTGCTGACCGAGGCGCAGAACCCGATGATCGCCCCGCACCGGCGGGCCGGACCTTGCGCGCTGCGAGGACTACGCCGTGCCGACGTGCTCGACACGGCCGGTGAGGGGGCACGGCTGGCGGCGAGCGTCTCGCTCGTCCTTGCCGCGGGAAAGGTCCGCGATCACGTGACCGACGGCGACGGCGCTTACGCACGCCGACTGGTCGCACAAGGCGCCGGAGCGGTCGCGGCACGGTGGCAAGCGGCTGGCGAGAACACAGGCGACGGGATCGGCTTCAACACTTCGATACTGACCGACGCTATCGGCCGCCAGGGCGAGATCGAGCGCGCTTCCGGACTGCGCCTGGCCGACGTCACTGAACCGACGCAGACCGCGGTAAGCGCGGCGTTCGCGCATACCGCATCGCTCGCCGGTCGACCAGGCAACACCGAAGCGCTGGCCGAAGCTGGCATGCACTTCGGCAGGATCGTGCATCTGCTCGACGCCGTCGAGGACCTGCCTTCTGACCGGGCCAATGGGCTCTACAACCCGCTGCCAGCGACCGGGACGACAACGGACGATGCGCGGGTGCACTGCGACGAGGCGCTGACCGGATTGCGGGCGGCGGTCGCGGAATTGGAGCTCGATGAGCGAACCCTGACCGACGCGCTGCTCATGCGCGAGGTGGGCGTTGCAGTCGACAGGGTCTTCGCCGGGCGAAGCGGACGGATCAGGCTGACGCCGCGCACCTTGCCGTGTCTGCAAGTCGCCCGGTGCTTGGCGGACCGACCGGACATCGGGCCAGGCCCTCGGCGGCCCGGACGGCGCTGGGAACGCTGCGCCGATTTCTGCGACGACTGCTGCTGTTGCTGCGACTGTTGCGAATGCTGCGACTGCCCAGCCTAGAACTGGATCAGGTCGGCGTCTTCGCGTCGTGTCGCCGGACTAGCTCGGTCAGCGCCGCTATCTCGGTCGTCAGGGCGGCCCTGCCGTCCGCGGTGATTTTGACCCAGGTTCGCGGACGCTTGCCTTCGTAGCCCTTCCACACCTGGACCAGGCCGGCTTCCTCGAGCACGGTCAGGTGCCTGGAAAGGTTGCCGGCGGTTAGCTCCAGCGCATCGCGCAGGTAGCCGAAGTCGGCGCTGTCCGCCTCCGACGTGATCGTGAGAATGCCCAGCCGATGCCGCTGATGAACGGTCTCGTCGAGTCCCCTGGTCGGATGCGCCGCCATCATGCCGCCACCACCCGCGGACGTCGCTGCGCCACGTAAGCGCCGGCGCCCGAAACGAGCAGGACCAGAGCGGGCAACAAGATGTTGGGCAACGTCGTTAGTCGCCATTCCGACCCTGTTGGGGTCCAGCCGAGCCGGAACAGGACGTTCTCGATGTTGTAGAGGCTTGCCAGCAGCGCCGTTCCGGTAAAGACGGCGGCAATGACCGCGAGAGCCGCACTGCGTTCAGCACGCGCGAGCACCCACAGCGCGGCCGCGATGATCAGTAATGGCAGCGTGCCCCGGATGGTGAGGTCTCCTGGCAGGAACTGCACGGTCGGCAGAACGAGGACAAGAGCGCCGGCGATGAGCCCGGCGATCACGAATCCACGGGCCGGCGTCATCAGGCCGACCCGCCGCCCGTGCCTGCGGTACCACAGGCTCGTCACATACAGCCCGGCTCCAATCGCGAGGAGCCAATAGACGAGCGCGGCTGGCTGCCCGCTAAGGAGAGGGCTGAATCCAGGGAAGGCGGCACCTCCTATCGCCGTGAACCCGCTCGAGTGGGTCGGCTCCACGTAGAACGGAGCGCTGCCCGCAATCACCAAGCCAAAGAGCACGAGCGGCAGCCAGTAGGCGTGCCTGGTTGACCGTGCTTCGCTGCGCAAGCGCCTGACCTCGCTGAGCATGGTCCCCGGGGCGTCAGCTTGCGCGCTGCCCTCCCCCGGCGTCGTGTCATCTGACGACATCGCAGCCACCTCGCTCTCGCCAACAGCTTTGCAATCCAAACTACTCTGCGATGCAAGCAGAAGCAAGGCGGACCTGATTAGCGGCCGGTCTTCTGGCCTTGGGCAGCGATGACTCCGACGCGTGCGGGCAGTCGCGACGTCAGAATGAGCCCGGCGAGCGCGGCGGCGATAAGCACGCCGAGCGATGCATACGGGTTGCCGATCACACCCTGAACGACCAGCAGCAGGACAATGCCGCCGAGGTTCCCGGCCAGCAGCAGGAACCCGACCGCGGCCCCGGCGCGTTCCGGCCCGGTGTGCAGCTCCGACCAGTCCAGCACGACGGGCAGCGCCGCGAGCAGCACGAACCCTTCGATGAACAGGACGATCCCGATGAACACGACGCCGTGCCAGAGTGCGATCGCGCCGAAAGCCACTGCGGTAACGCCGACGGTCACCTGGAGCATGGTGCGGCGCCGGTCGCGTTTTGCCGCCGCTTCCGGCAGCACTGCGGCGCCGAGGATCCCCGCGCCGGTCAGAACCGCGAAGAGATAGCCGCTCGCCGAGCCGTGATGGAAATGGCCGAGTATCGGTTCGAGCCACGTCGCCAGCGCGTTGAAGATGCCTATCCCGACGAACAGCAGCCCGCCCAGTACCCAGATGAACCGGTCTCGCTTCAGCCATCCCAGCGTCACCGCGACGGACGGATCGCCGCGGAAGGACGGAGGCGTGCGCAGAGCTGCGAGCATCCACGCAGCGACCACGACGGCGACCAGACCATGCACGAGCACAACCAGACGGAGGCCGCCGCTGTTGAACAAGGGCCTGGCGCTCAAGGCGGCAGCGAGAATGCCGAGGTACAGGGACACACTTCCGATCGAGATGGCCGCGGTTCGCTCGTGGCGAGGGAAGTAGCGCGCGGCGATCTTGGTGATCGCGTTCAGTACGAGCGGTTGTCCAGCGGCGATCACCAGCTGCCCGATCAGCGCCCACCAGAACGAGTCGGGGCCGATCAACCTGATGAGCCCGCCCGCTCCGGTCAGCATCGCCCCGAGCCCCAGAGCCCGTTCGAAGCTGAGGTCGAGCCATTTTCCGAACGGCAGCGCCAACACGACATACAGCAGCGGGAAGATGGCGGCCAGATCGCCGACGGCGGAGACGGACACGCCCATCGTGCGGTGCGTCGGCGTCTCGATGAACGCGTACGACAGCCACAGCAGCTGCGTGCAGGCGGCGAGCAGCCCGTAGCCGGCCAGCACCAGCCACCTGTTCATCCCGTCCCCCCTGCTGCTCCTACCGAGCGCCAACACACCGGATGTTCAGATCGTGCTGCTCCGGCGTTCGAGCAGCAGGACGTCGCGCCAACGACCGTTATGCCTGGCGAGCCGCTCGCGCGTGCCGACGATGCGGAAGCCGGCGGCCTGATGCAGCGCGATGCTCGCCGTGTTCTCAGGGAATATCCCCGATTGGACGGTCCAGATTCCGGCGGCTTCGGTCGAAGCGATCAGCGCGGCCAGCAAGAGGCTGCCGACCTTGCGACCACGCGCGGCCGGATCAACGTAAACAGAGTGCTCAACAACTCCGCGGTAGACGCTGCGGCGCGAGGTTGGCGAAGCTGCGACCCAGCCGAGTACCGCACCGGTCAGGGCATCAAGCGCGACAAACCGATGCTCGGGCAAACGAGTTCTGGTGAACTCGTCCCAGTCCGGAGCGACTGTCTCGAAGGTAGCGTCGCCCTCGTCGATTCCCGCTTGGTAGATCGCCAGGACCTGCCGCGCATGCTCGTCGGTCATCGGCACGATCGTGACCGAGTCTGTGTGCATCATGCCGAGGCTACTGGTAGGCGGGACAATGGCCTCATACCCCACACGCCGCAAGGGAGCCCATCGTGACGACGTACAACCCGCGCAACATCGACTACCTCGGGCACCTGGCCCGCGAGTCTGCCCTGTTCGGCCACGCGCTGGACGGCGCGGCCGCGGACGCTCGCGTGCCGACCTGCCCGGACTGGAACGCTGATGACCTGCTCTGGCATCTCGGGGAGGTCCAGTGGTTCTGGGGCACGATCGTGCGCGAGGGTGTCGACGCCGATGGCTCGGAGGCGCTGAAACCCGTCAGGCCCGATGCCAGGCCGGCCCTGATGGCCTTCTATCTCACCGCAAGCGGCGACCTCGGCAAGGCACTCGGCGGCGCGAGCCCGCAGGACCCAGCATGGACGTGGTCGGACGACCATACGGTCGGGTTCATCATCCGCCGTCAGGCTCATGAAGCCTTGATTCATCGTGTCGATGCCGAGCTCACCGCCGGGCAGCGTCGCTCGCTGATGGATCCGGCGCTCAGCGCCGACGGTGTCGATGAGGTGCTGCGGATCATGTATGGCGGGGACCCGCCAACATGGGGCAGGTTCGCCGCTGAAAACGACAGCACGCTGCGGCTTCAGGCGAACGACACCGACGACTCGTGGCACATCACGCTCGGGCAGTTCACCGGCACCGATCCCGACAGCGGAACGTCGTACGACCAGGTCGGCATCGCGGTCGCGGGCAGGGACAGCGGCGGCGACGTAGCGGCCACGGTCCGGGGAAATGCCGGCGACCTGGACTGCGTGCTGTGGCAGCGCCCGGTCGATATGCCACTCGATCGCTCAGGCGACCCCGACGTACTCGGCCGCTTCGACCAGCTCATCGCGGAAGGCATCCAGTGAGCTAAGGGTCCCTGCCCTGCCAGGTGGTGATGCACGCCTCGTTGCCTTCGGCGTCGGCGAGCACCCAGAATGCCGGAGCCTCCGCATCGGAGACCAGTACGCCGCCCGCTGCTATGGCGGCTTCGATCCGCTGCTGTGCCTGGTCGTGTGGCACCGAGATGTCCAGGTGAATCCGGTTGCGCTGCGGCCGCGGCTCGGTCATCTGCTGGAACCAGACCGCAGGAAATTGGGCGGCTGGATCCACGATCGCTCGCGGCGGCCCGTCGCTGCCTGGGTCATTGACAAAGCCGAGCACCGCGCGCCAGAACGGCAGGACTGCAGGGATGTCCAGGGCGTCGATCGCGATCTCGACCATCTGGACCGACCTGCCCGCCGTTCTGGGTTCCGGTTTCAGCCCGCGGGCGATGAGGATCTGCGAGAGGAGCCCGACCAGATCGGTCTCGGCCGCGGTTGGCATGCCGCCCGAGGGATGCTGCACCCTCAGGATGAGCTCGGTTCCACGTATGTCCGCCAGCAGCCGGTCATCGGCTGCCTGGCCGGCTTCCGCCGCGACGGACGCGGCCAGCTCGGCGGCCTCTCGCAGCCCGCTCGCCTGGACGGTCGTCTGCATGACGCCGAGCACGAACCGCCAGCCGAGCGCGGTGACGGCCTCCGAAGCTGCGGCCCTGGTTAGCGGCTCAGTCGCTTGCTCCGTCATTGCCGCATCGTCTCACGGCGCCCTGACAGTGCCCGCTCGCGACAGATGGCGCCGAATTGGGACAGCCCGAGCCAGCCGGCGAGACTTACGCCGGGTGGAAAGCGCAAGGAGCGCGAATGCAACACGAGCAGCGGCCGCTGGCCGAGATGCACGAGGTCGCTTATCGCGGCTTCGAGGCCGAGGCGGAGACGTACGACAGGGCTAGGCCGAGCTATCCCCCGGACGCAGTTCGATGGCTCACCGACAACCTCGCGATCCGGCCTGGTCGCCGCGTCGCCGACCTCGCCGCCGGGACCGGCAAGCTCACGGCGCCGCTCGTTGCGACGGGCGCGAGCCTGGTGGCCGTGGAACCGGTCGGGGCGATGCGGGCGCAACTCCTCAGACGGGTGCTGGGCGTGCCTGCGATGGCCGGCGTCGCCGAAGCTCTTCCGTTTGCCGCGGCGAGCCTCGACGCCGTGGTGGTGGCGCAGGCGTTCCACTGGTTCGACGCAGAGCGAGCACTCGCCGAGCTTGCCAGGGTGGTGCGGGCCGGAGGTCGGCTCGGTCTGATCTGGAACGCGCGCGACCGCGGCCTTGGCTGGGTCGACGCGGTCTTTTCCGTCGTGGACCGAGTCGAGAAGGCCGCTCCCTGGCGCGAGTGCATCGATGGCACTACCAGGGCTGAACGATCCGAGGTCGTCGCCACCGGGCAATGGTCCGAATGGGTGAAGGCCATCTTCCACCACGTACAGTCCTGCTCGCACGAGGACGTCGTTGACCGGGTTCGCAGCGTCAGTCACGTCGCCGTGCTGCCCGCCGATCGGCAGCAGGCGGTGCTCGAAGAGGTCAGGTCGATCCTGCGCGAGCACCCTGAAACGCGCGGCCAGGAAACGGTCGGCGTGCCGTACCGGGTCGATGCCCTGTATGCCGAGCGCCTGCCCTGAATCGGGACGATGGGTCCTGACCAGGAACGTAACCGCATCGTCGCCCACAGTGGTCCTGGCAATGGTGTTAGATGGCTTTGTTATCGCTAGCTAGGAGCAAGTTCATGCCTCAGGGCACCGTTAAGTGGTTCAACTCCAGTAAGGGCTACGGCTTCATCGCACCAGATGACGGCGGCTCGGACATCTTCGTACACCACACCGCGATCCTCACCGACGGGTTCCGCAGCCTGGAGGAGAACCAGCGGGTCGAATTCACACCCGCACAGGGCGCCAAGGGCCCCCAAGCCGAGCAGGTCCGTCCGCTCTAGCCCGCCGGCTCGACCTCGGCCGTGTCCAGGAACATCGCGATCATGCTGGCGACCTCTTCAGGCGCACACAGCGGCAGGTGATGTCCCGCACCCTTGATCAGGTGCAGGCGGGCATCGGGCAGCACCCGGACGAGCGCCTCAGCTGTCTTGACCGGGACCATCTGATCTCGCGGATCGGTGACAACAAGGGCCGGAGCCCTGATCGATGCGGCCAAGCCCTCGAACTCGGGCGCCTCGCGGACGAGAGCCTTCTGCTCTGCGAGGAACGTGCGCCAGAGCGGTCCGTTATCCCAGCGAGCATGACCCCATACCTGCCAGTTGGGATGGTGTTTCCTGGCCAGGAACCGCAGCACGGCGCGCGCGAACGGCGGCGTGACTTGCCAGGCGATCCTCGACGCGAGCGATCCGGCACCGGGTGCAGCGAGCAGCCAGTCG
>DATELR010000265.1:0-15226 GCA_035276345.1 Streptosporangiaceae bacterium | reverse complement strand
AAGCAACAAGGACAACGGGACGACCGGCGCTGGCCTCAGTCGCACCGCCATGGCCGTGATGTCGTCAGCATGTCCGGCGCCATGCTCCATCAGCTCAACGACATTGCCGCACAGCCGGTCAGGATCGAAAGTGCTCAGCTGTTCACCGGCCCGGCCGGGATCCTGCTCCTGCGTGGCTACCGCTGCCCCCGCGGCCATCGCGAGCTCTTGCATGCCCTTCGTGACCGTGCTCCCCCTGCGCTGGACCAGGCCGGCGGCATACAGCAGCAGGCAGTCCCCTGGCTCAACCGGCGTTGTCCTCGCCAGCATCGGCGAGCCGGTGCCGAGCGGACCGGTACCGGTCCCGGCAAGGAACCTGGTACCGCCGTCCGGGCCGATCAGCAGCGGCGGCGGGTGCCCGCAGGTGACGTACCGCAGCCAGCCTTCTGCGGGACTGAGCTGGGCGGCGACCATGGTCGCGGCGAGCAGCTCCGGTGTCCGCTCAGCGATGGCGTCGGCCCTGCGCAGCGCAACGTCCAGGTCCGCGTGGGTGACCAGCTGATCGCCGAGCACAGCTCGCAGCTGGCCCATCGCGGCAGCGGCGCGAGTTCCGGTCCCTGCGACATCGCCGACAACCATGGCTACCGTTCCGTCGCGGAGGGCGATCGCGTCAAACCAGCCGCCGCCTGCGGCGTCGCTGTCGCTGGCCACCTGATACCGGGCGCCGATCACCGCTCGCGGCAGGACCGGCAATATCGCGGGCAGCAGGGCACGCTGCAACTGGGCGATGAGTGCGGCGGGGACTACCTGAAGGTGGGACGCGGTCTCCTGCCGCCGCTCCTCCGTCTGACGCGGCGCATCCTCAGTCATTGGCGGCTGTCCATTGCTCGCATACCGCTCTTATCACTAAGAAGCAGATTCCTGGCCCCTCCAGTGTCACGATCGTTCTCGCGCGCAAGACCGCCGCCTACCCAGTTAGGCCGGCGTCATGCGCACGATAGAGCATCAGCACCCGAGCCAGGGGGCGCCGCGCCTTCAGGCGTCCGCTGAGGTTTCGCCGGGCGAGGCGGCCAGCGACTGAGTCACTTCGGAATAGATGGCCAGTACCTGATCAAGACCGGTGAGCTGCAAGACGCGCATGGCGGGTGACGAGCCGACGGCCAGGCGGAGCTCTCCGCCGTTGGAGGCCGCGCGCCGGTGCGCCCTGGCTAGCGCGTGAATGCCGCTCGAGTCGCAGAAGACGGTGCGCGTCATGTCTGCGGTGATGACGTCGGGATGCTGCGCCGCAACGCCAGTGAGCACGCTGTCCACGCTGGCGGAGTTGGTGATGTCGATCTCGGCGGGCATCGTGACGACGACATGCCGGCCGGACCAGTGCACGGTGAAGTCTGCCGCCGTCACTAAATGCCTCCTGGCTGCGCGTGCGGAGCCCATTGCTCGCCCGGCTCATGCCGGATGACAAGCAGGGCGACATCGTCAGTTCGCGGGTCGCCGTCTGCCATCGCCGCCATCACGCATGCGCATGCGACCTCCGGGTCGCCGATGGGCACCGCGGCGCAGAGCTTGCTAATGCCGTAGTCGATTGACTGGTCGCGCCGCTCGACCAGGCCATCGGTATACAGGCACAGGGTGGCACCCACCGGGAAATCGACACTGGTGACGTGCCTTGCCCGCACCTCCGGAACGCCGATCAGCAGATCGGACACGATCGTTGCGGGCGCTGCTGCCTCTCCCGGGCGGACCAGAACGGGAGGCAGATGGCCAGCGCTGGCGATGCGCACCTCATCGAGTGAATGGCTGAAGACGGCGCATAGCACCGTGACCATCGCGTCGGGCTCGAAGTATCGGACCTTCCTTTCGAGCCGCCCGAGTATCTCTGCTGGATCGCTACTCTCGAGCGCGTACGCGCGCAGGGCGCTCCTGACCCGGCCCATGATCGCCGCCGCCCGCAGCCCGCTGCCCGCGACATCCCCGATCACGGCGCACAGTTCGCCTGACGGCAGCACGAAGACGTCGTACCAATCGCCGCCGACATTTCCGGTGCCGGCAACGTAGCGTGCGGCCATCGAAAGCCCTGGCACCGCAGGCAGATCCGATGGCAGCAGGCTCCGCTGCAGGGCCGACGCGGCTGCCCGGTCCAGCTGCGCCTGGACCGCCTGGACCGCGAGCGCGGCCCGGTCCGCAGCTAGCTGGAGCAGGTCAACGTCATCGCTGGTGAACTTGCGTGGCGCCAGCGTGCCGACGTGCAGGACGCCGATCACGACCCCGTTGGCGATCAGCGGAGCCCCCATGAGCGATCTGATGCCCTTGGAAAGCAGGATCGGGTTGACCACCTTCGTGTGGTCCACCTCGTCGAGCACGACCGGGGCACCCTGAGCCGCGATCCGCCCGGCGAACCCCTGGCCGAGGTAGATCCTGACTCCTTGCCGTACCTCCTCCTCAAGCCCGCTCGCCGCCGTGGCGACCAGCTGGCCGGAGGGATGATCGAGCAGCAGCACGGCCGCGGTATCTACCTGCAGGGTCTCGCGCACCCGCTCGACGAGCGCATCGAGCAATGCCTGCGTGTCAAGTTCGGAGAGCGCACGATCAGTAATGGACTGGACGCCCCTTAGCTTCTCTTCGAGGTCGGGCATCAGCTCCCCCGCCGCCACAACCCGGTAATCCGGGCGGCGCTCGTTCTCAAGCAACAGCTAGCACCGCCTTAGCAAGGTGTTGCATCAAGAATGATGGACGACCTGGTTCGTCAAGGCGCCCCGTAACCTGAATTTTATCCGCGCTGCCCGGCTGGCTGGCCGGGCTGCCGCCGCTACCAAGGCCGCGGCACCGCGGGAACCCAAGACCCGTGCCGGGCGGCCTTGCAGGCTTACGGCACTGGGTCAACGCCCTTCGGCGTCGGCCAGCGCGCGCGGCGGTGCCGACCGATCTGCGCGTCGGCATTCATCGTGACCAGGTCGCCTGGTCTATCCCTGACGAGAAGAGGGCGCGCACTCCAAACTGGGTCGCGCTGCTGACATGAGGGGCAGATGAGCCGGCCGAACAGGTCAACGCACCAGCCGGCCGCTACCGCCTTGTTCCTGATGTCGACCTCGCCGAGAGCGGTCATGTCGGTGTGCCTGGCGATGCACGTCCCGATCTGACACCACGCCGCGAGTTCGCGGAGATAGTCGCCGATGACGGCACGCTCAGTGAAGGGCGTAGGCCCGGTGAGCGCATCTACGTCCGGCCGCTGCATCGGCTCTAGCTGACCGGACTTGCGGGCCGCGTCGGACTCCTCGTCGTCAACGACGGGATGAGTCTCCAGGTCGAACCGTCCGCCGTCCCAGACGTAGGGCTGCCCGATGGCCTGACGCGGGCCGGACCTGTGCCCAGGTGGGCTCCACAGCTGACGGTATGCGTGAGAACGCAGCGCCTCGTCATCGGCAGGACCGTGGTCCTCTCCGTCGGGCGCCTCAGGCCAGCCTTTGTCGCCCGCTTCCCAGCCCGGTTCGGCGTCGGAGGACGCAATATCGGAAGCGATCATGTGGGGGCTCCAAGCTCTCTGGCCGACGGCCGGCCTCCGAGTGCTGGTCCCCTCTGCCCCGCCGTGACGGCGAGAAACCATCTGGTCGTCGTGATCGCGGCCGGCCGCGTCTGACTCAGCCAGGTGCGACTCGTTGTCGCCCTTGCTGGTCCGCAGGAAAGGCAGCGCCAACTGGAACTCCTGGATCACCGCGATCCCAAGCTGTAGGCGGGCATGCCAGCCGCAGACCGCGGCTGGCTTGTCAACCGTTGGGAGCAGTCTGCCTCACTGCCACCACCCCGTCCAGATTGCGTCCTGGCATGCACCGAGATGTCTGTTGTTCACTCTTTGCTCACATAAATGCCGGGCGGACGACATTCAGCAACGGCTCGCCCGCGAGATGCCTGGCGGCTTGGTCGGCCACGAATTCCGGGGCACGCGCAGCGAATACCTCGGTGTCGCCGCCGATATGCGGCGTGATGAGAACATTCCGCAACCCCCACTCCGGCCGGCCTGCCGGCAGTGGCTCGGGATCGGTGACGTCGAGCGCGGCGCGGAGCCGGCCGGACGCCAGCTCGTCAGCAAGAGCCCCCGCGTCGACGACCTGTCCCCTTGCGACGTTGACCACCAGCGCCTGGTCGGGCAGGGCTGCCAGGATGGGCGCGCTGATCAGCCCGCGGGTCGCGGGGTGCAGCGCGATGCAAACCACCAGGATGTCCGCCGCTGTCGCGAGCGCTCCCAGTTCGGCGAGACCGCTGACTCCCGGACGGGGAGTCCGTGATATCCGGCTGACCATCGCGCCGAATGGCGCCAGCCTCCGCTCGATCGCCAGGCCGATCGGCCCGTACCCCACCAGCAGCACGCGCTTGCCGTCAAGCGACTCGGTCCGTACGTGCGACCATGCCCTTCGCGATTGCTCGGCCGCGAACCTGGGGATCTGACGAAGGCTGGCGAGGACCAGCGCGACCGCGAGCTCGGCGGTGCCTTCTTCGTGCCCCAGTCCATGCCCGTTGCACAACGTCACGCCCGCGGGAACGGCCCCGAGCACCTCGTCGACGCCGCTGCTCAGGCTCTGGACTACGGCAAGCCGCGGCATGCTGCCGATCAGCGTGATGCTGGCCGAGTCGCCCATGTAAGGCAGGCAATAGAACGTCACGTCCTCAAGCGCCCGGCCGTGCCCTTCGCCATACCTGAGCACTTGAGAGCCAGGAAGGCGCCGTGCGACGAAGTCCGCGACCCCGTCGGCCTCAGGCAGCAGCAGCGTCATGTCGCTCCTTCCCTAGCGCTGGCACATGCAGAATGGCAGGTTGGGACTCGGCCGGCCGGTCATCGGTTGCCGGGTCACCAGGCAGAGCGTATCGGGGCTGGATTCACGATCGCCCGATCTGGCTGGCGGATCGTGGAATGACCGCAACTGCCCTGGGTAGAAGGCGTTAGCCGACGCAGCTCACTTCGGCTCGCGCGGGGTGTGACGCACGGGAAGGAAGGCGTTTGTGACGGTCAGCTCTGACACGCAGATCACTGACCTGGCTGTCAACGACCACGCGTGCCTGACGTTCGGCGATCCCGAAGAGCTTCTCGACCTCACCGCGGCGTACGTCAGGGACGGGCTTTCCAGCGGGCTGAAGGTCGTGTGGCTGAGCGACTCGGCACCCGGTCTGGCTGTGGCTCAGCTGGCAAGGCGCGGGATCGCGGTTGAGCCGGCGCTCGCCGCTGGCCAGATGTCCGCGATGGCCTGCGAGAACTACCTCCTGTCCGGGCAGACCTTCGCGGCAGGGCATGCGATCAGCTGGCTGCACGAGCAAATGAGCCGATGCCTTGACGAAGGGTTCCCCGGCTTGCGGGTAGCGCTGGACATGAGCTGGGCGCTGCGGCCGATAACCGGCGTGGAGCAGCTTCCCGACTTCGAGGAGGCCATCGGCACGGTGCTCGGGGACGCGGCGGCTGCTTCAGTACTCTGCCAGTACGATCGGGAACGGTTCGATCCGGTCACGCTAGCGTCGGTAGCCGGCCGGCATGACAGGTCGGTGGCCGCGGCCACCTACCATGCGGACGCGAAGCTAAGGATCTGCCGCCAGTACGCGCCCCCTGGAATCCGCCTAGCGGGCGAGATCGACTACCAAGCGGAGGAGCCACTCGCCCTGGCGCTGGCAGAAGCGCTGCGGCTATCCGGTGATATCACGATAAACATGGCCGACCTGTCTTTCATCGACGTGCCGTGCATGCGCATGATCGTGAATCTGGCCAAGAGCCTGCCCGCCACGAGAAAGGCCATCCTTCAGTGCCAGCCTGGAGTCGCGGACCGGTTCGCGGCCTTCGGCGCAACCGACGTGAGCAGCATCAGCCTGGTGGCCGTTGATGACCAGTGACGGGCGTTCCGGTTTCCAGCCGGACGGACCTGCCCGGGCGAACCCGCCTCATTTCGGAACGCTCTCAGGTCGCGGCACCGAGATCATTTTTGATCAGTCGCTGGTCGGCGATTCGCTGTATCAGCTGCGTGCATCGGTGGCCGCGCACGCACTTCGCGCCGGCCTGCCGGCCCGTCGGGCCGACGACCTCGTCATCGCCGCGCATGAGCTGGCCGCCAATGTCGTACGGCACGGCAGCGGCAAGGGCAGGCTGAGGATCTGGCAGCACGGCCAGATGCTGCACTGCCAGGTCAGCGACGATGGTCACGGTGAGCGAGCAGATGGCACTGCACCGGCGTGGCGAATCGAACCAGGTCACGGTCTATGGCTCGTCCGCCAGCTAGCTGACAGCTTTAGCCCGCATCCCGGGCGCTGGGGCTCCGCGGTGACCATCAGTTTCGCGCTCAGCCCGGTCGCCGCCGTGCGGCCGTTCACGCTCGCCGAGCACCATCGAGGCGCCTCAACCGCGCTGCAGGTCGCCGGGCAGCTCGACCTCAACTCTGCCGATGAGCTCACCGGAGCAATCGAGCGGCTGCTCTCGAAGGAGCAGGCCGCCGTCATCGTTATCGACCTCGCAGGCCTGACATTCTGGGATGCGTTCGGCCTGGCTGGTCTGCTCAGGGCGCAAGACAGAGTGGAGAAAAGCAGGGCGGCCAGCATGCTCCTGGCGAGCGTGCCGGCCCAGCTGGCGTCGCACCTGCGCGAAAGCGGTCTGGCCGAGCGTTTTAACTTCCAGGCCGGTCAGCAACCGGACTCACCGGACGCAGCCGACCCGGTGGGTTAACCGGCCAGCTTGCCGGCCACGTGCACCACGGCGGCCACGGCCATCCGCACCGCGTCCTGGTGCACTTTGCTGAATGCTCCGTCGCCTGATCGCCAGGTAGCCCACACGTCGTCGCGCAGCTCCTTCGGCACCAGGTACCAATGCGTCCGGCACATCAGCCGAGACGGATCAACCTGGTTACGGCAGCGCGGGATCGCGCACGCCTCAGCTCCGGTCCATAAGGTGGTCAGTTGCCCGCGCGGACCCCGGCCGAGGCCACCCGTCACCGCTCGTGCCGCAAGGTCTCCGGTCATCGTTGACCCCTCCTTCGCGTACTTTCGCGATTGATAACGCCATCGCTCGTTGTTCGCATCCAGGGCCGCCTTTCGGCTTGAGCCTGTCACGATGGCCGTATGGCCACGATCGTTTGCCTGAACGCACATCCTGACGACGAGGCGCTATTGACAGGCGGAACGATCGCCATGCTCGCCGCCGAAGGGCACAGAGTAGTCCTGGTGGTCGCCACGGACGGGATCATGGGACCGGCGGATTCGGTGAGCCAGCACCTTAGCAGGCTCGAAGAGCTACGGGCCAGCGCCCGTGTACTGGGCGCGGCCAGGGTCGCGCACCTGGGCTACGCGGACAGCGGATACGGGTCGGAGTTCTACCCTGACCCGCCGGACCGGCAGCGGTTCGCGCGAGCTGACGCGAACGAGGCCGCGGGCAAACTCGCGGCCATCTTGCGCGAAGAGAATGCCGACCTGCTGCTCAGCTATGACCAGGCCGGCGGGTACGGGCACCGTGATCACGTCCAGGTTCACCATGTCGGCTTGCTCACGGCCAAGATGACCGGCGTCCGGGTGCTCGAGGCGACCAGGCCCCGCGAGCAGGCTGTTGCGATCAGCCGGGCGCAGCGGCCGCTGCGGTTCTTTGTCGGATTCGACGTGGCGGCAGCGCGCGGATTCGGCACGCCGCGGTCGCAGCTCACGCACCGGGTGGATGTCCGGGGGTACGCGGCGCAGAAGCAAGCGGCGCTCGCTGCCCACGCGTCGCAGGCCTGGCCGGCGTCGGGCGCTCGCGCTGGACGAATCTTCTGGTTGCTGGCTAGGCTTCCGGTCCCGGTCTTTGCCCTGCTGCTCGGCACGGAGTGGTTCGCCGAGCCGGGCGTCGCGGCCGGCAGCGGCTACCGGAGTGACGTCCTGAACTGATCATGTATGCGGCACAACTGCCGCGACAGGGATGGCCCGCCGGAGGCGCCATTGCCTGCCGGCGGGCCATCAGGGGGGAAAGGGCTTATCAGCGGCTCACGACGATCTTGCCGAGCAGGCCATGCGACTCATGATCTGGACCGGCAGAAAACAGCAGCTCGCCGGTCTTGGCGGCGGTGCCGTTGCCGAACCGGAGGCCCCAGAGCCCGTCGATGACAATCGGCCTGCCATTTGACCTCCGCAACTGGCCAAGCTGCTTTCCGGTGACCGGATCGTAGGCATTGATGTGGCCGTTGCCGAAGTTGCCGACCAGCAGGGCGCCACCGAAACGGCCGAAGCTACGCGGCGCGAGCGCCAGCCCCCACGGCGAGTCGAGCGCGCCGCGAGTGACGAGCCTGCGGACGAACTTGCCTGAGTTGGTGAAGACGTCAACGAACCCGTGCCCGCGTCCGGCGACGTCATCGTGCAGCGTCGCGTCCTGCTTGGCGAAGGTCACGTAAAGCTTGCCCATGATCTCGGCGATGCCGAACGGCCCGTATCCGGCCGGCATGCGCGGATCAACGAACAGGCCGCCAGGCAGCTCGACCGGCTTGAACCTGGCGTTGTAGGCCTCGATCCGGCCGGACCTGAAGTTCGTGGCGTACAGGAACGGCTTGCCTCCCGACGTGGCGATCGCGAGGCCCTTGTACACGGCATTGGCACCGTTGTTCCTGGCGACCTCGGTGACGACGGAAGGACTTGGCCCGCTCGGGTTGACGCCTGGGCTCCAGCCGTCGATGGTGCCGTTCTCCGTGTCGAACAAGAAGACCGCCGATCCGGAGTGGCCCATCTTGTCCTTGACCATGAACGCGGACTGGTCGGCGTTAAAGACCTGCCCGGTCGGCGCCGCGCCGGTTACGTGAACAACGAGCCCGACCTTACTCACTGCGGTCGCGCTCTTGCCCTGGTACAACGTCGCCTTGTCTGAGCCGTTGTCGGCAACCCACAGCGGCGTCCCTGGCTTCGCGTTCGTGCCAGGCGACGCGGCCAGGCCCCATGCGTTAACCAGGTCGTGATCGGTTAGATTCGCCTTGCCGTGTTGGTCAGACACGAGATTGATCTGACGGTATCCGCCAGGCTGCGTCCCCGCAGTTGCCGGTACCATCCCGTATGCCATGGCCCCAACCGCTGTGCAAATGGCCACTGGCCACAGACCGCGCCGGTCACTACTCGATGGGTTTTTGGCAAATCGCGACATTCGGATCCTCCTTGCACCGGAAGTCGGTGATCAGGGACACCAAAAGCGCCCGCACCCGTCCACGTACGGCGCACCCAATGGGTTCACGTGTGAGGGCAGACGATGGTTCAGTTTTTGCCAATAATCGACCGGGAGACAATTCATGAATCTAGGGCTGGACGGCAAGGTGGCGCTCATCGCCGCGGCGAGCACGGGCCTGGGCAAGGCCTCGGCCATGGCACTCGCGGCAGAGGGCGCGCGGATCGCGATCTGCGCGCGCTCCCAAGAGCGGCTGCAGGCGACTGCGCAGGAAATCCGCGAGGCCACGGGCGCCGAGGTGCTCGCCCAGCCAGCCGACCTGTCGACCGCGGCAGGGATCAGCAGCGTCGTGGCGGCAACCGCTGACCGGTTCGGCGGCGTCGACATCCTGGTCAACAATTCAGGCGGTCCCGCGCTCGGCAGGTTCGGTGACTTCACGGACGACGACTGGGTGCGAGGCTTCGAGGTGGTGACGCTGAACTTCGTCCGCTTCATCCGCGCGGTGACCCCCTTCATGCGCGAGAAGCGCTGGGGCCGCATCATCGGTATCCAGTCCACGTCGGTGAAGCAGCCGGTCGAGGGCATCGACTTGTCGAACGGGATCAGGCCCGGCATAGCCGGGCTGGCGAAAGCGATCATGCCGGACCTTGCCAGGGACGGCATCACGATCAACCTCGTCCTACCGGGGTCCTTCCTCACCTCTCGGATCAGCCCGGGCCTAGACGACAAGACGCCCGACGAGCGCGCCCAGATCGAGGCTCAGTTCGCGGCCACCGCCACGTCGATCCCGGTTGGGCGGCTCGGAGATCCGATGGAACTCGGTCACCTTGTTGCATTCCTTGCCTCAGCGAATGCGGCCTACATCACTGGCGCCGTGTACCAGATCGACGGAGGTCGGATCAGTTCGAACGTCTAGGGCCACGCGCCCCATATCAGGTTGCGGCCGTCGCGCCGCTCTCCTACCGTCGCCTGGTGACCTCCGCCTACTGGCCGCTGTTCGGACTCCGAATCACGACCCCTGACCTGCTGCTCCGCCCCATGCGCGAGGCTGACCTCGGAATGGTTTCCGACTTGCTGCCTGCGGACCAGGAGCTTGATCCTGCCGCCACCCGCTACGCGATCAGCGACGAGCACCGGAGCAGGGGCATCATCACCCACCAGGGCTACTGGAAATCGTTCGGGACCTGGCGGCCTTCGGCCTGGCGCCTCGGCTTCGTCGTCCTGGCCGGCGAGGACATCGTCGGGTTCCAGGAACTTGAAGGAAACGACTTCCCGCTCTTGCGAACGGTTGATACGTCGTCCTTCCTGATCGCATCGGTGAGAGGGAGAGGCTTCGGCAAGCAGATGCGGCGCGCGGTGCTGGCGCTCGCCTTCGGCCCGATGGAAGCAGCCGCGGCGATCACCTCCGCCTGGCATGACAACCACGCCTCGCTCGGCGTCTCCCGCGCCCTCGGTTACCGGCCCAACGGCGAGACCCTGCACGCCCGCGATGATCGCGCCGACGTTATGGTGCATATGCGGCTGCCGCGCTCGGACTGGCTGGCAGGCGATCTGGGCAGGAACATCGACGTCAGCGGATTCGATCCCTGCCGTTTCCTGTTCGGCCTGTGACGCTGTCATGGACTGGACCTGGGCCGGACCGCCGATCGATGCCAGGCCGCTTTTCCCGCTGGAACGGGCCGAGCTCATCAGCTTGCTCCGCAGCCTGGACGGCGGGGACTGGCAGCGGGCCACCGTCTGCCCTGACTGGTCTGTGCACGACATCGTGGCCCACATCGCGCACGACTACCTGCGCAAGCTGGCGCGCACGCGCGACGGGTACCTTTCCCAGGGACCACGTCCAGGCGAGGACCTCCCGGCCTTTCTGCACCGGCTAAACCAGGAATTCGTCGATGTTGCGGCGGCCTGGAGTCCGCAAATCCTGATTGACCTGATTGACCATCTGGGCCCACAGCTGGATCTCCTCTGGGTGAACATGGACCTCGATCAGCTCGGCGAGGCGGTCTCCTGGGCCGCGCCCGGGGTATCAGCTCCGGTCTGGCTCGACATCGCACGCGAGTACAGCGAGTTCTGGGTGCACCAGCAACAGATCCGCGACGCCGTCGCGCGGCCTGGTGCGAACGAGGAAAGACTGACAGCCCCCGTTATCGACGCGTTCCTCAGGGCCGTGCCCTACGCGCTGCGCGACGTTCCGGCGGATCCGGGCAGTGGCGTCGAGATCACGGTCTCTGGCCCCGGCGGCGGCACCTGGAACACAAGGCTCGGCGAGACCGGCTGGGCGATCAGCCGCGGCCCGGCCAGGGAGGCGGCTCACGCGAAAGTGGTTGTCTCCTCCGACACGCTGTGGCGCGTCGCGACACGTGGCATCGGCGTCCCTGACGCCTGCGCCCGGGCCACCATTTCGGGAGATCAGGCTCTGGGTGCCGCAGCTCTCAGCCTGATCTCCATCATCCGCTAGCGGCGGAGCGGAGCGACGTCATCCGGCGTCGCGGAGCATCCTCGCGGCGGTCTCCGGGCTGACGTCATTAAGGAAAGCGCCCATCGCCGACTCGGAGCCCGCAAGGTACTTCAGCTTTCCGGCCGCCCGCCTGATCGAGAACACCTGCAGATGCAGATAGGCCAGGTCGCGGTCGATCCGCACGGGCGCCTGGTGCCAGGCGGCAATGTAAGGAAGCGTGTCATCAAAGACTGCTTCCATCCGGCGCAGCACATCCAGATAGACCTCGGCGAGCTCGGCACGTTCGGCGTCGGTTAGCGATGGCAGGTCCGGCACTTGCCGGTGCGGGTACAGGTGTACTTCCAGCGGCCACCGCGCCGCGAATGGAACGAACGCTGTCCATTCCTCGCCGCGGACAACGAGCCGTTCCTCAGATTCCTGTTCGGCGGCGAGCACGTCAGCAAACAGATTCCGCCAGGTGCGCCCGCGATGCGCCCGCGCCGCGGTGAGCATTTGTTTCGTCGCCGCCGGCAGGAACGGATACGCGTAGATCTGGCCGTGCGGGTGGGACAAGGTGACACCGATCTCCGTGCCGCGATTCTCGAAGCAGACGACCTGTTCCACATGCGGCAGGGCTGACAACGTCGACGTGCGATCGGACCAGGCCTCGATGACGGTGCCGACCCGGCGGGGTGTCAACGCTGAGAAGGAAGAGTCGTGGTCCGCAGTGAAGCACACGACTTCGCAACGCCCGTCGCCTGAACGCTCACGGGACCGGTCATGTTCTTCGCCATGCTCCTGGCCGGTTGGCAACGCCGCGAACGCCGGGAAACGGTTCTCGAACACGACCACGTCATAGGACGTTGCCGGAATTTCTGTAGCCCGCTGCGATGTCGAAGGGCATAGCGGGCACTGTTCGTCCGGAGGCAGGTAGGTCCGGTCCTGCCGGTGGTCCGACATGCCGACCCACTCGTCGAGTCGCGCGTCGTAGCGGATGGTCGGCACCGGCATGGAGGCAGGGAGATCCCTGGTATCCCGCAAAGCCCTGTCGGCGTCGTCTGATTCGTCGAAGTAGACGATCTCCCGCCCATCGGCCAAGCGTGCCTCGGTCTTCGTCACTTTCCGGTCTGCTTGACTACTTGCCACGTTGGACACGTTACTGGCAGCGACGGCCATAGCTGCGTTCACGGCCGCCGCATTCTCGCGTGTCAGAGCGTGATGAGCAGGATCATCCTTGATGTCGGGTGGCGGGAGCCCGCCGCCGGCTCGACGCTGAGACCGAGCCGATCTCCGGCGTGCAAGCCGGCCGCGACGACCGGGCCCGTCATTCCGTGCCGTGGCATCGGCAGCAAACCAGCTGGGCGATCGCGGCCATGGCCGACCAGCCAGAGCTCATAACAGCGATGCGCGGGCAGCGCCCGCAAGCCAGCGGCCGCGAAGACGAGACGGCGTTTGTGTAGCGACATGACGACTGTCGCGCTCCCGCTCGGCCTGACGGCCGCGTCGATCATCGTGGCGTCCGGCGCGGTCAGCACGGCGGTAATGGCGGGATCGGCCAGCTGCGATGCCGGGGAATGGCCGCTTGCATGGCCGCTAAGCCAGATCGCCGCTGCCGCGACGACCGCGGCCGCGGTCAGTGCGATCGCCAGCCGCGGCGCTCGCGCGGGACGCACTGAGAGCGTCTTCGGCCCGCGCCGGCCGCCATTGGACCCGTCGACTACCGGCGGCAGCTGCCGGATGCGCTTTGTCACGCGCAAGACCGAGCCTTTGATCACATCAGGTGGCGGTGCGGCGGACGCCATCGCGAGCCGTCCGGCGACCTCTCTCAGTTCGGTGACTTCGCTGTCGCATTCCCTGCACCGGGTCAGATGCCTGGCGAACCTGCGCTCGCTTGCGGGGTCCAGGGCGTCCATGGCAAAAGGCCCCGCCAGCGTGTGCGGCGGAAGCCGGCGTCCGGTCATCGGCCCACCCCCAGACAGTCGCGCAGCCGGATCAAGCCGTCGCGCATCCGGGTGCTAACTGTCCCGGCCGGGACTCCGAGCAGCCCTGCGACCTCCCGATAGGTGTAGCCACGGTAGTAGGCAAGCGTGACGACCTCACGTTGCAGGTCCGTGAGCCGTTTCAGGCATTGCCTGACCCGCTCGCGGTCCAGGTTGTGCTCAGCGCTCTCAGCGACTTCGTCATATGCGATATCCGGTGACGCGGCTCGCCGGTCGCGGTCCGCGGACCTCTGCTCCGCGCGTACGCGGTCAACAGCACGCCGGTGCGCGATCATCGCAATCCAGGCGATCGGGCTGCCCTTGCCGGCGTTGAATCGCGAGGCCTTCCGCCAGATCTCGATGAAGACTTCCTGGGTGACCTCCTCAGAAAGGCAGGGATCACGGACGACGCGGCGGACCGTCCCGAAGACGGTCGGCGCGACCTGCTCGTAGATCACCTCAAACGCACCATGATCGCCGTGGGCCGTCCTGGCTAGTAGCTCTGCCAGATGCGGCCCTC
Source organism: Streptosporangiaceae bacterium (assembly GCA_035276345.1). Classification (GTDB taxonomy): domain Bacteria; phylum Actinomycetota; class Actinomycetes; order Streptosporangiales; family Streptosporangiaceae; genus Chersky-822. Next base: position 1,178 of record DATELR010000265.1, on the reverse strand, counting down.
GAACACTTACTTGGTGGCTGCCGGTCAGCGGACCGCGCCCGGGCCTTGTTTCCACGCATGTCATTCGTCGCCGGCCTGGTCCGCGTATTGCGCGCCCCAGTTCGCCAGCCGAACCAATAACACCTCGCCGCGGCGGCGAATCCGATGATGACGAGCCCCGAATACCGAGGACGGGAGAGATCATGCAAGCGAACGTCATCGGCGCGCCGCGACGCGCCGCGTTCATAACGGCGAGCATCACCGGCGCCGTTCTTGTCCTGGCGGCGGCTGGCTGCGGATCCAGCGCGCCCGCTGGACACCCAGCCGCCTCAGGATCAGGCGGGAGCGCTCATCCGATGCACTCGCACTCACATGCGATGACCCAGACCGCCACGTTCGGCCCGGATTGCTCGATGGTGCCGGGCACCGGCATGGGCAGCTTCCACAGCATGAGCATGGAGCCGGTCGTCACCGCCGCCCGCCATAATCGCCTGATCACAACGTTCGCGGCCGATGTGACCAAGGCAGGCCTGACCGGCGATCTGAATAACATGCACGCTTTCACCGTGTTCGCTCCCGCCAACAGCGCCTTCGCCACGATGCGGTCGACCGACACGACGATGCTCCACAACCACGCCGAACTCGCCAAGGTCCTCAGTTACCACGTCGTGAGCGGCCGGGTGACGCCGCACGACCTTGCAAGCGGCATGACCCTCAAGACTCTCGAGGGAGACACCCTCACGGGGGCGAAAATGGGCTCGGTCTACGAGGTCAACAACGCCCACGTGATCTGCGGCAACATTCAGACCGCCAACGCCACGATCTACGTCATCAGCAAGGTTCTGATCCCGATGCACTGACATGGCCGCACCTGACGCCCACTGGAACGCCTGGCAGTGAGCAGCCGCATGGCTGAGCGAGCCGCGAGGCACCGATCAGCGCAGGCACCAGTGAAACGACAGGCGGTTCCGCCGACCGCCGGACTGCTCGCCATGCTGGCGCGCGGCCGATAGCGCTCGCGAGTGCTGGCTCGGGACAGCAGGAACGAACTTCGCGTAGGCCATGCGGGGGATGGCCGGCCTGACCAGCAGGCTGGTCCGAGCCACCCCCGCACCGGCACCATCTCGCGTCCTGCATCGCGATTGACCGGAATTCGGCCGGATAGCCCTCAGGCAATGCCGCTTGCCGCGTTCACCAAT
>DATELR010000264.1:0-7163 GCA_035276345.1 Streptosporangiaceae bacterium | reverse complement strand
TGGCTAGCCAGCATCGCCTGCGAGACGCCTGCGATGACTGAAACGCTGATGCCGGGGGGCGGTGTCGCGAGACGTCCGCTGCACTTCATCGTGATGGCCGATTGCTCGGGCTCGATGAAGGGCGAGAAGATGCAGGCCCTGAACTACGCGCTCAGGTCCATGCTGCCGCACCTGGTCGATTGGGAGCGCGACCAACTGCAAGCGCAATTGCTGATGAGGATCCTGTCGTTCGCGTCGGCCCCGCACTGGTTCGTCGCCGACCCGGTCCCTGTGGGCCAGCTGAGCGCGCACTGGCGGAACCTCGAGTACATGCCGATGGGCCGCACCAACATGGGCCCGGCGTTCCGTGCCGTGGCCGAAGCACTCACCCCGGAACGGCTGGAACGGCGCGCGCTCCGGCCGGCCATCCTGCTGGTGACGGACGGGCTGCCGACCGACCCGCCGGGTGGCTTCGAGTCAGGGCTCGCTTCACTGCTCGAGATCGCGGCCGGGCGTTCCGCGCTACGGCTGGCGGTGGCGATTGGCAGGGACGCCAACTCCGAGCCGCTCGACCGGTTCCGCAGCCCCGAGGTTCCAGTCCTGGTCGCCGATGGCACCGATGAGATCGCCGACCGGCTGGTCACCGCCTCGATCGCGGTGGGACGGATGTCCGAGGTCGGGGTCAACCGCAACGCACTCGCCGAGCAGCTCAACATCGCCGAGCCGGGCAGGCGCTCTGAGCCAGAGGTTCCCACCGGACAGGCCAGCCAGGCCGGTTACTTCGAGGACATCTTGTGACCACGACGCCCGCGGCGGCCTACGTCGATCCGCCCGGGCGCACTCCAGGCTGGCTCGTTCTCACCGCGTCGGAGCGGGGCGCGTCACACGTCGGCGCGAACGCACCTAACCAGGACGCCGTCGCAACCGAGCGCGCGGGCGCCGCTGGCGTCGTCGCCGCGGTCGCTGACGGGCACGGCCACCCCAGGCACCTGCGCAGCGCGCGCGGTTCCAAGACCGCGGTCAGGGTCGGCTGCCAGGTGGCGCAGGAGTTCGCCGACCGGCTGGAGTCGGCGAACGGCATTTTCGCGCAACAGGACTCGGCAGGAACCGTGGCTGCCACGGCCGAACAGATCACGCAGCTGACCGAGCAGTTCCTCGTGCCCGCGATCGTGAGCCGGTGGCGGGAGCTGGTACTCGCAGACGTCAAAGCCGATCCGTTCACTGAGGCCGAGCAGACGCACAGGCACGCCGGTGACGACGCGACCATCGCCTACGGCTCCACGCTGCTGCTGGCCATGATGCTGCGCGGCTGGCTGATCCTGGCTCAGATCGGCGACGGCGACATGGTGGGCGTCCGCGGCGATGGGCGCGCGATCGAGCCGGTTCCTGCCGACCCGCAGCTGGACGGGCTGGTCACCACCAGCTTGTGCGGATCCGACCCGCGCGCCGACTTCAGGGTCGCCGCGGTCGACGCCGAGCGAAACCAGATCGTCGCCTTGCTCCTTGCCACCGACGGCTACGGCAACGCCCAGATGGTCGAGGAGTGGCCGAGCGCGTTCAGCCAGGACCTGGCCAGGATGCTCAAGGAGAAGGACGTGAACTGGCTGGCCAGCCAGCTGCCGTCGTGGGCGGCGCGCTGCGCCTCATCGGACGGCAGCGCCGACGACACCACCGTGGCGCTGCTGCTCTCGCCCGCTGCGACCGCCAGGCAGACAAGCGGGCAGGGCGCCGATTCCGGTTCCGAGGAGACGACGATTCCCGCGGTCCCGCATGCCGACACCGTGCCCATACAGCTTCCCGACCCGCCGCCTGCCGCGGAGCCCATCACGCTGCGGCAACTCGCCCATCGCCCGGCGCGCGAGCCAGTGATCCTCGAACGCGGCGGCGCAGCCAACGCTGACGCTGGCGAAGAGCCGCCGACGACCGAGTGGCCGCCACGGGGGGCCGGTTCCCGATGAACCAGCAGATCTCTTTGCAGGGCAGGACCCTGCGGATGGTCCGCGCGGGTACGGCGGTGACCGTCGGCGAGCGGCTCGGCGAAGGCGGCCAGGGCGTCGTGCACTCGGTGACCATCGGCGGCGCCGCCTACGCGGTTAAGTGGTACCGGTACGTGCCCTCTGGCGAGCTACGGAAGTCGATCGCCGCTCTGGTCGAACGTGGCCGGCCGCATCGCGACTTCATCTGGCCAATCGACCTCGTGGTCAGCGACGAGCTGTCCGGTTTCGGCTACGTGATGCCCCGGCTTGACCCGCAGTTCTCCTCTTTCGCTCAGCTCGTATCGCGATCCGACCAGCCGCCCTTCCGGGTCGTCTCGACCATCGGCAGGCACCTCGTCACCGCCTTCGAGGCGCTGCACTCGGCAGGCCTGTGCTACCGGGACATCAGCTTCGGCAACCTGTGGGTGGACGCGGACGCCTCCGAGGTCGCGATCATCGACAACGACAACGTGGGTCTCGACGGCGGCGAGGTCTTCGTCTGGGGAACTCTGCGCTTCATGGCTCCCGAGGTGGTCAGGCGCGAGGCCCCGCCATCGAGCCTGACCGACCTGCACTCGCTTGCCGTGTTCTTGTTCTACCTGTTCATGCACGGGCATCCGCTCGAAGGCGTGAAGACCGACGAGTCGTACTCGTGGGCCGACTCCAGTCACCGTTCAGAGACGGATCTGGCGCTGCGCCATTTCGGCACCGAGCCGGTGTTCATCTTCGATCCCGACGACCATTCCAACCCGCCGCGGCCCGGCGATCCGGTCAGCGTCTGGTGGCGCCTTTACCCGCGGTTCTTCCGCACCGTCTTCGAGCGGGCGTTCACCGCCGGGCTGCGCGATCCGTCAGGGCTCGGCCGGGTCACCGAGGGCGTCTGGCGGCGCGCGCTGGTGCGGCTCGCCGACTGCGTCTCGGTCTGCTCATGTCAGGCCTCGGTCTTCTACGACCCCGATGACCCGGGGCTGCGCTGCTGGAACTGCAACCAGGTACCGCCGAAGCCGAAGCTGATCGAGCTGCCGGGCGGCACGATCGCCCTGTCCCAGGGCGCCGTCATCACACCACATCACCTGAGCCGTAACCGCGATCACGACACCATGATTGCGGTCGTCGAGAACCACCCTGCGCGTCCCGGTGACCTCGTGCTGCGCAACGTCAGCACGAAGGCCTGGACGATGACGCCGGTCGGAGAGAGCCCCAAGACCGTCGATCCGCAACGTCGCCTTGGCATCCGTCCTATGACGATTGACTTCGTGTCCGCTCATGGCAGGATCGTGACCTAGATGACCCGGAAAGGGCACCGCGTATGAGCACACTACAGGTCACTTTTAACGGCCAGAACTTCACATTTGCCCCCGGGACCACTGTCCGCATCGGTCGGAGCTCAGAGAACGACATTGTGGTCAATGACCCCACGGTGTCCCGCAGGCACGGACAACTGTCCTGGGAGGCCTCAGGCTGGGTCTGGCAGAACTCCGGTCAGGCGCCGACCTTCCTGGCCGGCCAGCCGGTCGCCCAGTTCGCCGTCGGCCAGCAGGTAGACATCAACCTCGCCTCGCCGCAGGGCCCTGCGCTGCGGCTCGCCACCGCTGCTGACTACGGCACGGGCGGGCCGGGCGGAACCGAACTCGCGGCGGCAGGAGCGGCAGGTCACACGAACATCGCCGGCGTGCCGAGTCCTGGAGCAGCCGGACCAGCAGCCAGTCCGGCCACGCCCGACGTCGCCGGATACCCGGCTCAGCCGCAGGACTATGCCGCGGGCGGTCAGCAGTACGGCGGAACGCCGGAGTACGGTCAGCAGGGATACGCGGGCGCTCCTGGCGGTCAGCCGGGATACGCCGATCCGGCGCAGGGCTACCAAGGCCAGGCGTACCAGGGGCAGGGGTATCAGGCGCAGGGCTTCCAGGGCCAGGGTTACCAAGGGCCTGGCTTGCCGGGTCAGGCCTACCAGGGCCAGGCCGGCTCCCCGCCGCCAGGAATGCCGCCCGCCCCCGGATACCAAGGCGGTGCCGGCTACCCAGGCGGTGCCCCCGGCTACCAGGGCGGACCGGCACAGCCCGGAATCCCGCTATCCCAGCTGGACATGGGCTCGTTCTTCGAGACCCTCATCCCGGTCAAGAGCTGGCTGCACGACCGCGGCTGGCGACAGGGCCTCCGGCTGCTGATCATTCCTTACGCGCTGCTGCCGCTGATCTTCCTGCAGATCTTTTCCACGTCCACCTCGCTCAGCTCCCCCGGATGGGCCTACAGCCTGTACGTCGCTCCGCTCTGGCTGCTCACGTTCTGGTACCTGATCAGGCCGCCGCAGATCGGCAAGCTCGAGGTCGTAGTCGGCGTGGGCATCGTGATCTGGACGATCGTCTGGCTGCACATCGTCACGATTTACATCAACGACCACTTCGCCAATACCCACAATATTCTCGGATCCCTTGTTGTCGGATATAACGAGGAAATCACCAAGGCGCTGCCGGTCCTGATCGCGGCGATCCTGGTGCTGCAGATCAGGAAGCAGAAGCTCGATCCGCGCACCTGGTTCCTGATGGGAACGGTCGCCGGCCTGACCTTCGGCATCGTTGAGCAGTCGATCTACACCCCAGCCGCACTCATCGGAATCCACGGCGCGCACTCGATCAGCGAGGCCGACGTCGGCGTGCTGTCGTTCGCCTTCCGCGTGTTCGTCGACGGCTTCCAGCACGCAGTCTGGGCGGGTGTCTCGGGCTTCTTCGTCGGCATGGCGATCAACTACCGCCGGCGCCGGATTCCGCTGCTGCTGCTCGGCGTCAGCATTCCGGCGATCTTGCACGCGCTGAACGACTACACGCTGACCGTCTTCAGCACTGTGTGGGTCGGCGTCCTGGTCCAGGCACTGTCATTGCTGCTGTTCCTCGGCTACACGCTGTCGGCGTCGACGATCGAGCGCAGGGTCCGCAGGAACCCGAACTTCCGCGGGCAGTCGATCATGATGGAGCGGTTCAGCCAGCCTGAACAGGCGCCGAGCCCGTAGGCACTAGCGGCTGTCCCGCTCCCTGGACAGCCGCTAGTCCGCGATCAGCGGCTCCACTACCTCGGCGAACTTCAGCAGGTGGGCATCGCCAACGAAGTGCTCTCGCACGTGCTCCTTGGCGGCCGCGCCCATCCGATCGGCCTCATCGCGATGGGTAAGCAGCCACGTAACGTCGTCACCGAATCCGGCCAGGTCCTTCGGGTCGGGCAGAAGTATTCCGGTGCCAGGCGCGATCTGATCGGCGATGCCGCCGACGGCCGAGCCGATCACGGGCCGGCCCTTCCACATTCCCTCGGCCACCGTCAGGCCGAACCCCTCGGCAAGGCTCTTTTGCACGATGACGTTAGCGCGCCGCTGAATCGCGTTCACCATGGCCGCGTTCTCCTCGACATCGTCGACCGGCAGCGTCACGAGTAGCACTTTCTCGCGGGCTTCGCGCGGCAGCCGATGCCAGCGCGCACGGCAGTCCGCGAAGACGATTGCGCCCTCCGGGTCGTCGGTGACGCCGCTCACCGCCGGGCCCGCGAGAATCAGGTAGGTGTCCGGCTCGGGCAGCACGTACTTGGCGAACCCCTCCATCACCCCGGCCATGTCCTTAAGCCCGTCCCACCGCGACACCTGCGCCACAACCTTGTCGTTCGGGCCTGGCCTGCCCTCCTCGGTCACCATCGCCGGGCGCTTCACGACGCCGCGGGAGCCGTCGCTGCGCAGAAAGTGGCCCCGCTGCCCGGCCCCTGGGTCGTCCGCGACGCCGATGGTCGCGAGGATGGCCCGGATGTCACTGGGCTCAAGGTCAACGTTCTTCGGCGAGTAAGGGTCGATCGAGGGAGGGATCACCCACAACCGCCTCCGCGGCACCCACAGCGGCGCGAATTGCTTTCTGGTGAACACATAACCGTGCGCTGCAGCCAGGTAGGGCCGGAGAAACTCCCACGCGGCGCGGGATATGTCGTTCTGCTCGTCGATGCCTACGTGGCAACGCCACACCACCTTGATCCCGGCCCTGGTCAGGGCCTCGGTCATGCCGGCCGTCTGCGGGTCGTGCAGGATCGCGATGTCGCCGCGCTCCATCAGGGTCAGCAGTTCCGCGGCGTTGGCGGCGAGTATCTCCTCGTAGTGCCGAGCATCGCCAGGGCCCAGCCGGGCTGCCTCCCCCATGTCGACGCCGTGCAGCTGATTGTGCAGCCGTTTGGTGATGCCGAAGAACTCGGGGTCTCCCGTGATGGTGTCCCATCGGATCCGGATGCCGAAGTCCGCGACGTAGCCCACGAGAACCTGGAGCATCTCCGCCACGCCGCCGCCCACAGCGGTGGAGTTGATGTTCCATATTGTCCGGTCGCCGAGCTCGCTCCGCATCCTCGTCGCCACCGAGGTGAGTCGCTGGTAGCGCTCCATGCCGATCACCGGCTCGAGCCGCGCGACCGGCAGCGTCTCTACGGGAACCTCATGTACCAGGGCCACGCCACCCATCATTCGGCACGGCGACGAATGCTGGCCAAACGGGGCCGGCCGGGTTGGTCTCCGCCTAGGTCACGGCCGGATCGGTGACGAAGTCGATCAGCTCCTCCACCCGGCCGAGAAAGGCAGGCTCGAGGTCGGTGAAACTCCGGGCGGCGCGCAGGATCCGCTGCCACGCCGCTGCCGTATCACCGGGCCAGCCGATAGCCCGGAGCACACCCTCCTTCCACGGCGTGCCGTGCGGGACCTCCGGCCAGGCCCGGATTCCGACCGCGGCGGGCTTCACCGCTGCCCAGACATCGACGTACGGGTGCCCGACGACCAGCACGTGCGGCGATCGCACCGTCGCGGCGATCCGGCTCTCCTTCGAGCCCTCGATCAGGTGATCAACAAGAACGCCAAGCCGCCGGCCCGGCCCTGGATCGAACTCGGTCACGATCGCCGTGAGATCGTCAATTCCGCCGAGGAACTCGACCACAACGCCAACATCCCGCAGGTCGTCGCCCCAGATCTTCTCGACAAGCTCGGCATCGTGGCGGCCTTCCACGTAGATCCGGCTTGCCCGCGCCACCTTGGCCGGGCCGACCGGAGCGGCGACGGATCCGGACGCGGTGCGATCTGCCCGAGCCGACCGCGCTGGCGCCGGCCTGGTCAGCGTCACCGGATTGCCCTCGAGCAAGAACCCGCCAGGCCCGAACCGGAACGCCCGCTGCTTGCCGTACCGATCCTCGAGCAGGACCGCA